>DYLG01000116.1 GCA_020722215.1 Desulfomonile tiedjei
CGCACGCCGAGAGAAGACACGAGACAGCAAGAATGACTGCGCCGGCCCTCAATCTTCTCAATGGCTTTCTCCCGTGCCTTGCTTCAGTCCCCGGCCACCTCCGGCTTTCCAACCCGGGCCTGATCCAGGAATGCCCTCGCCTCAGCGATCTGTTCCGTGACACTTACGGACGCGGTGCCGCCCGTGTGCCGCCGGGCTTCCACCATCTGTCGGGGAGTGGGAACCTCTTCTTCCGGTTCCGAGGGCGCTATCCCTTCGGCCTTGCGCCGTATCAGGGCGCCGACCAGTTCATGGGCCTCTCTGAAAGGCTTGCCCTTACTCGCCAGCTTGTCCGCAAGATCCGTCGCGGCCAAGGAAGGATCCGACGCGGCTTGCATAATCCTTGGGCCGTTGAATGTCACTTCGGGCAACATCCCGGACATTATGGCCAGACAACCCCTCACCGTGTCAACAGCATCGAAAAGGGGCTCCTTGTCCTCCTGAAGATCCTTGTTGTACGTCATGGGCAAGGCCTTCAACGTGGTCATCAGGGATACAAGGTCCCCATAGACTCTGCCGGTCTTGCCTCGTATGAGTTCGCACGCGTCGGGGTTCCTCTTCTGGGGCATAATGCTGGAACCGGAGCAAAACGCGTCGGGCAAATTACAGAAATTGAACTCCTGGGAGGACCACATGATCAGTTCCTCCGCAAGACGAGATAAGTGCATCATGAGCATGGATGAGTTGAAAATGAACTCAGCCACGAAGTCCCTGTCCGAAACAGCATCCATGGAATTGGCCGTAACCCGTGAAAAACCCAACTCTTCCGCCACGAATTGCCTGTCTATGTCGAATGTTGTCCCGGCCAGTGCCGCGGAACCTAAAGGCATCTCGTCTGTACGAGCAGTCGAGTCCCTGAATCGTTCCCAATCTCGCCGAAACATCTGAAAATACGCCATAAGGTGATGAGCCAAGAGCACCGGCTGAGCGCGCTGAAGGTGGGTGTACCCCGGCAGGATGATCGCAAGGTTCCGTTCCGCCGAGTCTGCAAGGACGCTCATCAAACGGGCCAGATCCCGACCAACCAGGTCGCATTGCTTCAGCACGTACATGCGAATGTCCAACGCCACCTGATCATTGCGACTCCGTGCCGTGTGCAGTTTTCCGGCCGTCTCTCCTATTCGTTTTCTCAGGGCCTCCTCGATGTTGATGTGAATGTCTTCCAATTCCTCTTTGAACTCAATCCTTTGATCACGTATGTCCTGGAGCACCTGTTCGAGCCCTTGTTCGATCTTCCGGGCGTCTTCCGCTGTGATTATCCCTTGTCGGCCCAGCATGCGCACATGAGCTATGCTCCCTTTGATGTCTTCCTCGTACAGTCTCCTGTCAAAGGAAATGGACGCGTTGAACCGGGCAAACGCAGGGTCCATCGCTTCAGTGAAGCGTCCCTTGCGTATTCCGTCCGATGTGGTCTTGTCTTCCGGTTCTTTCATGTATCCCGCGTTTCGCATGGATCCCGTGGAGGATCATTGGTGAACCCTTTCAGGGGTCGTGCCCCATTATGCCGACCCCGATAACCGTGGGTTGAAATCCCGCGGAACGCGGGGCTACTCAAAGTATGGCCCTTCGGGGCATCCGGACACTGGTGGGACGGGCATCTTGCCCGTCATTTCCGTCGGTCGGAGCCCGACGGCCGCCTACACCAGAGCCGGCCGGGAGACTGGTAGGGCGGGCTATGCCCGCCGAATCCGTCGGGTCACCGTGCGCAATCCGCGACCGTATTCTTGAGAAGCCGTACTTATGGCGTGAGTCCAATAAGTGACCGGATCCGCAGGCGCAGGGCATTGAGTCGGATGAATCCCCCTGCATCCGCTTGGGAGTAAACCTCGTCCGCCTCAAAAGTGGCAAAACGCTCGTCGTACAGGGATCTTTGGGATCGCCTGCCGGTGACGGTCACGCTTCCCTTGTACAGCTTTAGCCTCACATCTCCCGAGACCACTGAGGAAGCCTCGTCAACTGCTGCTTGGAGCATCTTGCGCTCCGGTGAGAACCAGTACCCGTTGTAAACGAGCGACGCATACCTGGGCATCAGTTCGTCCTTGAGATGCGCCACTTCCCTGTCCAGAGTAATGGATTCCAGCGCCCTGCGAGCCGCCAACAGAACCGTACCGCCGGGTGTCTCGTAAACGCCCCTGCTCTTCATTCCTACGTATCGGTTCTCCACTATGTCCGTACGGCCAACGCCGTTGCGGCCTGCGATTCTATTGAGACGCTCCAGAAGATTAGCAGGGGAAAGGGCCTCACCGTCGATCGCCATGGGATCGCCCCGCTCGAACGAGATTATAACCTGCTCCGGCTTGTCGGGCGCTTTTGTCGGATCCTCGGTGAGCAGGTACATATCCGCCGGCGGTTCTGCCCATGGATCCTCGAGAATTCCGCCCTCGAAGCTCAGGTGGAGAAGATTTCGGTCCATGCTGTACGGCTTCTCCGCTGTGGAAGTCACCTTAATCCCGTTCTTCCGGGCGTATTCGATCAAATCCGAACGGGATCGCATATCCCAGATTCGCCAGGGGGCAATGACTTTCATATGAGGATCAAAAGACAAGTATGCCAGCTCGAACCGCACCTGGTCGTTGCCTTTGCCCGTGGCTCCGTGAGAAACAGCGTCCGCACCCAGCTCCTGCGCATATTCCATCTGGGCCTTCGCGATGCACGGCCGGGCTATGGACGTGCCTAGCAGATAGCTGCCCTCGTAAACGGCATTTGCCCGAAACATGGGAAAAACGTAATCCCGGACGAACTCCTCCCGGAGATCCTTTATCCGGATCGAATCCGCTCCGGCACTGAGCGCCTTCTCTTCGAGCGGATTCAGTTCCTCTCCCTGTCCCACGTCCGCGGCGAATGCCGAGACGGGGCATTGATACACGTCTATCAGCCAGTGCAGTATCACGGAGGTGTCAAGTCCTCCCGAGTATGCCAATACTATTCTCCTGACCTTTTTTCCCTTCACGAATCCTCCGGAATCATTTCCACGATTAACTCCCTATCTTCACATGAAAAGCAATTCCAGCACGGCCTTTTGCACATGAAGCCTGTTCTCGGCCTGATCCCACACGAGCGAATTCTCCGATTCCAGCACATCGTCGGTTATCTCTTCACCGCGATGAGCCGGCAGACAGTGGAGAATACGAACGCCGTCCCTCGCGGCCGCGATGAGTTGCCGATTCACCTGATATCCCCTGAAAACGCCCTTTCTCTCTTCGGCTTCTTCCTCCTGCCCCATGGATGCCCACACGTCCGTGGACACCGCATCCGCGTCGCGGACTGCCTCAAAGGGGTCTCTTGTCAACAGCACATTGTGCCCGTCCGCATGTACCGAAGGCTCGTATCCTTGAGGACACGCCAATGCCAGCCTGAATCCGAGCAGGCCGGCTGCGCTGATCCACGAATTGGCCATATTGTTGCCGTCACCTATCCATGCGGCATTCATCTTGGTGATGTCCAGACCCGCATCCTGAAGCGTAAGGAGATCTGCCAATACCTGACACGGATGGCAAAGATCGGTCAAGCCGTTTATCACCGGAATGGACGACCACTTTGCCAGTTCTTCCAGGCGATCGTGTCCAAAAGTACGAACAACCAACCCGTCCAGATACCGGGAAAGCACGCGAGCCGTATCCTTTAGGAGTTCCCCTCTCCCTAATTGCATCTGGTTCAGGCCGAGGAACAGGGGTGTGCCTCCTAACTGGGTGATCCCTACTTCAAAAGAAACCCTGGTTCGAGTAGAAGGTTTCTCGAACAGCATGCCGATGCATCGTCCCCCAAGAGGTCTGGCCGGCCCGCGGCCCGGGATACCCTTCTTAATTTCACCAGCGCGCCCGAGAACACCAAGAAGCTCCCCAGCGGTGAAGTCAGTCAACGTCAGGAAATCTCTCTTCTTTCGCACAGTCAGGTTCTCCCGGCACTATCAAGCACAGCATCGAGCGCTGCGATCATTTCATCTATCTCTTCACGGCTGACGATGAGCGGCGGAATGAACCTCAGCACGTTCTCAGCGGTACAGTTCAGAAGCACGCCTCTCTCCCGCACAGCTGCCGAGTGCTCCGCACAGGGCGATTCCAATTGTATCGCCTGCATAAGCCCCAAGCCCCGGACTTCCCGGATGGTCTCATGTTTGTCCGCCAATTGTTCAAGCCGGGCTCGCAGGTAGTTGCCCTTTTCCTCCACTTCTTTGAGGAAGCCATCCGAAAGAAGCGTTTCCATGACGGTGACCCCCGCTGCCGATGCCAGAGGATTCCCTCCGAAGGTGGCGGCGTGGGTCCCCGGCGCAAAGGCCTTGGCAACACCGTCCACGGCAAGAATCGCGCCCATCGGGACACCTCCCGCCATGCCTTTGGCCAGGGTCATTATGTCCGGGGTAATTCCGAAGTTCTCGTGGGCAAAAAGCTTGCCCGTTCTTCCCATGCCCGTCTGTACCTCGTCCAGCACCAGCAGGCAGCCGCGGGCGGAGCAGAGGTTCCTCACTTCCTCAAAGTAGCCGGGAGGAGGCATCCTTACGCCGCCCTCTCCCTGAATGGGTTCCACGAGCACTGCGGCAGTATTGGGGGTCAGGGCATTTTCCAGAGCGGCCGGATCACCGAAGGGCACATGTGAGAAACCAGGCACTTCAGGCTCGAATCCCTTTCTGTACTTGGTCTGGCCTGTAGCTGCCAGCGTGGCCAGGGTTCGGCCGTGGAACGAGTTCTCCATTGTGACTACATGGTACCGACCGTGTTCGCCCCGGTCGTGGAAGTATTTTCGAACGAGCTTTATCGCTCCCTCGTTGGCTTCCGCTCCGGAATTGCAGAAGAAGGCCTTGTCTGCAAAGGAGTTGTCCACCAGGAGTTTTGCCATGCGGATTTGGGGCTCTATGTGGAACAGGTTGGACACGTGAATCAGTTTGGCGGCCTGATCCGCGATGGCCTTGGAAAGTGCGGGATGCCCGTGTCCCAGAGTGCAAGCTGCGATGCCTGCTACGAAGTCGAGATAGTCTCTGCCTTCGCTGTCCCAAACGCGGCACCCGCTGCCCCGGACAAGCATTATCGGCGTTCGGCCGTACGTGTTGAAAACGTACCGGTTGTTCATGGAAATGAAGTCTTTGGAATCCACGCTTTCATCCTTCCGGAATGGTTGATGTGCGAAAATCGGGTCGGCAAGGGCCTTTTCCGTCAATAACCCTCGTATGAGCCATCAGGAGCTAAGCCGGACAACGCCGTCGCTCCGGACAATCTTCCACATAGCGCCCGCTAACTCCGCGCCGAGCGGATCCACGGCCCGGGTTCCTCAAATGCCGGGCGCCTTTTCCCGGACGATCTCCGTTCCGATGCCCTCGTCGGAGAGTATCTCCAGGATCAGGGCATGGGAAACTCTGCCGTCGATAATGTGTGCTTTCGGAACCCCGCCCCTCAGGGCGCCGAGGCAGCACTTCAACTTGGGTATCATCCCGCCGGCTGCCGTGCCGTTTTCGATCAACTCTTCCGCTTGGTCTTCGGACAGGCTTGAGATCAACTCCCCCAGGGAATCAAGAACGCCCTGTACATCGGTCAGTAGAATGAACTTATCCGCTCCCACCGCTGCTGCGAGTGCTCCCGCGGCGGTATCCGCGTTGATGTTGTACGGCTTTCCGCCCGGACCCGAACCCACGGGGGCAACAACCGGAATGAACCCCTGTTGTTCCAGGGAATCGATCAACGTGGGGTCGATTGAGTCCACGTCGCCAACCAGTCCCAGATCCACATCCATATCGGCAAGTTTCGCCGGCCGCGCCTTTCGAGCCTTGATCAGAGGCCCGTCACGTCCCGAGATGCCGACCGCGCGGCCTCCCTGACTGTTGATCAAAGACACCACGTCCTTATTGACCGACGCGACGAGGACCATTTCCACCACATCCATGGTCTCCGCGTCCGTGACCCGCAAGCCTTTGACAAACCGGCTCTCCTTGCCGACCTTCTTGAGCAGTTCCCCTATCTGGGGACCGCCGCCATGAACTATGATCGGCTTGATCCCCACGAAGCTGAGAAGTACCACGTCCTCAGCGAAACTCTCCTTGAGCGATTGATCGGTCATGGCGCTTCCGCCGTACTTGATGACGATGCGCTTCCCCTGAAACATGCGGAGGTAGGGGAGCGCTTCGATAAGAATTCGGGCGCGCTGGTCAGGAGATGTGCTGATTGTGGGGTTCGGTTGGGTCATGAGCCACCGGACATTAGGTTATCCAATCAAGTCGCCGATATTCTATGGCGAATCGTGTCACCAGTCAAGTGTCATGGTGCGCGCACCAGGACAAATGCCAAAAGCTTCTTTTTAACACGAGACAAGCTGGTTGGGCCACAAATATTTTTCGGATTTCGCCTCCATTCACTTTTCCCACAGAGGCTTGCCGGCCTGTCTCATCGAAGGCTGCCGGAACCGCAGGCTGGGAAGCGTGCGCGGCGTTGGCATGCAGGAGTTCGGTGCAAGGGTCAATCGTTGTCAAAAGCGCAATAATTGATTGACAAATCAATCAATGCCTGCTAACCATTCTCCATGCTCCAAGATCCTCACTCCATGGACCACAAGAAAGAAAAGCAGGCCGCGATATTCGAAGCCGCATGCTCTGTCATTCGCGAAAAGGGATTCCACCAGGCAAGAATAGTCGATATCGCCCGTCACGCAGGGATCTCGTACGGCCTTGTGTATCACTATTTCGGGAGCAAGGCGGATCTCTTTGACGCCATCTCCAAAGAATGGTGGGACGGGCTGTATGCCATGATGGATCAGTGCGAGTCTCAACCGGCATCCATTGACGACCGCCTGGCTATGATAGTCAACTACTTTCTCGACCTTTACGAGCGCCGGCCAAATCTCGTTCACGTGTTCATCGCTGAGATCTCCAGATCCACGGCTAATCTCACGCCCGCGCGACTGGAGTTCTTCACCAGATTTTTCGACCGGACCGAACGGATCATGGCAGGCGCCCAGGACCTCGGGACCTTGAGAAAGGATGTGAAGCCCCGGTATCTCACTTATATATTTCTTGGAGCCTTGGAGGGTTTCATCTCCACCATGGTGATGGGCGAACAGCTCTTGAAGGGCCGAGAACAGCGCAAACGAATAGCCCGCGGCATTCTGGATGTCTTTTTCTATGGAGCCAGTGCGAGCGGCCAAGACTGAACGAGGTATTACTCATGGATTTTTCCCTCACCGACGAACAGCGCATGTTTAAGGAGCAGGTTCTCAGGTTTGCGCGAAAGGAGTTGGCTCCTAGGGCGCAGGAATTCGATCTCAGGTCGGAATTCGATTGGGAAGCCTGGAAAAAGCTCGGAGAATTCGGCATCTTGGGGCTCCACTTCCCGGAGGAATTGGGCGGCAGCGGCGCTGACGTCCTTACTTCCGTTCTGGCAGCGGAAGCACTGGGAGAGGCGGGAGTTGACGGAGGGCTCGCCTTGAGCTACGGCGCACATACTTACCTCTGTGCGGACACCATTTTCAGCCACGGCACTGACGAGCAACGGAGGAAGTACATCCCCAAGCTGGCCAAAGGGGAATGGGTCGGGTGCATGGGACTCACCGAACCGAGCGCGGGCTCGGACGTAGCTTCTCTGAGGACGAGGGCTGAGAAGAGAGGAGATCGCTGGGTCCTTAACGGCAGCAAGATGTTCATAACCAACGGCGCGATTGCGGATGTTGCCGTGATCTATGCGAAAACGGATACGTCGGCAGCGCAAATGGGAATCTCGGCATTCATCGTAGAAAAAGGAAGCCCAGGCTTTTCCGTAGGCCGGAATCTCATCAAGATGGGGGTCCGTGCGTCGCCCACATCGGAACTGATTTTCGACGACTGCGAAATCCCGAAGGAAAACCTCTTGGGCAGGGAGGGAGCGGGGTTCCTCATGGCCATGCAGACCGTGGAATGGGATCGCAGCACTTTGTTGGCGCCCTTTGTGGGAGCCGCTTCGTACCTGATTGAACGGTGCAGCAAGTACGCTCAGGAAAGGGAACAGTTCGGAAGACCCATCGCAAGCTTTCAGGCTATCCGTCACAAGATAGCGGACATAAAGATCTTTCTTGAGGCCGCGCGGCCGCTGGTCTATCGAATCGCGTGGTGCAAGGATCAGGGCAGGCCGCTGAACCATCTCGAAGCCGCCGTGGCCAAACTGTTCATTGGAGATTGGTCGCTCAAACCAACCAGTGATGCGGTCCAGGTATTCGGCGGATACGGCTATTGCCACGAGTATGACGTGGAGCGCGCCTTCCGGGACGGCCGGCTGGCTCCTCTTGGAGGAGGAACCTCCGATATTCAGAAAGTTCTCATCTCTCGGTTGATGTGAGGGGTACTGCGAATGAACTTCGATTGGACAAGAGAGGAAGCTGAACTGGCATCCAAGGTGTCCGCTGTTTTCGGCGCGGAATGCGTTTCCCAACTTGAGGCATTGGAACATGCCGACCTTGATGAGATGCGGCGCACTACCCTCTCATTCTTGAAAAAACTCCCAGGAACCGGCTACTTGGGTCTTGCCCTGGGTCCGAAAGCAAAGGGAGAGATCATGACTCTCATAGCCGGCCAGGAACGGCTTGCCGTTCGGTCGAACTCCCTTTTCCTGGCCGTGGAGTCTTCTGCGCGGCTGTTCGGAGGTCTTCTGAGGGGGTTCGGGAATCCTCAGGCGCTCGGTCAGATTCTCGATCCGCTTGCCCGAGGAGAAACCATCGCTGCTGTTGCCGTCTCCGAACCTGAAGAGCGGGATTCTCCTGCCGCTGCGCTCACATACGGCGTTGCAAGGGGCGACGGATTCCTCGTTACCGGCAAGAAGAGCTATATGACAAACGGACCCATTGCCGACTGGATCGCAGTTACCGGCGAGATTCAGGGCAGCCCGGCCGTTTTCCTGGTCCGCGGCGATCAGCGAGGAGTCCACGTGGGACCCAGGTTGAGCACCGTGGGGTACAA
Organism: Desulfomonile tiedjei; assembly: GCA_020722215.1. Taxonomy (GTDB): domain Bacteria; phylum Desulfobacterota; class Desulfomonilia; order Desulfomonilales; family Desulfomonilaceae; genus DYLG01. The sequence continues at coordinate 8,945 of DYLG01000116.1, forward strand.
CGGAATTGCAGTGTCCGCATTGGACCTGGACAAGGCGGAAGTGCCCGGCTCTCATGTGATGGGACCTTTTGAGGACCGACGCCATCTGGATTTCCTGGCGACAATGCAGGACCTGGTTCTCACCATGGCCTCGGTTGGGCTAATCGAGAGGACGGTTGCCTTCTCGAAGAACTATGCTCAGTCACACGTACGCGGCGGCAAGCAGATCGTTAAGTATCAGGAGGTCAGGTTCAAGCTTGCGGACATGCTCACCCTTTCCCATTCTTCCAAACTCCTGGCGTACCGGGCAGGCTGGCTTCTATCCGTGGGAGACCCGGAAGCTGCCACTGTTCTCCGCTGTGCCAAGGTCTTCAGTTCCGAGGCTGCTGAGCAGACAGCGATCATGGCCATGCAGATAATGGCCGGTGCGGGCTATGTTTCAGGGAACCCGGTTGAGCGAGCCTATCGGGATGCGAAACTCGCTGCGCTTGGCGGGACCACGTCCGAGGTGGCCCGCATGGCAATCGCGGCCGATCAATTGAGACGATACCAGGTGCAGGCTCATGGAAGTCATTGAGAGTCGAATAGACAAGAACAGCGACGAGTTCAAGGCCAATTACGCGGCCATGGAAAAGATGGTTTCCGAACTCAGGGAAGAACTGAGAATCGCTCGGGAAGACCGTTCGGAAAAGGCTTTGAAGCGGAATGCGGAACTGGGGAAACTCACCGTTCAGCAACGCCTGGACAAGCTGCTCGACAGAAACACTCCCTGGCTGGAGATCGCTCCGCTTGCGGCCCGAGGTCTGTACGACAAGAAAGTCCACGCGGCTGGGAGCCGGGCCGGAATAGGCCTGATCCACGGCCGCGAAGTGGTCGTGAACGCCAATGACCCGATGATCAAAGGCGGCACTATCTATCCCCTGGGGGTGAAGAAGGGTCTCCGCCTGCAGACCATTGCGATGGAGAATCACCTCCCTACTGTAACGCTCGTGGATTCAGGCGGAGCCTTCCTGCCTCTGCAGTCGGAGATCTTCCCCGACGCGGATGATGGCGGTCGCATATTCTATAACCAGGCGATCATGTCCAAGATGAACCTCCCTCAGATCACCGCGGTGCTGGGTCTGTGCACGGCCGGGGGCGCCTATATCCCCGCGATGTCCGATCACGTGGTTCACGTGAAAGGCACTGGAGCCATTTTCCTTGGTGGCCCGCCGCTGGTTAAGGCTGCAACGGGCGAGGACGTGACTGCCGAGGAACTGGGCGGTGCGATGCTGCATTGCCGGGAATCGGGCGTATCGGATTACTTCGCCAACGACGACGCGGAGGCCATGGAAATCATTCGTGATATCGTGGAACTGCTGCCCAGGAAGGAGAAGTCAAGAATCCCCACACGGCCTCCCAAAGACCCCATTTATGAGCCGCAGGAAATCTGGGGAATAGTGCCTCGTTCCATTTCCACGCCGTACGACGTTCGAGAGATCATAGCCAGGATGGTCGACGGTTCCGAGTTCCTCGAATTCAAAGCGCTTTACGGTCCCACATTGGTGTGCGGATGGGCATACATCCATGGGTATCAAGTGGGCATTCTGGGCAACAACGGCGTGCTGTTCTCAGACAGCTCGCTCAAGGCAACCCAGTTCATCCAGTTGTGTGACCGTCAGGGTATTCCCCTGTTATTCCTCCAGAACATCGCAGGCTACATCGTCGGTCGTGAATACGAGCGAGGCGGAATCACCAAAGACGGCCACAAGATGGTCAACGCGGTTGCTACGGCAACGGTGCCGAAATTCACCGTCATCGTGGGCGCATCCTTTGGCGCAGGTAATTACGGCATGTGCGGGAGGGCCTACTCGCCGAGATTCCTCTGGATGTGGCCGAACGCGCAGATCGGCGTCATGGGCGGAGAGCAGGCTGCCGATGTCCTTGTGACCGTGAAGAACGACCAATTGGCCCGCGAGGGAAAACCGCCTCTGCCCAAGGAGATCGTGGACGGGATTCGAGGACCCATAATCGAGTCGGCCTTGAAGGAAGGAAACGCGTATTACAGCACGTCCCAGCTCTGGGACGACGGAATACTAGACCCCGCCAAGACGCGTGATGTCCTCGGTCTGGCGATCTCCGTGTCGCTTAACGCGCCGCTGGCGGATCGGGTTCAGGGCCACGGCACATTTCGCATGTAGGTATCTTACTGATGTTCAAGAAGATCCTCGTTGCAAACAGAGGCGAGATCGCGGTTCGGATCATGCGTACCGCAAGGGAAATGGGAATCGGAACGGTAGCCGTGTATTCGGATGCAGACAGCACCGCCTTGCACGTGCTCACAGCGGATGAGGCGGTTTGCCTGGGCGAATCGGATCCCCTGTCTTCTTACCTGAATATGGACAAGATCATCGCGGCGGCTAAACAAACCGGAGCGGAAGCAGTTCATCCCGGATACGGGTTCCTCGCGGAGAATCCTGCATTTGCGCGCAGAGTTTCGGAGGAAGGCCTGATATTCGTGGGGCCTCCGGCTTCAGTGATGGCCGATCTCGGGGACAAGACCACGGCAAGGACGATCATGGCCCGCAGCGAAGTTCCCATCATTCCGGGGATGACCGAATCCGAAGCGGACTTTGACCGGCTGGCAGCCGCAGCGGACGAAATGGGATACCCGGTGGTCGTGAAAGCTGCTTTTGGCGGCGGCGGAAAAGGGATGCGCACTGTCGAGAATCCCAAAGAACTCCGGGAAGCTGCCGAGCTGTGTACCAGCGAGGCATTGAGCGCGTTCGGGGATGGTTCCATATACCTCGAGAAATTCCTGGGTCGGCCAAGACATGTGGAATTTCAGATCCTTGCTGACCGCTACGGCAACGTGGTGCACCTATTCGAGCGGGAATGCTCGGTGCAGCGCAGACACCAGAAGATCATCGAGGAGACGCCCTCCCCTGCCCTGGATGACGATCTCAGGAAGCGAATGGGCGCGGCTGCCGTAGCAGCGGCACGCGCGGCAGGCTATGTCAACGCAGGAACGGTCGAGTTCCTTCTGGATCGCTCCGGAGCTTTCTATTTCCTTGAGGTGAACACTCGCTTGCAGGTGGAGCATCCCATTACGGAACTCACCACCGGCCTCGATCTGGTCCGTCACCAGTTCGAGATAGCTGCCGGACAGCCTCTGCCCTTTGCTCAGAAGGACATTACCCGCAAGGGTCATGCAATCGAATGCCGCATATACGCGGAAGATCCCGAGCACAACTTCATGCCGTCGCCCGGCAAAATCCTGTACACCAGGTCTCCCGAAGGCCCTGGCGTGCGCTATGATCACGGGATCTATTCGGGGTTCGAGGTGCCGGTGCAGTACGATCCGATCCTGGGCAAACTGGTGGTCTGGGCCGAGGATCGTCCCCTTGCCTGTGCGCGAATGATCAGGGCTCTCCGGGAGTGCGTCATATTGGGGGTGAAGACCCCTATCGAGTTTCTGCTGGATGTTGTTTCGTCCAAGGCTTTCCAGGCCGGAGAGACTCACACGCGATTCATAGAGGACCACTTTGCGGAATGGAGACCGGATCCGGCGGCCTTGGAACACGCGCTCCTCGGGTTTGTGGCTCATGAGGCAGCAGGGCCCAAACGCGTGCCGGAATACGATGAGATCCCCGGGTCATGGGAACCCATGTCGCCCTGGCTCAGGCTTGGGGCATGGGACCTGGCGCGGTGAGAGGCCATCAGGGCTTTCCGCGTACTTCTCTTTGGGTCAAAGGGGCGTCTGGTGCGAGTATCGCAATATTCGTCGGATTCATCTGTTGGGGAGGACCCAGGAGACTTCGGCGCAACCCTTGAAGATGCTTGTATCGTCGCACGATGCATTGGAACAGGTCCGGGTAGCCTGGACGTTATACGTCCAGGCCGCGAAGCGGCAGGAGGC
>DYLG01000117.1 GCA_020722215.1 Desulfomonile tiedjei
AAGGGAGTAACTTGTTAATTTTAATAGGTTAGCCCCGCAGGAAGGTCCGACCGTTCCCGCAGGATCCGCTTGAGGTTTTCGTCCGGAATTGCATACCTGACATGCTCTCTCGACCTCCGGAGGCAGAAGGCCCTCGGAAGCGGTACTCACCTCTTTCCTGTGACCAACCTGACCAGCTTTCTCCAGACCATGGCGACACCCACTGCAAAGACGATAAGGTATTGGCCGAATCCGCGGCCTGCAGCAACATGGGCATGCAGATGGTACACGACCTGTCCGCCCTCTCGGTTGACGTTGATGAAGAAGCGGTAACCAGCGTCCGCAACGCCATGATCTTGGGCGATTTTGCGCGCGACATGCCCGATATGTGCCAGGATATGGTCATCTTCAGGTATGTCGTTCAAGGTAGGGATGTGTTTTCGAGGCACGATAAGAATGTGAACCGGAGTGACGGGATTGGCGTCCCAGAAGGCAACGACCTGATCGTCCTCGTACACCTTGTCCGCGGGCAGCTTACCGTTGACTATTTTGCAGAAGACACACTCCTCCATGCGGTTTCTCCGGTCTTGATGCGCGGCGTTCAGAATCAAACGGCCTTCCCGTCAGCGCGGGCAATGAGGTGGGCGTGCAGATGAAAGATCTCCTGCCTTCCGCCCTTGTTCACGTTTATGAACAGGCGGTATCCGAAATCGGCAACTCCCAGTTTCCGGGCAATAGCCACCGCGGCTTGTCCTATGCGCGAGAGCACCGGATTGTCCGCCGGCACGTCGTTAAGAGTGGGAATGTGTTCTCTTGGGGCCACAAGAATGTGTATTGGTCTTACTGGATTTGCGTCCCAAAATCCGACGACGAATTCGTCCTCGTACACTTTGTCCGCCGGCACTCGCCCTCCGACGATCCCGCAGAAGATGCAATCGCTGGAAGATTGGCTCATGGATTGTTCCGCTCCTTCAGCCTTCCCTTCATTTGCCCTGAGAATTCCCGGTCTATTGACCCGAACGGCCGCGGCGCAGCTTTTCTATAAACGCCTGATCCGCCTCGGCTGAATCCGCCGGTGTTTTCGTTTTCTTGCGTTCAGCTCCGGTCATGAGCTTCCAGTCTTCGCCGACCTTCTTGAACGCTTTGAAGAACCGGCTCACGATCTTCTTGCCGTCCTCTGTTGTGCCGGTTCTCTCGAAGTCCACGAATGCAAAACTGCCGGACGCCCGGTCTATCTGAACACTATTCACTTTGCTTTCGTATTTCTTGATCTTGAGGGTTTGAATCTGATCGAGTTCATGATCAATGAACTGTTCCACACCGTCGCCTACGATGATCCTCTTGAGAAGTTGCCGATCCCTGGCAATCAACGCTGCCCAGATTTCGCCGAGGCGCTTTTCGATCTTGTCCTTATCCGTGGCCCAGGGCAGCCACAGCGCGTGAGCTTTGAGCGATCCAAACGACACTACGGCGACAGTCAGGATCAAGAAGCACAGCTTGAGACAGCCGGCCCGAAAACGGCTTCGGACCTTATCACCGGAACTGGTCGGGTTCATTAGGAGCCTCCCTTGGGACCGACACGGCCCCTGATCGGCTCACCGTCTTATCAGGCCGGTGGGAGAAAGTCCAGCATTCTTTGATTCCTGCAAATGAGAACTATGGGGCGAAGAAAACCTGTGGGGGGCCGCTGTGGAGCGGCTGGATCAACTCGGGGAGAACGTGGGGGATCGTTCAAACCCAACACTTAGCGCAGGGTGTTGACTATCTCGTCGAACTCTCTCCTCATTTCAGGAACTTGCTCGTCCCCACAAGTTGCAGTGAATGCTACCACGAAATTGGGTGTCCACTGAATCTGGTATTGGAGGCTCTTTGTGCCCTCCAGAATCCCGTCGAATTCGGCATACAAAGCGTCCCTGCCCCCTACCTTTCTTGTTTCGCATTCGTATGTCTTGATGGTCTTACCAAAGAGCTTGGAGAGTTCAATCGGAAGACCTTTGCACACCTGGTCGAACTCGGTCGGCGTCTGAGGGATTCGAGCCATGTTCTTGAATACGTTGATGTTGTCAACGCCGGCGGGACTGCGTATCTGCCTCTTGCGGAAGAAGATCTCCGATCTTCCGGACCGCACCAGATTGATGACCTCCTCCGGAAGCTTCTTGTCAACATTCCTGAAGCCCTCGTGACCGAAGTTGAGCATGTCCTGATTCGTCTGCAGTTGGTCCGCCGTAACAATCACCCACTTATCCCGAGGGACGTCGATTTCAAAGCCGAACTTGCTTCTGAAAACTTGAGCGTATGACGCCGTCACGGACAAAACGAGAATGGCCAACAACGGAATGATTCTCTTCATGTCTCTCCTCGTCCGTTTGCTCCGCGTTCAAGGTTTCCACAGGAAAGCGGGCGGATTGGGATGAAATTGTCGTAAACAGTCGCCACTGGGGCTTACCGCGCCGCGAGGTACAAGCGTCCAGTGCGGAACCCTCCGTATGTGCAGGCGCTTCCGCAAACGGATGCGCACTATCGAATGGATTTCACCATGTCTTGAAACTCCTGCCTCAACTGAGCCACATTCTGATTCGTGCCTGTAGCGGTGGTAACCAGGACCGAATTCGGCGCCAACTCGATCTGATATTGAAGGCTTGTGGTCCCTTCCACTACTCCATCGAATTCCAAATAGACCGCCTTTTTGCCGTTCACTTGAGTTGATCCGCACTGGTGGATCTTGATGGCTTTCCCAAGTGCTTGCGAAAGTGCACCCGGAAGGCTGTTACAAATCTCTTTGATCTCCGAATCCGTGCCAGGGAAGGGTTGGGCTTGGACAAACAGGTTTACGTTGTCGACGAAGGCAGGAACTTGTCCGGTTATCTTGCGGAACAGCACCTCCATCCTCCCCGCGCCGACCATGGACGTGATGTCCTGGATCAGCTTCTTGTCCGTATTCTTGAAAGCGGGATTGTCGAAATTCAGCAGGTCTGGGTTTTTCTTCAGTTCTTCAGCAGTTATGATCGTCCATTGATTCGGCGGAACGGTCATTTGGAACCCGAACTTGCTGTTCAGCACATCTGCCCATGAAGTTCCAACGCAGACCGAGAGAATCGCGACAAGAAGAACAAACTTTTTCATCTCTTTCCTCCTTGGGGCGGACACTCGCTGCCGGTTGCCGTGAAGTCCCTCAACGCCCGCCCAATTGCGGTAAGGTCTTTGGGTGCTGGAAAAATCGCCGACCAGTCCCTCGCCATGCTCCCGGAACAGGCGACCACTACGCTTCCGGACCTGGAAACCGGTAACCGGCACTTGGCTTCGCAATGGTTCACGAGGACGCCGACGACCGGCTGAAATCACTGACGGGCGAGTGATCCGCAGGACACCGGCCTTCATGATTTCCGTAATCTATGACGGTCCCAATGAACTGATACCTTAGTTGAGTGCGATATAATGTACTCTATCCATATCCGGCCGGTCAAGTACAACCGGAATCCGCCACCTCGTTTTCCCTCAAGTCATCTGAAAGGTAGAAAATCTGCTGCATATGGTGAACGCCGGCCGTCTTGGTAATGGCACATGAAATCGGACACTTGTTCGTGCAGCATCTCTAACCATGACAAGAATCAGCGATCTAAGGCTCGACCTTCTTCAGCCTTGCCTTCATCAAGACCACTGTGTACGGGTTCCATGTTGACAGCGTAAAGTAGACGGTCGCGGCCTCGTTGTTCCCGACCGTGAAATCCTCGAAAATGTAAGGACCGTAAACAAATCCGTGCATGTATTCCCTTCCCGGTTCATGAAGGATATCAGACTGTTCTGTCTTCCAGGTTCGGTGCATGAATTGGCGGAGCACTCCCTTGATTCCGGGCCCAATGAGCCATTGAGGCTCTGACCACGGCCCCCAAGGAGCCTTTGCCGTGCGCATGATGATCCCGTTGCCCTTTTCATCGCAGTTGTACAACAGGATCCATCTGTCCAGGCATTCGAGATATGACGCCGACAGCTCTCCCACACACGACTGGTGAAACAGGGGAACCGCGGCCGTTTCATCTCGGCTCCAGGTGGGCTTGCCGCTTTCGTCGAGCCCTGCGAAGTACCGGATGGCCCCACTAGACTCGATGTCCGATGCAGGCTGAAAAGCCAATGAAACATTGGACTTGCGCCACTCCCCCGAACCGAAAAGCAGGATCGCCGGACCGCCGGCATCGGGTAGTCCTTTCCATCGCCCCGGATCAATTTTGACCACGGTAACATTGAGGAACCGCTTCATCGACAAATCGTAGAGGTTAGTGAAGGTGCGGCCGTCATCCCGTGAGACCGCCGCCACACTGCGGCCCACTACTGCCTTGGTGCTGAAGTCGGTGGTGTGATACGTGTACATCCTTCCGTTCACACTGACCCCTTCAATGGGGACTTCCATGTCTCCCTGACCTATGCCGGGGATCTCGACGGTCTTGTACCTGCCCCGTTCGTCCGCGATGAAGTTGAGTTGCACACCGTCTTCGAGATTCATGTCCGGCGTGTAAGCGATACAATCCCCGCCATTGATTCCCAGCGTGTCCCCGAACAGCAAATAGGTCCGGCCGTTGTGCGAAAAGGGAACCCCAAGATCCGTTCCGGCAAGGCCATAGCGGGTGAGGGTCCGGTTCTCGGTCAGGCATTTTCGTTCTCTGTCAAACTCGCCGACAATCTGAGCGATCTTCTCCGGATGCCCGGAAACGACCACGTCAGGCGTGGCGATGGGGGGCTTGTACGGTCGTTGTATCGGTTCCTTTTTCCCTTCGACATACTGTTCGGCCGATCCTTGGAAACGCGTTTCTCCTGAATCGGCTTCATTGAAGCGGTCAAGAAGAAGTCTCACCACATCGGTGCGCCCCCTTTTGCGAGCGACCGTGAGCGCGTTATCCCCAGAGTTGTTCTTGACATGAGGGTTGGCTCCTTGTCCCAAGAGCATCCGAATGATCTGTTCCTGTCCGGTCGTCGCGGCCAGGATCAGGGCCGTGTTACCGTAACTGTCCTGCAAGTCCGTTTCCGCGCCCATTTCCAACAAAAGCTTCACCGTGTCCGGCCGGCCGCGGTATGACGCGGCCATTAGAGCCGTCCTCCCGTCTTCATCGCGGGCCTGAATGTCCGCTCCGTTCTCCAACAGGAGCCTTACGACTTCAGTTCGGCCATAGTTGCTCGCAGTCACGAGAGGAACCGGTCCCCCCTCGACCGCCGGGCCGGCCGTTGCACCATTGAGAAGTAGGATTTTCACGGCGTCGGGCTTTCCCCGCTGGGCCGCAATTCCTAGGGCGGAGATCAACCGATCGTTCACAGCGTTCACGTCTGCTCCGGCCGCAATGAGTCGCTTGATTACAGCCACATGCCCCCATGACGCTGCAGCGATCAAGGCTGTGCTGCCGAATCGCACCTTCCGGTTCACATCCGCGCCGGCAAGAAGCAGAAGATCCACGACCTCCAGGTTACCTGCCGCCGACGCCCAGAACAGCGGCGACAGATGTTCTTCGTCAATCCCGTCAGAGCCGGCCCCCTTCTCCAGCAAACTGCGGGTGTTTTCCACGTCACCTGATTTCACCGCCTCAATGAGCTGCCCCCCCGGGTCCTCTGCAACGGCTAACAGGGAACTCGCCGTCCAGATCAACAGGAGGATTAGTGCAACGGCATTTGATGACCTCATCGGTTGCCTCCTACCCGGAATGGCGGACAGAACATTCCACCGCTCGGAGAAACTACACCAAGGGTAGTCGTTGGAATTGCATCAGGCAGGAACGGATTTTTCGGATAGCCGTCCAGCCAAATCACAATATCCCATCGGGCCGGACAAAGCAAACCGTTGCCGGCCGTAGGAGACGCTGAACTGAATTCGCAGTATGTTCTACCGGACTTCGGCGCCATTTCGGGGGCTTCTTGGAGGAGTACTGTGGCACACTGTCAAGAATGCAGACAGCAAGGATCTCTTGGGCGCCTTCATGTGGGGTTCCGCTCCGACTGAGAGCGGCTAACTTGCCGAATCGCAGCAGGAATATGAAAAACCTTTGACTTCCGGGTTGTCAAAGCTGTATAAAACCTGTCATCATTGTGCAATAAGGTGACATGATATGAGGAGAGTATCCGACTGTTTAAGATGGGCAGTGGTATGCATGGCCCTGGCGACTGTGTTGCCGGGTCTCTGCTGGGGTTGGGGTCTCGGTCGGACGGAGGATTCATGGCCCTTGGATCCACGGAGAGAGGACTCATACGCATATCGCATACATAACAACACCGGCACGGCCGCAGATGTCCTCCACGACCGGCTCGGAGTTCGTTACTCGTTCGCGCCGGGGCAAACGGCTTTTCTGGCTGCCGCCGGATGCAAGTTGAAGTTTCATCCCTCTGAAATAAGATGCTGGACAAATGTTCCATGCACCAGATGCATCATCCGGCCCGCTGTGGTCGATACCGCCGCGGTCCTGATGTTGGAACTCGTTGGAACTGCGCCGCCAAGCAACATCGCCCGGATGAGGCATGCTACGCTCAGAGCGCAACCGGCAGCCGCGATCGTGCAGCAACCAACTCGTTCCCCGGCTCAAGGGACAAATCTTGATGTGCCGGGTACCCTGAGAGAATTCATGGAGAGAATGGTTCACGTATGCTACTACTCGCGTGGAGCTGAGAAGGACAGAAAGCTCGGTCAGTTGAAGCAAACGTATCAGGAGCGGCTCCAACATGTTCTGCCTCAGAACATTCTATCCGAACTTGGCAATTACGAGGCTGTGTGTCAGTGCATTCACAAGCAAGCAAGCTCCGGCTTGAGTATGAGCGAGATTTTCAGCCGGAAGCGGTGTGGCGACTTTACCACCAGGGAGATGAGAGCCCGCATCCTTTCCGCGTTGAGGCAATCTTCCAGATAAGAACGATGGTCGGACTGAGACTGGAGAGTTCAGGGGCGAGTGTTGCGTCGTTCTCATGAAGTGATCGCTTTATCGGCCACCCATCGATAACACCCCGGATTCGATGAACAATTGTTGTTTCGTGTTCATCCCGGAGAAGGGTCAATCGGTTTCTCCATGACCTGCTCTGTCGAATCTTCGACCCGGAAGCTTTGCCTTCGGGTTCCATCGTCAATCCGGTCCGTCATTGTTTCTCTTTTCATATTGGCTGCCGGCTGCCCGGATCATGCAGTCTTCGCGGGAAAGCCGGCCGAATCGGTCCTCCGAGCGATATCAAACCGCTTGCCGGCAGAGGTTCCGGCCCAAGACTCGGGCAACGTGCGGCTATTGTCGGAACCGCTTTTGAGGGCCGATACAGAACATCAGGGGAGTCGAGTTGCGGGCGACACGGCGCCGGATTCCGGGCGGTCGATGATTGCAGTGCGCGACAAGTCCAGGCCCGGCAAGGGCCAGAAGGAATCCGCTTCAGACAAGAAGAGTTCGGCTTTGTTTGATGCGGTCAAGAAGGGTTCCCTGCAGGATGTGGCTCGTCTTCTGAGGACCGGGGCGGACGTGAATGCCCAAGACTCTGACGGGCGAACCCCTCTAGGCTGGGCATCCCGGGCGGGTAACACGGAAATGGTCGGGCTGCTGCTGGATAAGAAAGCCGATCCGAATGCCGCGGATCGTAAGGGTGTGACTCCTTTAATGTTGGCTTCCGACGCGGGTCACACAAGAGTGCTATCCCTGCTGCTGGAACGCGGAGCCGATCCCTTGGCCCAGGACGATGATTCGAGGACTGCTCTCATGTACGCATGCTCAAAAGGGCACGAACGTGCTGCAAGAGCCCTCCTGGAAGCCGGTTCCAGTCCGCACATGGAGGACAAGGATGGGAAAAACGCGTTCGATCTCGCTTCGGAGAAAGGGCACGAGAACCTCGTCCAAATGTTGATGGACTGGGCGGAAGAGGACGAAAAAGCCGACAAGAGAAATCGCGCCTTGATGGAAGCTGTAGACAAAGGTCGGCTGGAAGACGTGCGGAAAATCCTTGCAGAAGGGGGGAATGTAAATGCGTTGGCGGACTATCCCTCCGGGGAGCACAGCGAAGGGCTGGTTACCCCCTTGATGTTGGCCTCTCGTGCGGGTCACGAAGAAATAGTCCGGCTGCTGTTGGAAAAGGGCGCGGATCCGAACATCTTCGGCAGCATCGTTCCCGCGGACGGGGTGACCGCGCTTATGTGGGCCGCCGAGGAGGGCCACTTGGCGGTGGCAAGACTACTTGCGGACAACGGGGCAAACATTGACGCATGTGATAGTGAAGGAGCCACCCCTCTGAACATTGCCGCTGCCTGGGGACGCGTGACGCTGGTCAAGCTCTTGCTGGAAAGAGGCGCTCCGATCGATTCCAAAGACCGTTATTGCACGCCCCCGATTTTTCGGGCCGCTGCCAACGGACACGCTGATGTATTGGAATTGCTGTTCAATAGCGGCGCGGATCCCAATTCCGCGGAGTACGCCACCGGCTGGCCGGCGCTAATGTTTGCAGCCGAAGCCGGACAAGCCCAAGCGGTGAAGTTGCTTCTGGCAAGAGGCGCCTCAGTCGATTTCAAGGACGAGGACGGCAACACCGCTCTCGGCAAGTCCATCCAAATGGGCCACAAAGAAGTCACGGAACTGCTTGTAAAACACGGGGCCAGGGAGTAGTCCACGGCCGGCCGTATACTCAGTTGTGTTCTGAAAGGGCAAGAGCGTTCTTTGACAGAGCGGGACGTCTCGACATTTTCCGCCCTGCCTTCCATGGTGCTTTCTCTGCGGCCAGATGTGGGGACTGTCCGGAAAACCGTGGACGGGCGCCCTCACCGGATCAGGGTCGTTGACTACCCTTGGCCTGTCTGTTACTATTTCGCTGATTCCCTTGACTGCCAAGTTGCCGGTGGCACGTTTCATGATTATTATCAGCCGGCCTGTTTTTCGGGTAGGACAGAGCGCAGGCGGATGCGCCATATCGAGAGATTATAGAGCCGCTCGGCAAACGATATGCCGAGCGTGACGGTCCGCCGCGAACTTGTGGTGAAAAAAATGGACGATATCATCTTGACGCCCGACGACCTTGACCATATCGATTCGATCCTGGAAACGGGTTTGAAGAAGAGCGGAGCACACACAGTCATGCTGGTGGACAAAGCCGGACAGATCGTCAGCTATCAGGGTTCCATGGAGGAATGGAAACGGCTCCATTTGGCGGCCTTATCAGTCGCGGACTATGGTTCGGCCACGGCCATTGCCAATCTGTTCGGAGAAAAGGAGTTCACGGTCTGCTTTCGCAAGGGCAAGGGAGAGAACGTGAACTTCTCCAGCTTCGGAGAAGACTGTGTCCTCATAACGGTTTTCAATAACAGTACTAATCTGGGCATCGTCAGAATGGAGATGCAGAAGGTGCTGGAACAACTGGAAAAGATCTTTGGCAAATGAATCCGGAGGGCAGCCAACGCCGGCGCCGGATGCATTCCGAAAGAAGTCACACCATCGCCGCAGGTATCTTGCTTTCCATGACGCGGCGAACTTCCCGCAGCAGTTGCGAAGCGCTTCGTTTCATAAGAACGGTCGCGTGTCCGGTAGGGCCGGCCTCAGTGCCGGTCCTTGAGTGAATGACCGGCACGGACTCGGATCGCTACCAATCGGGAGCCTGGAGAGCCGAGCCTGTGAGGGGAGCGACCGTGGATACCGGCGATGAAAAGCCGTCATACGGGTTGGCTGTCCGCGGTTCCCTCCTCAACGTTGAGCTTGAGCATCTCTATTGAGGCGAGGATTCGTTTGAGGTTTCGGTTGATTGCCGGGAAGTCATCGGACTTGGAGTACAGATCTCGCGCGATTCGTTCCAAGTCCCGGACTTGCGCTCGAATTTCTCCGGGCATCAATTGAACGGACATTCTTAGTGCGCCTCCTTGTCTCTAAGATCCTTGAACCGCCTTGCCTTTACGTCATATCTGGGAAGAGCGCCATACCGGTGGAACTCGATGTCATACCCGAGATTGGTTTTCACCCTGAGTTCGGTGGCAAGCTTTGCCTGGATTTCCTTAATGTCCGCGCCGACTCCTTCGGCCAGTTCCACCCGTAGAAGGATGCGGTCGTAATCTCCCTTCTTGTCAATGACTACTTCGTACTCGTCGGAAAGCTCGGCCATGGAGCGCACCACATCTTCAATGGCCGATGGAGCGAGCAGCACACCCTTGACCTTGGTTATGTCGTCCGCTCTTCCGATAACGCCTCCCTTGAAGATGCGAAGAGTCCGTCCGCATGAACATTGGATGTCGCTCACTTCCACCATGTCCTTCGCGTCGAACCTTATGCAGGGCTGAGCGATTCGATCCAGGGCGGTAATGACCAGTTTCCCCGTCTTTCCCGGTTCGGTAACAGGTTCGCCCGTATCCGGGTCCTCGACCTCGGCAAGGAACATGGGCTCGTTGACGTGAAGGCCACCCGGTTGATGTGAGCACTCAAAGCCCCACGCTCCTATCTCGGTAGCACCCGCGTGGTCGAAGACCTTGGCTCCCCATGCTTCTTCCATCCGTCTCTTCGTAGCAGGCACCAGGGCGCCGGGTTCGCCCGCGCAAGTGATCTTGGTGATTTGCAGGTCTCTTGCAGGGTCGATGGCAAGGCCTGTACGCGCTGCGTCAGCCATGCCCAAGACATAGGTTGGCGTGGCCATCATGGCTGTGGCCCGCAGCTCCTGGATCTTGAGGATACGCGCCCTTGTGTCGAGGACTCCTCCGGGGACTACCTCGCACCCGATCTTCTCGCACGCGTAATGACCGGCCCAAAACGCCACGAACACATTGTACCCGAACGGAAGAAACACCCGATCGTGGGGGCGATACCCTTGAGCCCACAGAAGAGTGGACCAGCATTCGGCCCACCATTCCCAATCCTGCCAAGTATCGGGTTGGTAAACGGGCTGGCCGGTTGTTCCGCTGGTCTGCCGGAACTCGGTGACCTCGTCAAGGTGGACACACAGCGCATCGCCATAAGGAAATGGATCTTTCCGCTGTATTGTCCGCATCATGGATTTTTCTACTTTCGGGACCTTGCGCACGTCCTCCATGGTGCGGATGTCTTCGGGAACCACTCCTGCCCTTTCGTAGAGTTCACGGTGAAACGTGGACCTGTCAAAAGCCCACCGGACTATCCGCCGGAACTTCTTGAGCTGCAATTTTTCGAGCGCTTCCCGAGGGAGAGTTTCCAGAATGGGATTCCAGTACTGGACTTCCTTGTTCATGTGCGTATCACCTCAACGCCAATGGGTTTGGGATTCATTTGGTTGCCTCTCGTACGGCAACGAGAATAGCTTTCTTGAAAATCACCTGGAATCAGGCCAGCCGCACGGGCAAGGCTGCCAGCCCTTCCTCCAATACGGCACGGCAAAGGAGTATCTTGTACCCGTTGTGTGCCGGCGGCTCCGCTCCCTTCACAGCAACGCTCACTGCTTTGGCTATGGTCGCCGAGTCGAGAGCAGTCCCGGTGATTGCCTCTTCGGCAGGCCTTGAACGCCACGGAATGGGAGCTATACCACTGAACGCCACTGCTGCCCGGCTCACGAGCTTACCGCTGAAATTCAGGGCCAGAGCCAGCCCAACCAGTGGAAAATCCCACGATCGACGCGGCCTCACCTTTCGGTACGAACTTCTCAAACCCGGAACGGGTGGCGGCAACACAACTTCAGTCACTATTTCGCACCGACCCAGCACGGTTTCTCTCTGCACATCGTCCTTCGGCATGATGAAAAAATCCTCCAGGGGGACGATCCTTGAACCGTTCGGGCCAAGAATGCGAACCTGTGCGTCAAAAGCGATCAGCGCGGGCGCAAGATCCGAAGGATGAACATAGCAGCAGATTTTGTCCGTCCCAAAGATGGCATGAAATGCATTTTCGCCTTCCAGTGCGAAGCAGGTGTCCCCTCCCTTTCGCAGAGAGAGGACTGTTCCTCTTTCAGAGCTTCTGCGGCCATCTTCAGCAATTGCTGTTTAACACGAACCGCAGCCTCCCGCGTTGCGGGTCCGTCTGAGGGAACCGTCTTGCTGCCGCCGCTAGGCGGAGTGAACTGGGTTGTGCCGGTATCCGCGTTCTCTATCCGGATATTGCCGTTCTTCAGACCTAACTCTTCCGAGTGGTGTACGGCGCCCTGTCTTCACGGGCCTGGCTGAACGTGGGAATATTCTTCAGCCGCAGAGCCACGGGGTCCATTCCTATGGCGTGGGCCGGCGCATCCAGCATTTGCTCCAAAGCCCACGAAGCCTGGGGATGTCCCGGAGCCCGGAACGGCCTGGCCCACAACGTTTGTCTTTGTCCAGGGTTGAGGGTCCTTGTCCGGCTGAGGAGTCTCCGGCACGCTGATGCCTTCCGGATAATATAACGTGTTCCGAGGTCCCTTCATGAGCGACCTCTCTTTCCGCTCTTCATCTCAGCCGCGCGGGCCACCGCGTTGAAAATATGTTGGTACGTGCCGCAGCGACAGAGTTTTCCACTCATTCCCATTCGGATCTGTTCAACGGAAGGTTGAGGATTGTCTCGTAACAGGCCTTCCGCCGCCACGATCCGGCCCGAAGTGCAGTAGCCGCATTGAAAAGCGTCTTGTTCAAGAAACGCCTGTTGCACCGGCCCAAGCTCCTCACCGCTCATCAGGCCCTCGACAGTGGTGATCTCTTTGCCCTGAGCTTCCACGGCAAGAATCATGCACGCGTAGTGTGGTCGGTCCCCGATGACGACGGTGCACGATCCGCACTCGCCGCGGTCGCTCTCCATGTTGGCGCCTGTCAGACCAAGCTTTTCACGGATCACGAAAAGCAACGACCAACGAGGCTCCACCAGA
>DYLG01000118.1 GCA_020722215.1 Desulfomonile tiedjei
CCCCCCAGGCAGAAACAAGCATCGCTGTTTTCGTCAGTCGGTGATGGAGCCACCGCGGGAAAGGGGTCCGCGTCAGGCTAGGTGATGGCTGTGTCGCTCTGATTTCCCCAGAGTCACTGAATCTTTGTGGTCTCCGGAAACCGACCAGAGGGATCGCGAACCTCAATCCGATCCTTCTTGCGGACCTCCACTTGTAATAGCTAGGAATGATATGTTGTGTGTTGGTGTTGGAGTCAGGCTTGCCATACTTGGATTTGACAGTGCAAACTGCCAAGAATTGCACGGAGAGCGCGCATTCACTACCCGGGCGCCGTCTATAATGTGATGATACGCGGGAACTGTGGCCGGGATGTTTTCCGGAAAGCATTGGAACTGCTCCGAAGCCCGGGCAATGATCGCCCTTCCCGTTTGGTATGAAGATCACCTGTCCCTGAGCGGCCGCGGCGGGCGATTGGGAACTCAATAGAGCCCCCTATGCGTGCCTGATCAAGGCCGGAACGAAGCTATCGGACATCACGGTACGAGGTGTCGGGTGCATATGGCTCACCTTCTTCCTGGTTCGAGGTTGCCGGGCCGTGTTCGGGGGGACAGCACGGCATTTGCATTGACGGGAGGCGGATGGTGAGGTACGCTGAAATATGCAGAGCAACAGAGACTTCCAAAGTAACGTGACCATGCAAGGGAGAAAGCCATGAAAATCAATATCGTGTACAGAGAGGAAAAAGGATGGTTTGTGGGACATATCCAGGAATATCCGGACTATGAAAGCCAAGGAAAGACTTTGGAGGAATTGAGGGACAACTTGATAGAAATCCATAAAGATATCATGAACGGTTTGGTGCCGGACGCAGAACCTTTTCAGATATTGGAAGTGGCCATTTGAAAAGGGAAGACCTACTTAGAACCATAACTTCAATCGGTTGTGTTTTTGTGCGCCATGGCGCCAACCACGATTGGTACAGGGATACTCAAACCGGTAAGAGTCAACCTGTTCCAAGGCACAAAGAAATTGAAGATGGCCTGGCCAAAAGAATCGTTAAGAGATTGTCCTAGAGATTTGTCGAACAATTTGCAGAATTGCGCGCCACGACCTTCCGCCCTCCCCTTGTGTGCAAATATTTCAAGCCTGACCCCGTACGGGTGAATCAATGCGCAACCGTCTGTTCCGAAAGATAACACGGCTCGTGGGCAAAGCAATCGGCGACTTCAACCTGATCGAGCACGGCGACAGGGTTCTCGTTGCTCTCTCGGGAGGCAAGGATTCGTGGTCACTTCTGCACGCACTCACATATCTTCAGAAAAAGGCCCCGGTCAAATTCGACATTTCTGCGGCAACCGTGCATCCCGGTTCGCAAGGATTCGACACCCGTTCTCTGGAAGAGAGGCTCAGACTCGACGGAATACCTCACCGGATCATTGGGGGGAACATCCTTGAGACAGTAAATGAAAACCTTGAGGTTGGAACGAATCCATGCTCCTTTTGTTCCAGGTTGAGGCGGGGCGTGCTCTACACCTTTGCAGCGTCCGAAGGCTGGAACAAGCTCGCGCTGGGGCATCATTTGGACGATTTCGTCGAGACGCTGCTCTTGAATCTTTTCTTCAATAGCGCCATAAAGGGAATGAGCCCGAGGCTTCTTTCCGATGACGGCCGAAATATCGTCATCAGGCCCTTGGTCTATGTGAAGGAGGAAATGACCCGGCAATGCGCTCGGGAACTGGGGGTTCCCATCCTGGGATGCTCCTGCCCGTATCAGGGAATGAGCGGTACGCGAAGGGCCTGGGTCAAGGCACTGTTGAGCCGAGTCGAGATGGAGATCCCACAGGTGAGGTCGAATCTCCTGGCGTCCATGGGAAGAATCGATCACAGGCATCTGTTGGGTCGAAATGAAAGAAAGGATTCAAGCCTGCAGCTCAGGCCTATGGAAAACAGCCTCGGTGGAAACGGACTGGACGAGCCATGTTCACAGGGATAATCGAAGCACAAGGCCAAATCCTGGGACTCGAACGTTCTCGAGAGTTCACGAGGATTCGGATTTCCACCGGCATGGGTCTCTCCGACGTGGCAGAGGGCGATTCCATCTGCGTTGACGGAGCATGCCTCACTGCCACGGCAGTTGACGCAACTGGGAATAAGTTCGCAGCGGACGTTTCCCCCGAGACCCTGCGAGTCACCACTCTTGGACGGATGAAGGTCGGAGACAAGGTGAACCTCGAGAAGGCGTTGAGGCTGGGTTCCCGTCTGGGAGGACATCTGGTCACAGGGCATGTTGACTGCATCGGAACGGTGATCGAGAAGCGTGCGGCCGGCAAGGGATTTCTGCTGGGATTTCAGGCGGATTCGGGCCGCTACCTGGTCGAAAAGGGAAGTGTGGCAGTTGACGGCGTGAGCCTCACTGTGAATGAGGTCGAAGAAAGCAGATTCCGGGTGATGATCATTCCGCACACCGCAACCCTCACGGGGTTGACCGTCAAAAAGGTCAATGATAAAGTCAACCTGGAGTTTGATATCATAGGCAAGTACGTGGAGAAATTCGTTTCCGGACACTCCTCGGAGGGAGGAGTCACGGAAAGCCAACTCAAAGAGTATGGATTCATCTGAACTTGGAGGACCCCATGGGGATAATCATAGATACCGAATCGGCATTGGAAGAGATTAGACAAGGCCGCATGGTGATACTCACCGACGACGAAGACAGGGAGAACGAGGGCGACCTCACCATGGCCGCAGAGAAGGTCACACCGGAAGCCGTCAATTTCATGACTAAATATGGCCGGGGCCTCGTATGTCTTTCCATGACTCCGCAGATGATCGACCGGCTGGATCTGCAACTGATGGCCCCAAACAACAAGTCCCGCTTCCAGACCGCTTTTACTGTCTCGATCGAGGCCGCAAGAGGCGTCACAACCGGCATCTCGGCTTATGACCGGGCCATTACCATTCTCACCGCTATAGACAAAGACGCCTCGCCGCGAGATATCATATCGCCCGGCCATGTGTTCCCGCTTCGGGCCAGAGGCGGCGGCGTGCTCGTCAGGGCCGGACAGACCGAAGGCAGCGTTGACCTTGCCAGACTGGCGGGGCTCACGCCTGCCGGCGTGATTTGCGAGGTGATGAAGGACGACGGCGCCATGGCTCGCTTGCCGGATCTCATGGAAGTGGCGGAAGAACACGACCTGAGGATCTGCACCGTTAAAGACATCATCAGATACCGCATGCGAACCGAAAGGCTGGTGCGCAGAGCAGCCGCCACGGTGCTCCCGACCGATTTCGGCGGAGATTTCAAACTGTACGTGTACGAGAACGACGTGGACAACCTCGAACATGTGGCCCTGGTAAAAGGAGAAATCAATTCCGATGAACCGGTCCTTGTGCGCGTTCATTCCGAATGTCTGACAGGCGATGTGTTCGGTTCAAGGCGATGCGATTGCGGCAGCCAACTGGATCAGGCGATGAGAATGGTGGCCGAAGAAGGCAGGGGAGTTATCCTCTATATGCAGCAGGAAGGGCGAGGAATCGGATTGCTGAATAAGATCAAGGCCTACGCTCTCCAGGACCAGGGGTGCGACACAGTTGAGGCCAATCTTAGGCTGGGCTTCAAACCGGATCTGCGGGACTATGGCATAGGCGCGCAGATTCTTGCCGATCTGGGAGTTCGCAAGATGAGGCTCATGACGAACAATCCCAAGAAAATCGTTGGGCTCGAGGGGTATGGACTTCAAGTGATCGAACAGGTTCCCATCCAGATTCCTCCTTGTGCTACCAACATCCGATACCTCCGGACCAAGAAGGAAAAGATGGGGCACCTTCTGGACATAACTAACAACTGCTGATTCCGGTGGAATGCGTGATTACAGCGCTCACGCGTTGTCATGAAGAAACTCGGAGGCCCAATGACCGGCAGAATCGACGGCAAGCTTGATGCAACAGGTCTCAAGGCAGCTCTTGTGGCAAGTCGTTTCAATAACTTCATAGTATCACGCCTCATTTCCGGCGCGGTTGACTCCCTGGTTCGGCACGGAGCCCTGGAAGAAGACGTGACCGTGATAAGGGTTCCGGGGGCTTTTGAAATCCCCCAGGTGGTGAGGGCAGTGGTGAATTCCGGGAAATTTGATGTGGTGATTGCCCTTGGGGCAGTCATTAGAGGCTCCACCCCACATTTTGACTACATCGCCGCTGAGGTTGCCAAGGGGCTTGCACAGGTGGCCGTGGAATCGCCGATACCGGTAAGCTTCGGAGTGCTTACTACCGATACCGTGGAGCAGGCCATTGAGAGAGCCGGCTCTAAGGCGGGAAACAAGGGTGCAGAGGCGGCCATGTCAGCCATTGAGATGGCTGATGTTCTCAGGAAGGTCAACCTTTACCACGAGGACTGGGGATCGGAGAACCCGTGACGTCGGAACCGTGGACAATGAACTCCGCCAGGGCGCCGGTGCTGAACGCCACTTGACGAACAGATCCCCCGCCCGGGTTATTTTTCGGTTCCGTAACAGTGAGAATGTTCTTCTGCCGTGCCTTCAAGACGCAAGACCCGTGAATTTGTGCTGCAAGTGCTCTTCGCGGCCGATGCGCTGAAACAAGACCCGCGTGACGTGCTGGAATTGTTTGAGACGCATTTCAAGGAGGAAGAAGAGGACTGCCCGGATCTGAGTCGCGTCATGACGGGCTTTGCACGGGATTTGGTGGATGCCGTCTCGGAACACATTGAATCCATTGATGCCCTTGTCGGCAAGATCTCTCACCATTGGAAACTCTATAGAATGAGCAGGGTTGATCGGAATGTCCTGCGGATGGCTATCGCCGAAATGACCAATTTCACCGACATTCCCGCGAGAGTCTCGCTCAACGAGGCCATTGATCTGAGCAAGCGATTCGGAGGGGACGAGTCGTCCGCATTTGTCAACGGGGTGCTGGACACAGTGCACAGGCTTCAAAGTAAGGCGGAATCTCAGCGCGATCTGAGGGAAATTGTATCATTACTTGACGAACCTGACACAAGCAGCTAGAATTAAATTACTATTGCATTATGCGACCACATGAAGG
Source organism: Desulfomonile tiedjei (assembly GCA_020722215.1). Classification (GTDB taxonomy): domain Bacteria; phylum Desulfobacterota; class Desulfomonilia; order Desulfomonilales; family Desulfomonilaceae; genus DYLG01. Next base: position 5,042 of record DYLG01000118.1, read on the forward strand.
TCGGACCCTTGATTAAGGCAGTTCACATACTCGTCAACCGATGCGATTCCGGCGCCATTCCGGCGCCAACCGCGATTCTGAGGCTGCCGGCCGTAACGGTGATCCTCCTTTTTCTGCTCTGTACGGTCTGTGTTGCCCAGCAAGGCCAACCAACGGACAGGACCCGCCCAGGATCCGTTGAGAAAAAGACTTCCGAGGATCCCGCCCCTCCGCAGCACCAATTCGGCTTCACGGTTCCGTTGCCGGAGATCAAACTCAAGAGCATCGTCGGCGAGACTCCCCCACGCACTCCGGCCGGAGAAGAAGGCGCCGTGGGTCCCGCGACGCCGGGCAGCCGCAGGATTCCTCGCGGCCCGGTTCGAGGGCCTGTGCGGGGCCCTGTGCAAGCACCTGCTTCAGCGTCTCCAGGCACTCCTTCGGATAGTCCGGCGCCTTCGGCAGAAAGGCCCCCCTCGGCCGGTCCGGCGGACGCGCCTCCCGCGCAGCAGCCGAGGCCGCCGGAACGCGGAAGGGTTTTCCTGAACGTTCCCACTGCCCCTGAGAACGTGATGGAGGCGCGCACCCCAAAGAAAAGGGTGCTCGAGAAAGCTCCGGTAGCAAAGCCGCCGGCTCTGCTCGACACGAAGAGGATAAAGGAAACGCTCAAAGCCGTTCCTCTGCAATCCGTGGGCCTCGGCCCCGTGCCTTCGCAGGAATTGATTCCGGTCAAGCAGCGTCCCTCAATAGAAGTGGTCGCTTCAGTCCCACCCACTCCGGTTGTGGCCCCACAAGGCCGACCGAAACCCGCTCCCCTGCCCCCTGCTCAGCCGGTGGAAGAATCGGGACAGCCGGAACCGGAGGAACAGCCGGGGGCTCTCCCGGCAGCCGAACCCGCGCCGAAAAGCCGGCCTGAGGAACAGCCGGGTTCTCTCCCGGCAGCCGAACCCGCGCCGAAAAGCCGGCCTGAGGAACAGCCGGAGGCCTTGCCGCCGGCCCAACCCGTGGACGAGGCCGAACCTGAAGCCACACCACAGGCGCCTCCGGGAGAAGATGCAGAAACGCCTTCCGGCCCGGCGGTGGCCGAGGAACCTCAGCCTGCTCCTCCCGAGGAAACGGCTCCCCGATTCACGTATCCGGCGGAGATGCTGGCACGCCGCACACACTATCCGGCCTTCGGTCCGCAACCAGGCTTCCCTGCTGAGTCACTGGCCAGACGGCGGCCGGCGGCTGCCATGCCGGTACGGTCCGACGAGTCTGCCCGCCGGTCGCCTGAACCCTCAGAGGGGCCTGAAACGCCTTCCGAGGACGAACCTGCCCCCGGGGCCCGACCTCAATCGCCCGCGCAGCCCGACCCGGAGGCACAAGAGCCGGAAGCTTCTGCGCCACCTTCCGCGGCCCATAGGTCTTCACCTCCTCATCCGGGACCCATTGCGGAAGCAGATTCCGGAGAAGAGCCCCCGGCCGCAGAGGCGCCTGCAAGTGAATCGCCCCAGGCCTTGGCATCATTGCCCCCATCGGAGCGGCCCCCTGAGCGTGCTCCTGTTGAGGAAGCGGTTCGCACGCCTTTGGGTGAGGATGTTCTTGAAAGCGGCGAGGTGCGGGACTATCTGCGCGCTACAGCCCCCATATTGCAAGAACTCTCACAGCTCATGGCAACGGTCCCATCCGTCAGCCTGGATGATTTCGATCCCACGGAGACGAACGCTCCGCTGGTTCCGACGGACGTCTTCGTTACAATGGATTCGATGAAGCGACAACTCCGGATTCTCGATTCCAAGACATTCGCGATCATTCCGCCATCGAAGTACATGGAATTCCATGCCATGATTCGAGAATCCATTTCCGAAACGTACCAGGCTTGTGAAGCAATGACCCGGTTTATGAACGATAAGAGCAACGATGATCTCCTGAAAGTCCAGGAGCATATCCTCAGGGCACGGGACCTGGTACGAAGGAGCCGAGGCCCGAGGGACACCGCCTGAGCCGCATTCACGGGCTGCCTGCGACAGCGGTTCCCCATACCTCCTCGTCGACAATAGTCTCCAGTTTCACCGAGAAAATGGGTTGCTGCGGGGTGTTCGGCGGGACGCGGACTCTGACTGGAACGTAGTTGTCCGATCGGGCGATGAGTATTTTGTCACTGTCGTTCCATGACTTTTCCGAGACGACATAGAGGGTCATGCCAAGGAGGCTCTTGAAAAACCGCCGTCGCAAGTCCGCAGAGAGAGTCCGCAATTCCTCCACCCGTTGTCGGAGCTGGTCCTGAGACACTTTCGGATGGAAGGACGTTGCCGGGGTTCCAGGCCTCGGCGAGAATGGAAAAACATGCAGGTAGGCCGGTTCAATGCGCTCGATCAACGAATGGGTGGCCGCGAAGGATCGCTCGTCTTCTCCGGGAAATCCCACCATCACGTCCAGCCCGATGCAGGTTGCCTCTGAGCGCTCGCGGATGCGGTCTGCAAGATCCACTACCAGGGAAGCGCGGTACGGGCGTCCCATGCGTTGGAGAATAGCATCGTCGCCGCTCTGCAAAGGGATGTGGAAATGGCGGCATACTCGGGGGTTTTCTGCCGCGAGGCGCACAAGAGCGTCCGTGATCTCCTGGGGTTCCACTGAACTGAATCTGAACCGGGCATGTTCGCAGGCGCTAAGGAGACGCTCAATGAGTTCCTCCAGTGAAGTACGCGGCGTCAAATCCACTCCATATCTTCCCAGATGAACGCCCGTCAGGACGATCTCTGCGCAGCCGGATTCTTCCAGTTCCAGGGCATGCGAGATTGTACGGTGTGGGGGCAGACTCCTGGACTTACCTCTGGCCTTTGGGACGATGCAATAGGAGCATCCTTGGGAACAGCCGTCCTGGACTTTCAGAAAAGCCCTCGACCGGCCGGCAATGACCGCAGGGCCAAGGTCGCCGAACTCACCTGGGGACTGCGAGCGCGTTTCGATCGGACACAGAGGGTCAATTGACGCCTCACTGACGAAATCGGCAAAACGGTCCTTGTCTGCAGTTCCCAGAATGATGAGTTGGCTGTGAGAGGAGCGCAGGGGTAACGGGTTGATCTCTGCCAGACATCCGGTTACGATGATGGATGCTGCCGGGTGCCTCTCGGCGAGTTGTTTGACCATCCGCCTGGACTTTCCTTCAGCGGAAGCGGTCACGCAGCAGGTGTTGACCACGATCAGGTCGGGTTCCGGAATCTCGCCGTGGACTACATAGCCTTTTTTCTCAAGTATTCGAGCCATGGCAGCAGCTTCCGCCTGATTGACCTTGCAGCCCAGGACCTTGACCATCGCTGTCTTTTGGCGTTCCATGATTCGACTTTGCGGCGGAACGGGAATTTTTGACAGACTCATGCGTCCATGCTATCAATCGACAAATCCGAGGTCAATTGTCCCGAAGGATGGGGAATTGAGCCAAGACCTGCGATCAAGTAGGCATATCCCGTAACGTTCCGTGCAGGGCGCAGGTGTCCTGTTGGAGCACGGCACCAGGCGAAATGAGGAGGGCTTCCTTTTGACAAAAGAGAACTTGACCACGGCTCTGTGGTTACTGGGCCTGGTAGCGTTGATATGTACCGCGCTGAACGCCCAGGAGAAGCCAACCCCTGGGGAGAAATCGGGTGAAAACCGGCAGGAGGAGACCGGGCGTTTCTTTTCCCTGAAGGTCCCCGACGGCTTCGTGCCGCAACCTTCCGAGGAAGCTGGAATCCTCAAATGGAGGAAAGGCGCTGCAGAGGTGTATCTAGTCATGGGGGGAATCTATTCGGAATCGCCGCATGACTTGTTCAACGCACTGGTGAAGGCCGCAAAAGCAAACGAAGGACTTGAGAAGGTGACCGTGTTGAAGATCCGAGGAGGAGTGGCCTTCAAGTACAGGGACAAGCCACCCCAGGATCCCGGCCGCATGAGGACGCTCCGGCTGGTGGTGATTACGGAAAAGAAGATCTTCAATCTGGATTGCAGCGCCCCTGCGAAAGAGTTCCCTACATTCTTACGGGACTTCGAGGCCTGTCTCAAGTCCTTCAAGCTTAACCCTTCCTGATGTGACGAGGTATCCGGCGCATGGACCTGTCTTCGGTGAATGCGTTAATGCGGCATATCCCTTCTGTGGATCGGCTGCTGGGCGATGAGGCCGTGTCGTCGATCCGCGGCGAGTTCTCAGAAGAGTGCTTCAAGCGCATTATCAGGGCCGCGCTTGAAGAATTACGGGACGAAATCCGTCAGGGTAGAGCCGGACAGGAGGACTGTTCGTTCACGGCGCTAGCGGCTCGGGTGTCGCGATTGCTGGAACGGCGCCTCAAACCAAAGCTCCGTACCGTGATCAATGCCACAGGGGTGGTTGTGCATACCAATCTCGGTCGGTCGCCTCTGTCGCGGAAAGTGGCTGAGAGGATCGCGCGCGCGGCGATGAACTACTCCAATCTGGAATATGATCTTGACAAAGGTCACAGGGGGGAACGCAATTCTCACCTCCAGGCCCTCATGGAGGAGTTGACCGGAGCGCAGGCAGCTCTCGCGGTGAACAACAACGCTGCTGCAGTCCTGCTGGCATTATCCAGTCTCGCGCGCGGGCGTGAGGTGATCGTTTCCAGAGGGGAACTCATCGAAATCGGCGGGTCCTTCAGAATCCCCGAGGTGATGGAACAATCCGGCGCGATTCTCAGAGAGGTGGGCACCACCAATCGAACTCACCCGCGTGACTACGTCGCGGCAATAGACGAATCCACCGCGCTGATTCTCAAGGTGCATCCAAGCAACTATCGCATCAAAGGCTTCACCAGGGAAGTCGAACTGGACGAGCTTGTGGCGATAGGTCGGGAAAGAGGCATCCCTACCATGATGGACCTGGGCAGCGGTTGTCTTGTGGACCTGACCCGATACGGACTGGATGGCGAGACAACCGTACAGGAGGTCGTGGCAAAAGGTGTCGATGTGGTAACATTCAGCGGTGATAAGCTCCTGGGCGGGCCCCAGGCTGGGATCGTTGCAGGACGCGCCGATCTGGTGGAAAAGATGCGCACCCACCCTCTTGCAAGGGCCCTGAGGATGGACAAACTCACTTTGGCGGGCCTGGAGGCAACTCTGGAAGAGTACACCAAGACGCTGGGACCGGTCGAGGCCATACCCACCATCGGGATGATCACCAAATCCGGCCGCGACCTCGAGCGAGAAGCACAGACCCTTGTGCAAGGCATCGAATCCGCAGTGCGCGACCTGGCAGACCTCGGCATCGAGCCCGGCGTGGGAAGAGTCGGAGGTGGCGCGCTGCCCATGGGCGAGCTTCCCGGCCCAAGGGTGGCGGTGCGTCCGGGCCGTGTTTCTGCTGCCAGGTTGGAAGAGCGGCTGAGAAAGGGTGATCCACCCATGATCGTTCTGGTGAAGGATGATGCGGTGCTCATTGATCCTCGGACGTTGCTCCGTGACCAGTTAGGGCGGGTTCCCACTCTGATCGCGGTTGCGCTTGGGGACAACTGACAATCTAGGCCCGTCAAGCTTCGTGCCTACCGTATGAATCAGACCAGGCCGAAAGGAGCAATTGGGATGCCGAAACCTCAGTATCCTACAACGGAAGGAATATGGTCGAAGGGAAAGAGAACCGAGGCAACCTACTCCGGAGTGCGTTTCGGTATGCCGTACGCGGACGCGGTGGACAACTTCCGGCAAGCGATTGATGGCCGGAACGATTTCGACCCGGCAGTGCTTTTTGTGTGGGGAACCATGCAGGCAAAGGGCGTTCTGAACATACTCAAGGGGGTGGAAGAGACCTTTGGCCAGGCCGGTCAGGAAGTGGTCAGAAAGGCCATAAACAAAGCCGGATATGAAGCCCTTGAAGGCATGATGGACAACTCGCGTTTCCCCGGAAATGTGGACGAGATGGAGCTGATCTCATACATTGTAACCGGTATAAACACCGTCCTGTACGCGTCTCTGGAGAAGCCTTGGATCTCGTCCCGGAATCGGTGCGAGTTCGACATTCTTTGGTGCCCCCACCAGGATATTTACACCGCCTTCGATTGCCGCGTTCAGCGCTACTTCGTTGAGGGTATGATCGACGCGTTGAAGGATCGGGGGTTCGCCCGATTCGTTCCGGCAGTCGAAAAACTTATCCCAAGGGGAGCCGACCGGTGCCATTTCGTTGTGGAGAGGCTCGAAAGCGACCAGCCAAAGAATCCATGGCATTCCTATTCCGAGGAGCTTGCCAATAAGGCGCTCAAGAAGCTCCATGAATCGAAATGAGGATGTGCAGGGACTAGAGTGTTTCCCAAGAGAACGGCTGCATTCTCGCGTAGGGACGGACCCGTGTGTCCGCCCTTGCCTGCGGTGAAGGCCTGCTTTGGGCAGACACGCAGGTCTGCCCCTTCCACCTGGTCAAAGACCGGTTGCACGGTTTTCGGCGCGTGCCAAAATTTCCGTCCGAGTGACCTTGGCGGATGGGCGGGTTTGAAACCCGCCCCTACCCGCCGGCGCCGCAAGGTCTTACGAATTGGCGCCTTTATTTTGAGACAGGACCCAACCTCTCGATAGCCGATGAAGGTTCCTTTTTCATTCGTTATTCCTCAACACGCAGCAACTGACCGGGCGGACAGAGTTCTCTCGGAATGCCTTCCCGGCGAACCGAGCCGCTCCTGGGCGGCTCGACTCATTCGAGACGGCCGCGTCCTGATGGAAGGCAAGCCCATACGCCCTTCCACGTCGCTTGGTCCGGGAGACCGAATCGAAATAAGCCCGGAAGACAACGAGAGCCCGTCGAATCTTCCGGATTTCGGCTTCCGTATCGAGGTCTTGTTCGAAGACCATGACATCATAGTCGTGAACAAACCTGCTGGGCTTGTGGTTCATCCGGGTTCGGGCAAGCCTCGCGGGACGCTCATGGACGTTCTGACGGCAACCAGACCGGAAATGATCGGAGTCGGCGAACCCGGCCGTTGGGGCATCGTTCATCGCCTCGACCGCGATACATCAGGCGTCATGGTGGTTGCCAAGACGCCTTTGGCCCACCGTGAGCTTTCCCGTCGATTCAAAGAGCATTCCATTCGCCGAGTGTACAAGGCGCTTGTCCGCGGAAATCCGACGCTTGACGAAGGCGCCATAGATAAGCCTCTCGGGCGGCACGCCAAGGACAGGAAGCGCATTTCCACCTCCACGAAAAAGCCCAGACGAGCGGTGACTCGGTGGAGAGTATTGGAACGCCTCGGGGGATTGACACTTCTGGAAGTGTTCCCGGAGACCGGACGGACTCATCAGATACGCGTGCACCTTGCATCTGCGGGGCTTCCTGTAGTAGGGGATCCGGTTTATGGGAAGAAACGGGTGAAAGGACTTGCCAGAGACAAAACGCTCCGCACAGCGGAGGAACTGATTCACCGGCAGTGCCTGCACGCGGCAGTCCTCGGATTTGGCCACCCTCGTACCGGCGAGTACATGGAATTCTCCGTCCCCCTGCCATCGGACATGTCCGAGGCAATATCGTCCATCAGAACAATTCATGTCGGGCGGTGAAGAGCGGGCATCCAGGTCTGTCCTAATGGCCCGATCTTCCGCGGATTCTTATCCCGGTGATTATGCCGTGGCATCGGCAGGACGTCGCCAATGACGTGTTTCCTTCCACGATTGCATCGGCCAGGTCGTGCAGTTCCCCTACTACAGGA
>DYLG01000119.1 GCA_020722215.1 Desulfomonile tiedjei
AGTCGGGACATTTGGCAAAGGTGGCATTGATTCTGGCGCCCCTGTTCGTCATGTCCTTGATGGCGGCTCTCATGACTCTTCTGACCGAGCCGACGGATCATGCGCATATCCCGGTTGAGATCAAGCCGCTGATCGCGGCTGCAGCTCTTTGGTTCTATGCGCTCAAGGTTGTTGCGCCCATAGACCTGATGTACATATATCCCCGCTGGGACGTGCAATTGGGCATCGTGTGGTGGTGGCTGCCGCTGGTCGCACTCGTCGCAGTGACCATCCTGGTAGTGATATTCCGAAAGTTACTTTCCAGGCAATTTCTGTGGGGGCTCTGCAACTTCTGCATACCATTGCTGCCCGCAATTGGCCTGGTGTCATTCGGGTACTTGCAGCACTCGTTCGTTGGCAATCATCTTGCTTACCTGGCCATTGCCGGTCTTGCAGCAGCTGTGGGGGTTGCGATTCAATCAGCCGCATCAGCGCTTCCCAAGCGATCGGCTCCAATATTGGCCGTTGCCGTTTGCCTGTGGTGCGCTCTGATCATGGCTCAAACGTGGCGTCAATGCCGGATATGGCAATCGCCTTTGCATCTATGGACCGACAACGTCCGCAGATGCCCTTCGTGTCAAGCAGCGAACTCCATGCTGGCTTTGAGTCTCGCACGCGCGGGCAGAAACGATCTTGCCGTGAGGTTTTACAGGAGAGCCCTGGAACTCAACCCGAACGATTACACCACCTTGACGAATTTCGCAAGCACCCTGCTGGATTCCGACCGTCAGGCCGAGGCGAGCGCGCTGCTGAACAAGGCACTGTCAATCAATCCGAATCATTATCCTGCACTAAACAACTCGGGGATCGCTATGCTCGCGCTCGCTAAGCCAAAAGAGGCCGTGGCTTTTTTCGAACGAGCGGTACGGCTACGACCTGAGAACGCAATGGTTCACGCCAATCTGGGGAATGCGCTTCTCGAGGCAGGCAACATCCAGGCAGCCCGCTCAAGTCTCGAAACGGCTCTGGCCCTCGATGAAGGGCTCGAACTGGCCCACTTCAACTTGGGGCGGCTCATGCTCCAAACGAATAGCCTTTCTGAAGCGGTAAGGCAGTTTGAAAAAACGGCACTGCTCAAACCGGATTTCGTTCCCGCTCAAACTTCTCTGGGCCTCGCGTGGGAAAGACTGGGAGACGATCGAAAGGCTCTGGCAGCGTTCCAACGTGTTGTGCTAATGTCTCCGGAGGACGCGGAGGCTCACTGTCACCTTGGCAGAACAATGGCCAGGCTGGGTGACGTCAGAGGGGCAATGAAGCACTACAGTAGAGCGGTAGAGCTTGTCCCCAACAATTTCGAGGCATTGGAAGCTCTTGGCAGTCTTTTCCTGGCAAACGCCGATTATTCTCAGGCCGTCAAAGTTCTTCGCAGCGCCCTTCAGATTCGTCCCCACGACGAGGATTTGCAAAGGCGGCTGGAACAGGCAGTAAGAGAGGTCGAAACCGGGAAATTGAGACCGGGCTCGGCAGGAGAGGAGATGCTTCATTGAAGCCCGCAACGATTTTCGTCTGCACGGAATGCGATCGCCGGCTCCCCAAGTGGATGGGACGATGCCCCGAATGCGGGCAATGGAACACGGTGATTGAGAAAGAGCGTCCGGTAGGGACCGCAAAGCAATGGGATTCAGCCGTCGGCGAATTGGAGGAGCGCGGCGGGATTCGCTTGATCAGCGAGATCGCGACAGTGTCCCAACCGCGACTGAAAACCGGCATTGACGAACTAGACCGGGTCCTTGGCGGAGGCCTTGTGCCTCGAAGCGTGGTGCTGGTGGGAGGCGATCCGGGAATCGGCAAAAGTACCCTGCTCATGCAGGCCCTAGGGTCCCTTGCCCGCAAGGGCCGGAAAGTCCTGTATGCGTCGGGGGAGGAATCCGCCGAACAACTCTCAATGCGAGCAGATCGGCTCAAGGTTGCATCCGACGGATTCCTGGTACTTATGGAGAATCGGCTGGAACCGATTGTGGAGCGGATTGGCGATACTGACATCTCGGTGGTGGTAGTGGATTCCGTGCAATCCCTTTTCAGCCGTTCAGTGGAGAGCGCGCCCGGAAGCCTGACTCAGGTCCGGCTGGCGTCGTCCTTGATCACCGACGCTGTCAAGAGAAGCGCGTGCGCGTGCTTCATAGTGGGCCATGTTACCAAGGGCGGGGATTTGGCAGGCCCTAAGGTGATGGAACACATCGTGGACACGGTGCTCTACTTCGAGGGAGATCGGAGCCATTCCTATCGGATACTCAGGGCAGTGAAGAACCGGTTCGGTTCCGCAAATGAAATCGGGGTGTTCGAAATGGGGGACCGTGGTCTTCGGGAGGTAGCGAACCCCTCTGAACTTTTCCTCGCCGAGCGGCCACAGGATGTGTCCGGTTCGGTGGTGACCGCGCTTGTGGAGGGTTCGCGTCCCATTCTTGTGGAAGTTCAGGCACTTGTGAGCGGACCCGTCCCCGGTCAGGGACGCAGGACCTGTCTGGGCATTGACTCCCAACGTCTCGCTCTGATGATTGCAGTCCTTGAGAAGAAACTGGGTCTCACTCTTGGCGATCAGGACATCTTCGTCAATGCGGTGGGCGGAGTACGTGCGGTAGAACCGTCCACGGACCTGGCCGTGGCAGCGGCTCTGCTGTCTTCGATTACCGATCGGCCTGTGCCGGCGGGGACTATTGTCTTTGGTGAAGTGGGGCTTGCCGGAGAAGTCCGCGGTGTTTACCGCTGGGAACCGCGCATGAACGAAGCCGCTAGACTCGGTTACAAACGAATCATCGCGCCTCGTTCCAACGTGGATCCGGCCGCGTATGCCGGCAGAATTGCCCCGATCGGCATTTCGCATGTCAGCGATCTCGGCCGTGTGCTGTTCGAGACGGGGATATCTCCGTCCTCCTCGACCGACCCGTTTTCCCGTTTGGCGATGCGCGGCCGGAACGACAAGGATTCTCAGCGACGGCCTTCAGGCGCCTCGTCCGATCGGGACCGTGGTGTGCAACTTCCGGAGAAAGGTTGATTGATGAGTGTTAACGGAATTGACGTGGGATCGCGATTGCGCTCATTCAGGAAGCGTTACGGTCTCACTCTCAACCAGCTTTCAGGAAAAACCGGCATAGCCGTGTCCAACCTGAGTTCCATGGAACGGGGCAAGTCCTCACCGACCCTTCAGACGCTCATGCGAATCGCGGCAGCATTCCACATGAAGCCCGGAGCCTTCCTCGACAGTGTTCTGGAGAACGGGATCGTCGTGTGCCGTCAATCGGAGGCGCAGGAACTCACCGCATCCCGTCCCGGACACGTGGTGCGAGTGCTCACCGGCAACCTTCCTGACTGTCCCACGGAATGTCGGGTAGTGATCCTGGGCGCCGATTCGGACTTTTATCCTCTGCCGCCGGACAAATGCACACGTTTCGTGTACTGCCTCAGCGGCCGGCTGAGCGTGCAATGGAAAGGCGAAACTGAGCGATTATTGGCTGGAGACGGACTCCACATGCTGCCCGACTCGGACGCAACTCTGAAGAATTCGGGTTCATCCGAGGCATCGGTGCTGGTAATAAGGGACTTGCACTCGGCCGCCCCGTTCGACCGGAATTGGGAGCGCTATTGAATGTATCCGTTGGCCTTGAGCTGGGATATGAACTTCGTGCGAGATCCCGGTGGGATATTGATGCTGTGCTTGATGGGAGAGCGTCCCGATCGGGCTGGAAACACGGCTTTTTCGGGCGGGACTTGAGTGTTGAGGGTCCAGACCGCTCTCGGATTTGTATTGAGCAACCTCGCCATAGCGGCGAAAGTCAGGTCCTTCTTGAGCTTGATACCTTGAACCGTTTCGAAGGAGACCGCGGGCCTTCGCGGAGGGTCCACCCCATAGAATTGCCGGTACTTGCTGATAACGCCTACAGCGATCCACCTGGGGACATATTTCTCCGTTTCCTCCGGCAAAGGCACATCCCAGTAGGAACTGACGCCGAATGAGTTCAGCCTATCGGTCACCCTTCGCGGGCCCGCATTGTAACAAGCTGCCGCCAGGAGCCAGTTCCCTAGTCCTTGCCGCTCGTTTCCATCCTTCAATTTCACCTTCATCACGCGGTTCATCCACGCCAGATAGCGCGCAGCGGAATGCGTGGAAGTAACCAGATCCGCCCTCTCATCCTTCCACTTCGTCACGGCCATCTTCCAGTCGTACACGTTGCAGCCCGAAGGCCCATTACACGCAGTTGCCTTGATGAACTGCCAGTATCCGAAAGCCCCTGCCGACGAAAGAGCCCTGCTGTCGTAACTGCTCTCTATGGCTGCGAGGAATATGAACTCCTTGGGAACCTTATACTTCCGAAGAATGGGGCCGATGACTCCGCTGAGTTCGTCCGAGCGCGAGAGCCAGAGCAGCACTCGCGAACGACGGTCCAGGAGAAGGTAGTTGATCTCCGCCAGAATTCGGTTTCTCACATCCTCCCGATTGATCGGAATCTTCTTGAGGGCAAATACCAGCCCGTTCTTCTCGATTTCCGGAGGGAACTCATAGCGCAAGTGTCCCTGGAGCGTTTCAAAGTGAGGTACAACGCACTGCTCCCCGGCACACACGCACTGGCCGATCAGGGCAATCAACACGGGCAGAACGGTCAACCGCCCTGTCAAACCGGTTGAACCTGCATTGGGTTTTCCCATCCTTAGAACACCACTGAAAGAACACGCTCCAGCAACGACAGTTCCGATTTGCTCAAAACAATGTTCCTGTACTGCGAATTCATTGATTTCAATATCAAGTTGTCTCCCGAGAATTCGACCTTCTTCACGAATGCCCGGTTTTGACTGCGATCCTTGAATATCACCAGATCACCGTCTTTGATCTCTTCCCATGATTCGGGCTTGATGAAGAGAGTGGCCCCTTCGTTGATGAATTCCCGAAGACTGTCCCCGCGGACTCGCACACAGTAGAGCCGGGTCGAAAGTCTTGGGTCCACTCCAGGGGGAATTTCCACACGGTCGAACCCCTCGCCCGCCGGAAATCCCCCGTCAGTGTATTCAAAACCCTCACCGGCACTCACGTGCCCGACTACGGGCGCGGTTCTCCTGAATCCTGAAACGGGCGCCTTGCCCAGAAGCTCATCGATCCTATCCAACGACTGACGGATGTCGCTCGAGTCGGAATACAATCGCACGTCATTGCGCTCGGAATCCCATATCCAAGAAAATGGTCGATCCGAGAAGAACCTGGCCAGATCACCCTCTATGAAATCCTTGTTTGACCGCGCGGTGACGCACATCTCTTTGAACCTGGTCAATGCATGGGAACGATCTCCCAGATTCTCTTCGTGAAGAACAAGAAAGACCTGGACCATAAGCCCGATGACCATGTTCTCGGCTGGATGAAGCTCAAGAGCCCGTATTTCCTCACTAATATCAGCGTCGATGGATTCCAGCCGCGAAAGCAGGACCTGCCGCATTTTCGCATACCTTGCCTTGGGCCTCGGAGGAACGCGGTGCAACTGAAAACGCACCACGTCCAAGACTTCGTCTTCAACCACTCCAAGAAATTCGGACCAAACCTTGAGCTGCCATCGGTTTCTCTGTCTTCCCAGATCAGGCGGATTCTTCTTGCCCGTCAGCACCTGAGACACGTAGGCAGGTGACACGCCAAGGGTTGAGGCAAGGGATTTCTGACTTTTTCCCAGGCGCTTGATTCTCTGTCTTGCGAATTCACCGAAAGTTTTCATTGCGAGCACAGTAACCCTTGAGGTTATCATCACGATTGAGATAACGCAGCAATATAGTTGGTGAAGTACTCCAGAGCAACCTCCGGCAATCGCCACATATCTTAGGCGTCCGGAAATTAACTGTCAAGGGAAACTACAAGGAAACCCGCTGCCACTTCTCGCGACAGCGGGTCCGCAATTCCGAAGGGAGACGTATTGTGTCTAGAATCGCAGAGAAAAATCCATGTATAGACCCTCCACTGCTATATCCGTGAAGAGCCGCTTCCTGTTGCCGTCGAGTTTCCACTGCTTGTAGCCTATCTCAAAGCCGGCGTCCACATTTCGGCTGGCCGGCGGCGCGATGCCCGCAGCCATTCTCCAGGTTGATTGGCCCAGGCCGTCAAAACTCATCCATCCGAATCTCCCCTCCAGATAGGGCTTGAACCATGAGAAGTATCCTGTGTTCATCGGCTCGTACCGGACGTGTGCCCCGATGGACGGCTGGAGCATTGTCTGAGAGAAATCCACGGAACCGCCTTCCTCGGTTACAACCCGCTGATTCCATTTGATCAGACTCACGTCACCGTTGGGACCGAAGGTGAGATCGCGGCCGAAGGAGACATCATAGTCCCCTCCCAGACAAAATGTCGTGATGTGGAGGTTCGATGATATGCCCTGGTTCTGCGTCAATAGCAGGCCGGCAAAGTTGCCGTCCGTCCCGGAATGACCCTGACCGCTCCAACTCCATGGAACATATTCGAACCGGACACTCACCTTATCCCACATCCTCAGGTCCGCATAAAATTCCCAGAGAGTCTTCTCCATGGGGATGCGCAGGTGCCCGTAAAGATTGAGGAACGTGCCCTCTCCGCCTCTGCTCAACGCCTTCACCGACCCTCCCACGGTACTGAAGAAAGGACGCATGCCCAGTGCAAACGTATGGCCGCGAGTCGGGCAGAGAACCTCCATTTTCGACGCGCCTGCCACCGACTCCCATCCGTTGCCCATGTACCCGGACGACGTTCCTATGGACGAAATGCCCATATGAGCGGGATAATCGCGGGACGCCCGCACCTTCATGGGAAAGCGGTACGGTTGATCCCAGGCCCAAGCCAGGGTCGCCGCGGTTAGAATGAATGCTAGGGTCAGAAAAGCACAGGGAAATCTCGTCGGGCCCCTTGCTGCCATAAGCCTACCTCCCCAGGTGTTCGAACCGGAGTAATCCATTTCCTTATCCAATGCCTCACAGCAATGTTGAGAAGCCTTGGAGATCTGATCCCCTAAGGCAGCGGTTTGGGCCGATTGACGGACTGCCGCGGCAGCAGGTTTCAGATCATGATTCTGATGCCTATCGCAAACCAGGGGAAAAGTCAAGAATTTTGTGAGGATGAAAATATCATTATTTTAGAATGTTATAATGAATACCTCATGTTATGCTTTAATAAAATTCAGGCGCTCGCACTCTCCAAAATAATGATCACAACCTATCCCGCCCCGGAAGGAACACCTTTGAATAAATCCAATATTATCAGGTTCCAATGGCAACTTCCAGAATTCTTTGTAGAACTTCAGATTATCATGCCAATTTATCTCTAAAATCGGCACCCCGCAACGGCACGTCACTTGCCAACGCAGAACCGCTCGAAAATCCTGTCCAGCACTCCTTCGTCCACCCCTTCTCCCGTTATCTCTCCCAAGGGTACAAGTGCTCGCCGTATCTCAAGGGCCACGATATCGGGAGCCGGCTGCGCGGTGCCCTCGTAGTCCTTGAGGATCCCTTCCAAAGGCTTCGCGGCCGCAGTCGCCATCACCAGCCCTCTCTCGTTGAGACTCCCTTTCGCCCGATGACTCAGGAAACCGGCTTTGGCCTTTGCAACAGAGGCCATTGCGCTCTTGAGGGAATCCAGTCCTTGGCCGGTCTTGGCGCTTGCCTCCACGCAGGGCCCGGGCGCATCCTTCAGCGGCCCGCGCTGTGGATCTACAGCCAAGCCCAGATCAGTCTTGTTGACAACGATCAGGACTTCTCTTCCGCGCACTGAGTTCAAGACCTCTTCATCTTCGTCGTCCAGGGGGATGGATCCGTCAATCACCACCAGGACCAGGTCGGCTTCCCCCATTTTTTCTCGTGTTCGGCGAATCCCTTCCTGTTCGATCGGGTCCGGATTCTTTCCGAGTCCTGCCGTGTCCGACAGAGCAAACGAGTATTCCCCTAGTCTCAGGCTCTCTTCAACCGTGTCTCTGGTGGTTCCGGGAAAAGGGGTCACTATGACGCGGTCCATGCCCAGCAACGCATTGAAAAGCGTAGATTTTCCCGCGTTGGGTTTGCCGGTTATCACTGTTCGGATGCCTCGCCTGCGGAGTCTGCCGGTGCCAGCGTTATCCCTCAGTGAATTGATCTCCGTGAGAATCTCATTCAATTTCGGCATGATATCCGGGGCGGGCTCTTCATCGTCTTCATCGAAGTCGATATGAGCCTCAACTTCCGCAAGGAGGTCCTTCAACGCGTCGGAGATCCCGCGGATCCGCCGGGACAGTGACTTGTCCATCAACGCCCGGGCATCTTCCAGGGCCGCTAGACTCCCCGCCTCGATTATCTCGATTACCGCCTCTGCCTGAAGCAGATCGAGCTTGCCGGCAAGGAAGGCCCTCCTGGTGAATTCGCCTCGTGTTGCGGGCGTGGCTCCCAGTTTGACCAGCGTCTCCACTGCAAGGTCTAGGACAAGCGGGCTGCCGTGGAGGCTTATTTCCGCCATATCCTCTCCGGTGTAGCTCGAAGGTCCCTTGAAAAAGACTGCCACGCCGTCATCGAGGAAGCCTGATCTGTCCGGGTCCCGGAATCTCCCGTAAACCGCGTTCCTGTCCGTAAACTCCAACCGGCCGCCTGCCGGAACAAAGACCTTTTGCAGCAAGGTCTGCGAGCCCGGACCGCTCATACGGATCACCCCTATTCCCGAATAGCCGTGAGGAGTTGAGAGGGCAACAATGGTGTCAGGAAAAGGTTTTTCTGAAAGGTTCATTTGCAGGAGTCAGTTGTCGGGAAGGGAAGGCACGGGCACGGGTTCTCCGTTTGGTTCTTATGTCCCGACGCCATGAAACGGTGTACTAAGGACCGGATTTCATAAATACGGTCGCACAATGGTCGAACGGGTTGCATTGCAGGGGCCGCTGGCGGTCGCCCTTACCGCCGCCCTATGACAGAATGCGGCCCGGCTTTGTCTTCTCGTGGGTTCTCAGTACGGGTTTTCGCAGGCACCCGCAGCACCCGGCCCAACGACGGACGAGCCGCCCGTCCCACCAGGCAGGATGCCATCCCGGCGCCGGCGGACCGCCGGTGTTCATTCAATGGGCCGGCAGGGACGCCGGTCGTTCACCAAAGGACCAGCCGCGTGTACCATTCGGATATGCATCGCGTGTCAGCGTCCGCGGCGCTTGTTGGCCAGGCGACGGGGATACACGACGATTTTCCGCATGACTCCTTCGCCATGGCTCTTGGTGTACACTCCTCTATCCTCGGCCAGAATCATGTGCACAATGCGGCGCTCATTGGGAGGCATGGGGTCCAACCAGACGGGCTTGAGGGTTCTCTTGGCCTTGTCGCTCATTCTGAGCGCCTTCTCTCGGAGCGAGGCTTCTCTCCTCGCCCGGTAATTTTCGGTGTCGATGACCACCTTGATCTTGTCTGCCGGAGAGTTGTCTTTGTTGACGATCTTGCTCACTATGAATTGCAGGTCGTCCAGAGTGCGGCCCTTCTTGCCTATCAGCAGTCCTGAGCCATCCCCCATGATGTCCAGGTGGACCGCGCCGTTCACCATTTGGGCCTGGACTTGGGCCTCCATGGACATACGACCCAGAATTTCCCTTAGTATATCCGCAGCCTGTTGCATTGCCGGCGAGGACTCCGGGGGCGTGACTTCTTCCTCTTGCGTCTCACGGACGGAGATCGGAACGGATTCCTCAATGAGTGTGGCTGCCGGCTCTTCCGAAGAATCTGCGGAGCGCTGCGCCTCGTCACATTCTGACGCGGAATCGTCAGCCCCCATGACCTCTCTTAGAATATCTCTCCTTTTTACGCGGATTCGAGCGTCTCGTTGGCCCACTATGCCCAAGAAGCCTCTGGTGCTTTCTTCGATCACTTCCACTTCGAGCAGGGCCTCATCCACCTTCAGTTGTTCGCACGCGTTCCGGACGGCCTCTTTGACGTTTTTCCCCGTGAACTCGAGTTCGGTCATCATCGGTTCCCTCTCATTTGGCCAATCGGTTGGTGACAACCTGCTGACCGATGGACAAGATGTTACTCACCAGCCAATAGAGCACCAGACCCGAAGGGAATTTGAGAAAAAGGAAGGTGAAGACTACGGGCATGATAAGCATCATCTTTCTCTGGGTCGGGTCGCCGGCCGACGGTGTCATCCATTGCTGGAGCACCATCGACGCGCCCATCAGGACCGGCGTGACATAAAATGGGTCCTTTGCCGAGAGGTCGTTGATGCAGAAATAGATTGAAGGGATGCACACGAAGCTAGCGTGTCTAAGCTCGATGGCATAGGCAAGTGTTTGGTACAAAGCAATGAATACGGGTAGTTGCAGAAATATGGGCCAGCATCCCCCGAGGGGGTTGACTTTGTGTTCCCTAAAAAGCTCCATGGTGGCCTTGTTCAAAGCGGCCTTGTCCTCCTTGAATTTCTCCCTGAGCTTTTCCAACTGGGGCTGAAGTTCCTGCATCCTCTTCATGGACTTCATGCTCTTGTGAGTGAGGGGAATGAAGAGGATCTTGATCACAATGGTGAGGATAATGATGTCCAAGCCCCAGTTTCCTGTGCCGGGGATCTTCAACCCGAAGGCGGAAAAGCCGTAGTGGCAGGCTCTGAGGAACACCATGAGATAGTCCGACACCACATCCATTATCCGCCAGTTGCTGTAGTAGAGCGCTCGAGACAAGTCATGACCCGCAGCCTCAAGGGCTGCGTGTTCCTTAGGACCCAGATAGATGCCCAGTTTCACCTGCTCGGATTTTCCCGCGGCTATGTCCAGGGCGCCGCAATAGACTCTGATCTTGGCCAGTCCGTTTTCTCGAGGTTTATACAGGGTCACCTTCTTCGCAGGCTTGTCGCCGAAAACAAGGGCCTGGAAAAAGAACGAGTCCCCCAGCCCGGCCCACTGGACTTGGCCCGCTTTGTCCTGAGCCTGGTCGATCTTGGTGAGAGCGGTGTCCACGAGCAGATTGTCCATGTAGATCTCGACGCTGTTCCACGGGAACTGTTCGGACTTGTTCGCGCGACCGTAAGCCTTCATCCATGGGAAATACACGAGATAGTACTGGTCTTCAGCCGAGCTGTTGGTCAACGAAACGTCCAGATCCACATAGTACAGATCCGCGTGGAACGTGTAGGTCTTTACGATGGCTATGCCGCCCGCGGCGTTCGTGGTGAACCGGATGGTTTTCTTGGCGCCCTTCTCGTGCAGTGACACGGTTGTCTCGCCCGATTCGCACTTGTACGGCAGTGCCGCGTCACTAAGGGTCTTCCCCTGGGAGAACAGCTCGACAGCAGGGCCGGAACTGTCCTCGGGCGCTGCTTTGAACAGGTTAACCAGGGCGGGCCCGTCGACCTGCTCCCTGTAATCCTTCAGTTTGAAGGACACAATGCGTGCGCCATGGGAGGAGAGAATAACTTCGTATTTGAGAGTATCGATCTTGATTCTCGTATCCGGCGCCGCGTCTCCTGCCATTTCCCCGGCAGGTTGAAGCATCAGGGGCCGATCTTGTACCGGTCCAGCCTCGGGGCTTGGTGTTTCCACGGGCGCGGCGGTGGTCCGCTTGGCCGGTTCCTTGGCCGGCTGCTCAGTGACCGCTGGGGGCTTCTTTTCGGAGGGCTTGCGAGCCGACGGACGGAAGAGCACCTGAAACAACAGAATTATTGCAATCGAAAGCACTATTGCCAGTAGGAGGTTTCGGTCCATTATGGTCTCCCCCACCCAGGGTCGGAGTCTTCATGGGAGCATCGGCAATCCGCTCTTTGCTTCCGGGGGACGGACGACCCTATGGTACGGGGTCATATCCGTGCGGTCCGAAAGGTCGGCATCGCGACAGACGTCTGAGCGCGAGTATAGAGCCCCTGAGAACGCCGTGGGTGAGTACGGCTTGCCTGGCAAACTCGGAGCAGGTAGGATAGAACCGGCAGGCGCTTGGCAGAAACGGCGAAATCGAGACCTGATATGCGGTTATGACCAATGCCGGGATATATCTTACCGACATTACAATCTTGTTTCGAAAAAGAGATCCAGTTCTCTTGCCAGTTGGTGGAAATCCAGATCCGCGGCTCCTCTCAAAGCTATGAATACAGTGTCCGTCTGTTGAGGAATCTTGTCCCGGTTCAGTCTGAAGTATTCTCTGAGCCTTCTCTTGATCCGATTTCGCTCGCACGCCTTTCCTGCTTTCCTGCCGACTACCAATCCCAGCCGCGGTTTGCCGAGCTGGTTTTTCAGCATCCGGATGTGAAAATGGCGCGTGCGAAGGCGCACGCCGTCCCGCAAAATCCTCGTGTAAGCCGAAGAGCGGCGAATCTTGTCCTCTTTGGTCAGTCCAAAAGGTCGCCTCTTAGACCGACAGGCGCTTACGTCCCTTTGCCATTCTCCGCTTGAGGACTGCTCTGCCACTCTGTGTCCTCATCCGAATGCGGAAACCGTGTGTTCTCTTTCTGCGCGTGTTACTAGGCTGAAACGTTCTTTTCACTTCGGTTCCCTTGGTTCCCAAAAACTTCTAAAGAAGTCAGTTAAGCAGACGCGTGCCCGGAAGTCAAGGATTCTTTCGCTCAAGGGATAACAGCCGGCATGAAAGCTTACCCCAAGGGCATGATGCCGATTATGCACAGATCTA
>DYLG01000120.1 GCA_020722215.1 Desulfomonile tiedjei
GCTTGTTTTCCAGTTGGACCGCAATTTCTCTTAGGGTTTTCATCATATCTCCTTCAACGGGCAGCCGAGTCGCCTCCGAATGATCAAGTGCTTTGGTGACTCAACTCTTGGACACGATGAATTGGGCCCCTTTTTCAAGGGCTTCGAGATTGGCTTCGACAAGAGTTCTTTTCTTGCCTTCGAACACTGTTTCCAAGGCCTTGGTAAGGGCATCCCTGGACACAACGCCCAGCTCTTGGACCATAGCCCCCAACATGACCATATTCAAGGCCCTGTCGTTGCCCATCTCGTGGGCAAGAGTGTTCGCGGGGACTTTGACAACCCTGATGTCGTCGCGTGAGGGGCATTCCGAAACCAGGTCGCTGTTGATGAACATGATTCCGCCGGGTTTAACCATGTATTGGTATTTGACAACCGAAGGGTAGTTCATGGCGACCACGTACTCGGGGGCCGAGGCAATGGGAGAGGCTATTTCTTCATCAGACACGACCACGGTGCAGTTGGCGGTGCCGCCGCGCACCTCCGCACCGTACGAGGGCAGATATGTAACGTGCTTGTCCTCGTTCATTCCGGCAAGGGCCAGAACATAGCCCATCATGAGCACACCCTGCCCGCCGAAACCTGAAAACACACTCTTAAGCAACATCTTTTATCACCTTGGGCGGGAAAATTTCGGACATGCGGGCATCAACCCAGCGAGCGGCTTCGGTCGGGGACATCTTCCAGTTGGTTGGGCATGGGGAGAGGATCTCCACAAGGGAGAATCCCTTGTCCTCCAATTGCGTGACAAAGGCCTTACGTATGGCTCTCCTGGTACGGAGTATGCCTTTCGGTGAGGAAACCGAAGTCCTCTCGATGTACACGCTCCCCGCGGCAATCGCGAGCATCTCGCTGAGATCCAGGGGATTGCCGTCCCTCAGGGGCGCCCGTCCGCCCGGAGAAGTGGTGGTAACCTGTCCCAGGATGGTGGTGGGAGCCATCTGCCCGCCAGTCATGCCGTACACGGCATTGTTGACGAAGATGGAAGTGATCCGTTCTCCCCGGTTTGCCGCGTGAATCGTCTCTGCGGTACCGATAGCGGCGATGTCCCCGTCTCCCTGATAGGTGAAGACCACTCGGTCGAGAAGGACTCGTTTGATGCCTGTAGCCACTGCGGCTGCCCTGCCGTGGGGCGCTTCGGCCATGTCCACGTCGAGATAATTGTACGCCAGCACTGCACAGCCGGCAGGCGGCACTCCTATTGTACGTTCCCTGATGCCCAACTCGTCGATTACTTCTGCCACGACCCGATGGATGATGCTGTGACCACATCCCGGGCAATAGTGAAATGGAGTGGGCTTCAAGGATTCAGGTCTTGAAAAAACCTTTTTCACGTTCTTAAGTCCCTTCTTTCCGGCAGCTATGGATCACCAGCCCTGTGCTTTAGTTCTCAGATCCGGATCAAACCGAGAACTTCAGCGCCGGGCGACCGCCCTGCGACCGTTCAATGCTCCCCTGCCATGTGTTTCGGAAGATCCGGGCATACCGTAAGCAGTCGCCAGTTCTCTGGCGATTTCCTCGGGGGTGGACACAACGCCGCCCGGACGCCCATAGAAAGACACTGGGCACCGTCCCTCCACTGCCAGCCGAACATCCTCGACCATCTGGCCGGTGCTCATCTCGAACACCATGATGTGCCGGACTGCCTCGGCAAGCCGAGCGAGGGGTTCCGCGGGGAACGGCCACAAGGTCTTGGGTCTGAACAGGCCGACCTTCAACCCCATGGATCGAGCCCGGTGGACCCCGCCCTTTGCTATTCTCGCCGCGGTGCCGTATGCCACGATGATCAGCTCTGCATCATCAGCCAGGTAGATCTCCTGGTCGGGGATTTCTCTGCTGATCATTTCATATTTCCTGAACAGACGCCAGTTGAATTCCTCCTCCTTGTCCACGTCCAGCCAAAGAGAGCGGATTATCCTGCTGGGCCTGCCCTTTGCACCGTCCAGAACCCATTCCTTCCTGGGAAGGGACGTAAGATCTATGGGTTCGGGAAACACCACCGGCTCCATCATCTGGCCCATCATTCCGTCTCCGAGAATCATCACCGGCGTTCGGTAGTTGTCGGCCAGATCAAAGGCCTGCCGCGTCATGTCCGCTATCTCCTGGCCATAGGCCGGAGCAAACACGATGAGACGATAGTCGCCGTGGCCACCGCCTTTAACTGCCTGGAAATAATCGCCCTGAGACGGAGCTATGTTGCCCAGTCCCGGACCGCCACGCATCATGTTGACGATAACCGCGGGCAGTTCCATTGCCGCAAGGTAGGAGATGCCTTCCTGCTTGAGGCTGATGCCCGGGCTGGAGGATGATGTCATGACCCTGGCCCCCGCAATGGCTGCCCCCATGACCATGTTAATGGAAGCAAGTTCGCTCTCGGCCTGCATGAAGATGGCATCGTCCATCTTGGCAAAAGCTGAGGCCATATACTCCGGCAGTTCATTCTGAGGGGTTATGGGATAACCGAAGTACGCCCGGCAACCGGCCCGAATCGCTGCTTCGCCCAACACATGAGTTCCTCGCATGAGTTTCTTCAGAGTCATATTGCCCTTCTCTGCTTATCAGCTTTCGGACTCCTCTTTGTCCTGTTTCTTCTTCTTTTCCTCTCTGTAAACCTCTATAGCAACGTCGGGGCAGGTGATTGCGCATAGAGCGCACCCCGTGCACTTGCGCTCCGAGGTTTCTTCCGGATGCTCTTCGATGAACTTGGCAGGATAATAGCCCTTGGTATTGAGTTGATCGGAAATCTCGATCCGGCTGAGGGGGCAGACGCTGATGCAGAGTCCGCACCCCTTGCAAAGTTCTTTGTCTATTTCGATTCGTCCTTTCACGCTTATGCTCCGCGATCAAATGGATAAAAAATCAAGGTACTGCTCGACTATTCCCTTGTCAAGAACCAAGGCCCTAAGGGTATGCCATTCGCGAACCCCTGATCGATTCGATCCAGTGTTGGAAGAGATTCTTCAGTCCCGGATTCTTGGTGAGGTCGATGGATTTCTCATAGAGTTCCACGGTCATGTCTTCTCTGCCCAGGTCCAGATATAGCACGCCGGTCATCACAACCGACGTGAGATGGTCAGGGTCCAGTTCCAACGGTTTGGCATAGTTCAGCATCCTTCTGTCCCCGGAGGCCTGTTCAATGAAATCGCCGCCGGCAAACGCGAAGGCAAAAACCGGCGAAAATCTTCGTGCAGTGTGCCAATCGCGGATCGCGTTCATTACATGCCCTCGCTGCATGTACGCCGTGCCCCGATTGACGAGTGCGGCGTAACATTTCGGATCTGCGTTCAGAGTCCGGGTCCACAGTTCGATGGCCCGATCAATGTTGCCGGAGCGAGCGGCTCGCATGCCTCCGTGAAAGCTGTCCTCGGCCAAGGCAGGAGAAACCCCGCAGGCCAACCCCCAGCAAAATGTCCATGCAATGAACAGTAATACAGCAAAGACGCGCCGCACGGGACCACAATCACGTGCATCGGAACTCGCGGTGAAGTCCGTTGCCGTTCTTGCGGGGCACGCAGGCCGGCCTTTATAATCCGAAGCTGAGATAACTCGCAGGCCGGAAAGCCTGCGGACCGTTGGCATAGGAGCATCCCCTGCGCAAACGAATGATTACTTTGCCAAGCATCGACTTGCTTTGGCAGCGTAGCGAGACAGCCTAGAATCTACAGCGGGACTCTACCATAACCTGCCCGGATCGGACAACATTGCCCAATTCCGATGCTTGGATGCTCCATATTCCGTTTGACATGTTCGCTGGGAGTGTGTTACCATGATTTACCCTGAAAACACAGGGCTGATGCAAGGTCGAAAGCCCGGCGTTTCACCTCAATTAAGTATGGAAGCCCGGGCTTTCGTTTTTGGGATATCGACAGCGCAGAGGAGGAGCCAAATGCCGGTTTCTACAAAGATTTCCGATTTCATCCGGAGGTCTTCCTGGATCAGGAAGATGTTCGAAGAAGGAGCCAAACTTAAGGCGCAACACGGCCCTGAGAAAGTGTTCGACTTCAGCCTGGGCAACCCGAACCTCGAACCCAGCCCCGCGATGAAGAAAGCGATAGCCAATGCTGCAAGCGACACTGCCCGCGGCATTCATGGCTACATGCCCAATGCAGGTTTCCCGTCGGTCCGCGCTGCGGTCGCAAAGAAGATAAGAGAAGATGAGGGCGTCGAAATCGATCAGAACTGGATCGTAATGACCGTGGGCGCCGGAGGCGCTCTCAATGTTGTGCTCAAGACCTTCTTGAATGACGGAGATGAAGTTGTTGTCCCGAAACCGTTTTTCGTCGAATACGTGTTCTATGTGGACAATCACGGAGGTAAGGCAGTCCAGGTCCCCACAAAGGGGGATTTCTCTCTCGATCTGAATGCAATGGAACAGGCGATCAATCCCAACACAGCCGCGGTGCTGATCAATTCGCCCAACAATCCAACGGGAAAGGTCTATTCCCAACAGGATATTGACGGACTGGCCCGGCTCCTTGAACGAAAAAGCAAAGAAATCGGGCGCACAATCGTTCTCATTTCCGACGAACCGTACAGGGCCATAACGTACGATCGGGTAACGGTTCCGAGCATCCTCAAGGCCTATACCAGCAGCGTGGTGGTCACCTCATTCTCCAAGGATCTTTCTCTGGCCGGGGAGCGCCTGGGATACGTGGCACTTAACCCGTCCATGGACGGAGCCGGCGCCGCGATGGAGGGCCTGGTATTGTGCAACAGAATCCTCGGTTTCGTCAACGCCCCTGCGATAATGCAGAGGGCAGTCCAGGGCGCCTTGAGAGACGTGGTGGACATCGGCGTGTACAAACGACGCCGCGATCTACTCTATTCTGCGCTCACATCGTTCGGCTATGAGTGCGTTAAGCCCGAGGGAGCCTTCTACCTGTTTCCCAAGTCGCCGCTGGAGGACGATGTGGCGTTTGTGGGACTGCTCCAAAAGAAGCTGATATTGACCGTCCCCGGATCCGGCTTTGGCGGACCCGGGTATTTCCGCATTGCCTACTGCGTATCGGACGAGACTATACAAGGTTCTCTGGCAGGCTTCGAGGAGGCAATCAAGGAGGTCTGAGCCGGCAATCGAGTTGCTTCAGCAATTTGGCTTTGACCCACGGTCCCGCTGAAGATGCCTCTTGCCACTGCGCGGCCCGGATCTGTTTGAGTGGCGGAGCAAAGAACCCTCACCTGTCTTACTGCATGGATGTTTCCAGCTTGTGGAGCTTTGAGCCAAGTTCCAGCAGAAATGACTTCTGTGATGCGACTATCTCTTCCAGTTCGGTCAGCTTCTTTTGCAGGAGCCGGATATCCTTTGCCGCCGCAGGACCTGGAGGAGCCCCCGGTCGGCCTTCCATCTCTTTCCGGACCGCCTCGATCTCTGATTTCAATTCAGCTAGGCGCTTCTCGATCGGAGCCAATTGACCTCTCATTTCCAGAAGGGCGCTATCCACCGCGGCTTGTTTGACCTTGGGAAGGGTCTTTCTGACGGCTTCGGCCAGCTTGGTGTTGCTCTCGAGAATGTCCTTCTTGAGCCCGGCCAGAGCATTGGAAAGGTCCTGGATAGCCTTGGCGTTCCCCTGAATCTTCTGTTTGTACAACCCGAAATCTTTGGCAATGCGCGCTGCGGTATCAGAAGAGGCTTCGACCGCCTTGCGCAGTTCCGCCAGCGCCGCCTCTAGGCTCTTGAGTTTTTCAACTAGCTTGCCGCGCTGCACTTGCGACTCCTGGGCCCAGTCCCTAAATTCCTCCAGTTTCATGTTAATGGGATCGACTTTTGCACCGATGAACTGCTTGATGGCCTCTTGTTGCTCTTCGAGCCTCTGTATCTCGGCGCTGAAGTCTTTGGGCGCAGCCAGACCTCTGGAAAACTCTTCAAAGCTCTTTTCTTGAGCGGCGATTCGCTTTTCCAGATCCATGAGCTTCTGTTTGAGCTGCGTGGTGTCCTCCGCGCAGCCTCCGGCAAGGCATGCCAGAACTATTGTTGCGGCAGAGAGTAACTTTCGGGCCTGGATCATGTGAAGCCTCCCGGCAAAGGTCGTCGGTCCAATCATATCAAATATCATAATATTCGCAAGGATAAACAGCTAACCTCATAATCTTCATGAGGTAAAACTGTCCAACGGCAGGCAACATGAAGCCAAGAAAACACTGTGGAAAATGAGCTATCGGAGAAATCGCGGATCCCTGTCAAGGAACTCCCACAAGAGAATTTCAAGAAGAGAACCGAGATCACCCCCCGTTTGAGCTGCCAGCTCTTTAGCTTTGCGTTCGGCTGCTTCGACAAGCTCCTTGCTCACACGAAGACTTATCGTGGCCATGTTAGTGTGCTTCAAGGCGGGTCGCTTCTTGAGAGGCGTGACAATGAGATTATCGGACTTGAACTTGTGCCACCAGCCTGCGAACTCGCGCAGGGCCGCGGCGGTCTCCTCGGTGATGGCAGGCCATTGTGCGTCCTCAATGGCAGGAATTGCAGTTGTCGGTTCAGCGACCTGCTGCGCTGCAAGAAAGGAGGACCGGCTTTCGACGTACCTGCTTATGTTCTCAGTCTCGGTCGGTTCCCCGAATCCTCGCTCTTCCACCATGAGCGACTGCACCGACTGCGATGCAATGTGATCCGGCTTCCGTACGGGAGGCGTCTGGGTCTTGGTGAACTCGTGCTCTTCCGTAAGCCCGTGTTCCATCAATTCGCTTATGTCCACTGTTTTCTCGAACTCACCGATATCGGAATCGTCAGCCAACTCCGCCCATTCGGAAACCAAAGTTCGCTTGTCAAGTTCGGCTTGGGTCAGGGCACCGGCCTCGACCAGCTTAGCGAACAGGATCGGAATCCATTCAGCGGTAAGGTTGTATTTTTCCATGAGGGTCTTATCGTCCACTCCGTCGCGGATGTCCTGGACCACCTCTTTGGCACTGAGCTTAACCCTTGCCATGTTCCGGCCTCCCATTCCTTGTCGTGACTCCTCTTCTTAGCAGCTTAAGCAGGCGGATGTTTAGTCGTCAAGCCATATTTTTTCGCGTCTCCTTTCGCTTGCGCTGTGGACACATGACGTCGTGCTCATTTCGGTTTGATCACGACCAGATCGTCTCGGCGGTATACCGGAGGGAATGCCTTCGGATCGAGCACCGCGAAGTGGGATCTCGAATCGGCAATCTCACGTATGTATGAATCAAAGGGCTCAAAATGGATGCCGCTCTTGATGCGCTCCGGATGAAAATCCGAGACGCGCACCACCAGGTAATCTATGGCGTTTTCTTCGCAGAACTTTCGGATCGCGGTCGGGTCGGCGGAATAATAGGCGGAGAAGAAATCGTAAGTTCGCTTCTTGATGACACTCCAGTAGCCCTTGTACCATGTATGTGAAAGCTCATAGGTCACAAATGCCTTCCTGCGTGCAAAGGTGATCACGTTATCCATCACATCCGGAGGTCCTGCTATCAGGGCGGTCTTGGGAGCGACATCCTCCAGAAATCGGCACAGGTGGCTATGTTGAGAGTAGTCGTACAAAGCCACATGGTAAAGTCGAAGAGCGGCCAGAACCACCAGCAGCGTTGCAACCAACGGGAACAGCACCCGATTTGAAATCACCGCCCCAAGGGCCACCCTCAAGCACACCCCCACCCCAACGCAGTAGAAAACCTGCAAGGGAAACTCCGCATAGCGCCTGGGCAAGAACAGCTTGAAGAAAAAGACATGCGCGGCTATGTAGAGCAGAAGGGAGGCTGCGCTCAAATGGAAAAACACACGAAAGCCCCACAGGTCAATGCCCGTGTTTCTCCTCGTGATCGCAAAGGCCACCACAGCCAGGCCTACCGCGGCCAGAAACCAGGAGGGCCATAGTCCCCATTCCTTGAACGGCAGGTTGAACATCCACGGCCTGACAAACTCGTAAAAAACCGACGGCATGGGCATGAATTCGAAACGGCCCGCTGCCGTGTACTCGATCTTTCCTGCCATGTCCGCTGCAGTCACCAGGTCGCCCATGTCCGCGGACTTGAACAACAAATACTCGATCGCCATGACGAGAACGCCCAAGAGCACGGGCACGTGCAAAAAGACCAGGCGGCCCAGGCTTGCGGCCGGAGCATGATTGGCGTGAGTTTGAAAACCTCGTCCCCTCATCAGGTCGAGAAGACTCCTGCCGTAGTTGTGTGAAAGGTAGATGGTTTGGGTGACCGCGCAGAGCATGAAGATGTACGGGTTAAGGAACGACTGTATCAAGATCACTACGCTCGCCCAACCAAGGCTTTTGCGAGCAAGGAAGAACAGATACGCAATCAGGAGCGGAAAGGCAAACCCTTGTGACAGCCCCCCTGAGATCTTCCGCATGAAGCCGCCAAAAAAGAAAAAGACGCACACGATCATCACAGCAGTCAGTTCGTCGCGGAACTGCTTTCCCAAACCGAAGAGGAAACCGGCCGAGATCACGAAGAGAAATCCCGCCACAACCTTGCTGAACTGAACGGGATTCATGACCAGCGAACCGGCATAATAGACCGCCTTCACTCCCCTGGGTACGTAGTTACTCGCGTGGCGTGCAAGTAGGTCGTCCTGGTACAGTTCCGGGTCCTGCCACTGCTGCATCCAGAACACCTGCTGGCGCACATCGTCCTTGATCACGTACTCATTGACCAGGCCGTCCCAATGCGCGAACAGGAACACGGCAACCGCTGCTGCAAGCACGTACAGGAGATGAAGTAACGGACTGTCCTTGCTTTCCATGAGGGCACATCCTAGTATAGTCCGCGTCGTCTGACAATGGACCGGTCTGTCGCGCCGTAAGCATTCACCCTTGTGGGGCAGGCTTTCCAGCCAGCCAGCCTGATTCAAGGCTATCAGAACAGTTCATTAGGGGATAATCGGGCGTGTCCCGAACACCCGGGAAGGCAAGGACCTACAAGCCCAGTGTCACGTAACTTACTGACAGGTCTGGCAATTTTGCTCCTCTTGTGGACCGCGGTCACCGTGATCGTGAATCCCGTGGGTGAGTTCATGATCAACGACGACTGGAGCTTCGTAAGAATCCTGGAGGTCTTGTCATCCGAAGGCAGGCTCATGGCCACCGGCTGGGGCAAAGGGGGGCCGTCGGCGATAGTCCATATCCTGTGGGGGGGGTTGTTCACGGAGGGGGCCGGGGTTTCTCTCACCGCACTGAGGTTGTCGGTCCTCGCTATCGGAATCATGGGTTCGGCCGCGCTGTTGTGTCTCCTTCGATTCGCCGCCGCGCCTGTGTGGTTGGCGTTTCTTGGGGTTGTGACCCTTCTCTTCAATCCCTTGTTTCTTTCACAGTGCTTCACGTTCATGACGGACATCACCTTTGCGTCTCTGGCGATATTCTCATTGCTCTTTCTTTGGCTGGGTGCGGAGAGACGCAATACGGGCCTGATCGTTATAGGCCTGGTGTTTGCTCTGGCAGCGATCCTCACTCGCCAGATAGGCATAGTGATCCCTTTCAGCTTCGTTGCCGCGTGCTTTCTCCTTCCCGCCGGAAAGGACTTGGGTCGGACAAGAATTCTTCTTCTCGCAATGGGAATTGCGATCGCTCCATGGATCGCATACGAGTACTACCTTCACTACGCGGGGAGCACTCCCGTAACCAGCCATGCGGTGTTTCGCAACATCCTGGGCGCACCCCTTGCCAAGGGGTTGTTGGGATACTTGGCCACTTTGTGTGTCCGACTGTTTCACAACGCCCTTGGTTACGCTTGTCTGCTGGTATCACCCCTGCTCGTCTTGCGATACCGTGAGGTCTGGCCGCTCAGACTCTTTCGGGGGTTCGTGGCGATCTTGACCGCCGCCTTTGTCTTGTTCGAGATCGGTATCCTGGCAGGCCTCCTCGATCCGCCCGTTGCGTTTCATCGAAATGTGATCCGTGATTTCGGCATAGGGCCCATTTTGCTCAAGGACACGTACATATTGGGGATTCAGAGGACTTTCGCGATTCCGAAATGGGCGTACTACCTTATTGTCTATTGGTCGATCCTTTCGATAGCGGTAACCGTTATCCTCGGGGTTCTCTTCTCCGGACGGCTATTGGCGATCCGTGCAGAGGCCCCTGCCCGGCAGGTCACTTTTCTCCAGGCCCTGACCTTTCTCTGCGCGCTGGCCTATTTGGGCATTATCATGCTGACCGGCTTCCATGACCGATATCTCATTCCGGTATGTATCTTCCTCATTGTGTGGCTCATTTCGGACAAGCCCGATGCCTTTCGGCCCCCTGCCCTGCTCAAGGAATTGGCGCCTTGCGTAGTCATGCCGGCCCTCTTGGCGGTATTTTCAGTCGGGGGGACTCGCGACTTCATGGAAATGAAGCGGGCGCAGGCTAAAGCGCAGGATTTCCTTCTCAAGGAATTGAAGATCGCACCGTGCCGTTTTGACGGCGGATTCGAGTTCAATGGTTACCGCTGTTACAAGAAGGAATTTGAGCCGAAGGAAGGACTGAGCTGGTGGTGGGTTGAACGGGAGGACTATCTAGTAACTCTCGGGCCGTTGCCGAATTACACCGTGGTCCGCACATTTCCCTTCACCCGAATCCTCGGCGAAGACGGGCAAATACACGTTCTCCGACCACGCGATCAGTGACCTGACGGGTGGCCTGGCCCAGTAGCGCCGGCATCTTGCCGGTGCTATTCAATCGACCGGCAAGATGCCGGTCCTACCAATCAAGAGCCTCCGAAGAAAGCGTCACCACATTCTTGAATCAGGGAACTTGGGAATCCGAGTATTACGAAGCCTTGTCACACACGCCAAGCGGTCGCTTCTGCCGGCGCCTGGCATTCCGCTTTGTAATTTTCCTCTACTGCGAAAGCCAGCGCTGCCAGGAATCTGTACCATGTGAGCTTCAAATACTCGTTGTAAGCGTTGTCCTCGTGAACCGGCCTTGCCCATCGCACGGTGAGATACTGTCCGTTGAGCGTTTCCTCGCCGCTGACACGAGGGCTTTCTGGGTGGACCCGGTCGGGGTTTATCCATTTTCCGATGGTGCGACCGTTATGGAGGACCTCAACGTGATCGAACGCCAAGTCCGTGACGCCCGATTCAAGAAGTTGTATGAGAGAGCCGAACGAATCCGCCCTCTGCACCTTGTGCTTCATATACCACAGATAGCTGCCTAGGAACTTGAAATGAGGCCTATTCCTCAAGGTCGCTATGAGAGAATGAAAACGGTAAAGCCTGATGCCAGCCACAGCACCTGCGCACAAGACTATGGACGCGAACAGCACAAGGGTCCTGACCAGTTCGGACTTGGGTCCGAGTACCAAGATGAGCGTAATCGCACAGAGCAATGAACTGAAAAGATAGAAGATGATGACCGTCAGTCTGGTGTTCTTGGTCTTTGCGGTAACCCGATAGTGAAGATGATCGCCGTCTCCCAGGAATATCTCCTGCCCCCGCAACCATCTCCGCGCCACGGAAAGCATCGCGTCGAACAAGGGTATGCCGAACGGGAGAAACGGGATGACGATCATGACGCTCGTGCCGAGCCGCTGTCCGGGAAATGCGGCTGCGGAACTCATTGCAAGCGCGCCCAAGAGGAACCCCATCATCATGCTTCCGCCGTCCCCCATGAATATGGAAGCCGGCGGGAAGTTGTACACCAGGAATCCAAGAATGGCCCCGGAAATGACAAACCCCGCGGCTGCCGGAAAAAGGTCCCCCTTGAACAACCCGATCACGCCGCAGGTCAACGCGGCAAAGAAGCAGATCCCCCCTGCAAGCCCGTCGATGCCGTCGGTTAGGTTGATCGCGTTGGTTATTGCCACCACTGCGAGCATGAACAGCGGAACACCCAGCCACCCGAAGTCCACCAGCCCCAACAATGGCAAAGTGGCTGTTGTGATGCTGTGGCCCCCCAGCACCAGTATGAACGCGCCGCCGAACTGCCCCAGCAGTTTCTCTCTCCAGCCGATTCTGTACTTGTCATCTAGCGTGCCAAGGGCAAGAATCCACGCGCTGCCGACAAAAAGCGACGCCATCTGAAGGGTGTCCGTACGAACGGACGGGGTTCCTCTGACGACGGAGAACGCGAGAAAAGGCAAGAACACGAGAGCTAAGGGCAGGAATATAGCC
This sequence comes from Desulfomonile tiedjei, assembly GCA_020722215.1. GTDB lineage: Bacteria > Desulfobacterota > Desulfomonilia > Desulfomonilales > Desulfomonilaceae > DYLG01. The sequence continues at coordinate 12,098 of DYLG01000120.1, forward strand.
ATTCCTCCCAGCATAGGCGTCGGCTCTCCGTGAGTCCTACGCCCGCCCGGAGCTGAAACGACCCCGTACTTCACTGCGAGCCTCTTGAAAAGCGGAACAGCAACAAAAGTAACAACGAACCCGGCCGCCATCAACAGGCCCATGGCCCAAAGATACTCGACCATCCTACCCCCGAGCTGAATCAACAACCGGCCGCCAAACATACGCGAAAATCGGTTAGACTTCTGCCGACGGCCAGGACAGGGAAATCGCACGTGATAAGATAGCCAATATTTTTGAGAAAATCAAGCAAGAACATTCCGCCCTCCGAAGAGGTCGGTCCGAATGAATTCAGCGGACGGGCGGACTTGAAACCCGCACCTACCAATAGATCGGAAATGGTGGTGGCAACGACCAGATTCGGGCGCCGTAACCTTGATCCACGACCAAAAAAATGGAAAAACCTCGTTGACCCTGAGAGATCAG
>DYLG01000121.1 GCA_020722215.1 Desulfomonile tiedjei
TGTCCTGGTCACCCATGAGGAGGACATCGGCCAGGCCTGCGACCGAATCATCCGAATTCACGACGGCAAGGTGGTCTCGGAAGGCTTCGAAGAGGCAAAAGCTCAGGCCGAACGCAACTAGCGCTGTTCGACGCAATCCATGGTCTGCTAGGACAAGAAGATTCCCCATGGACCGCATTCCAATGGGCACCCGCTCATGCCGTGCATCCGCATGAACCGGGCGAGTCCTCCGATTTGATTTGGTGCACCATCCGAATCCGGTTGCCGTTTCTTGCGACCAACCCGGCATCTTCGAGCACAGCCAATATCTCCACGCATCGGGGCCACTCCAGCGAAAGGTACAGCGGTAGGATCTCCCTGTACTCGTGCAGCCGACCCGCTGCCTCCATGGAGTACAGTTGGAGAAGAACCTGCTTGTGTATCAGTTCCAGACGAGGGTCGGCCATCAATTCCTGAAGCTTGGCATCACTGAAAAGCAGCCGACCTCCTCCTTCAATGCACATTGGGGGAACCTCCTATGAAACGTCGGCACGCGTCCGGCAGCGATTCTTGCCGTAGGGTGGGGGCGGGTTTGAAACCCGCCCCTACAGAGAGATCGGACAATTCTCCCTGCAACGGTCACGAGAGACCGGCAAGATGCCGGTCTACAGTTGAATCTTTGTGCCTAGAGCCTCCAGGAACTTTGCCAGCCACGCGGGATGAGCCGGCCATGCGGGAGCGGTGATCAGGTTGCCATCCACGTGGGCCTCATCCAGGCCGATGTCGGCCCATTTGCCTCCCGCGCTCTCCACGTCGGGCCCCACCGCAGGATAAGCCGAACAGGACTTGCCTTTGAGGACCCCGGCCGCTGCCAGAACCTGGGCGCCGTGACAGATTGCTGCTATGGGTTTATTGGTTTCGGCAAAATGGCGAACAATGGCCTTCACCGCTTCGTTCAAACGGATGTATTCAGGTGCACGGCCCCCGGGAATGACCAGTGCGTCATAAGTCTCGACGTTGATGGTGGCGAAATCCGCGTTCAGGGTGAAATTGTGGCCGCGCTTCTCCGAATAGGTCTGGTCTCCTTCAAAGTCGTGCACGGCGGTCCGGACTATCTCGCCTTCCTTCTTTCCCGGACAGGCGGCGTGCACTGCGTGCCCGACCATCTGCAAGGCCTGAAAAGGGACCATCACTTCGTAGTCCTCGACGTAGTCACCGACAAGCATCAAGATCTTCTTCGCTGCCATGATCCATCTCCTTTCTTTCTTGCCGTCCTATGGCCGCTCCGGATAAGAGGGCCGGACGCCGGGTGTTGAAAGCCGAGACATGGTACGAGTCCGGCTTGTGACAGAAATGGGTTCAGTGTTGCTCAGAGCGGTGGGGCCTTCACCATCGCGTCCGTTGACATCCGATCCGGGATCCAAGAGATCCTTTACGACCTCCATCCGACCCGAGGTGCATGCCCGAATCAGTGACCAATGGATCGGGTCGGACTCGCGATTCATCCCTAATCCCTCGCACTGGAAGCTTGAATCGAACCCGAATTCCCGGAGCCGACATCCGCTACGTCGAAAGAACGAGGGGCTTCTCCCTTCAGGTAGATATCCACCATTGTCTCGAACGCGGCTTCAAGGTTACGGGTAAACCGCGCACTGTCAAACAGGGGAGAGTTCATCCTGTTCCCGCGAAGCTTTTCGCGAATTCCGAAAAGTTCCCCCGGATTGGACGCAAAATGCAGCGCCCGGCTCTCGTATTCGTCCAAGGATGATACCACCAATTCCGGCAAACCCAGAGCTTGGACCACGCTGCCGGCCATCCTGGAAACATACGATTCCCCGACACAAGTCAATAGAGGACAACCGGCCAACAGCGCGTCACTTGCAGTGGAACCGGCGGTGTACGGAAACGTGTCAAGGAACAGATCCGCAAGCGTATAGTTGGCCAAGTATTCCGGATGGGGCAGATTCGAGGCAAAGACCAACCTTGTCGGATCCACTCCTCGGGCGCCGGCTTCGGTCCTGAGATTTTGGACGGTAGGAGGAATAGCGGCCTTCAACCACAATACGCTGCCAGGCACGGCCTTGAGCAGTCGCATCCATAAGTCGAATACACGAGGGGTCAATTTGTGAGCGTTGTTGAAACAACAGAAAACAAGACCTTCCTCCGGAAGACGCTGTTCCAGCCTAGTCGGCCGTCCGGAGGCAACCGCCCTGGAACTTGGATTCACCTGGTGGCAGAAAGGCATAATGACGAGTTTCTCCGAGTAGAATCGTTCCTGCTCGGGCGGTATGAGGAAGCGGTCTGCAATCATGTAGTCCACAAAATCCGCACCCATCGTGCCGGAGAATCCAAGGTAGCTCACCTGGATCGACGCCGGACGCAGCGCGAGGATTTGCGGTCGAGTATCCCTGGTATAACCTGTCAGATCAACCAGGATGTCCACATTGTCGCGGTAAATCTGCTTGGCGGTCTCCAATGTCGAGCTGTCCCGAATATCTACGAACCTGTCAAAGGCCTGTGACAGCCGCAGGCGCATCGGGCTGCCGTCATCCCTCCCGTACGAGTACCCCAGCACCTGGAAGCGATTCCGGTCGTGCCGCTCAAAGAGTTCTACGCTCAAACTTGATACCACATGCTCACGGAAGTCAGCGGACAGGTATCCAACAACTATTCTGGGCTTTTTTTGCCTGCTGTGCGAAAAAGAGATCCCGTACCCGGACACCTGGCCGGCAGCGTCACGCGCAAACGCCTTGGCGCATGAAAGCTGCTCCGCAGGGGAATCGGAAACGGCCAGGAACGCCGTAGGTGAAACGGGCTGAGTGGAATCGGCCACCATACGAATCAGTTGGCCGGACAGTCGATCAAAACCCTTCCACAGGCAAAGGCGCATGCTTTGGGACAACAACTCGGCAAGAACTGTGGCCTGGTTTGTATCAAGGGAAAACGCCCTTTGGAAACACCTTACCGCGTCAACAGGATTGCCGAGTTCTTTCAATGCCGTTCCCAGGCCATAATGAGCCCAGGGGTCAGCCGGGTTTATGGCCGTAGCTTTTCGGAAGTAAGGGACTGCCTCCTGGGACTTGCCCAGCACGTTCAGAACGCTTCCCAGACTGAAATTGGCCCAGAAATGATCGGGCCGGATCTCAACAGATCGCTTGTACGCGTCGACTGCCTCGCCTGTGCGGCCAAGGCTCCTCAGGGCATTTCCCAGATTGTACCAAACCCTCGGGTCCGAAGGTCGAAGCAGCGACGCCTGCCGATAATGTGGTATGGATTCCTCGTATCTGCCGGCTTCGTGAAGTGTCCATGCAAACGTGAACTGAAAGTCGGCATCGGCTGGAACAAGACCCACTGCACGACCGGCAGAGACAATCGCTTCCTCAAGACGTCCCTCTCTGCGGCAGATCAGAGCCATGAGCTTGTGCGCCCGCGCGTCATCCGGGGCGCGGGAAAGGATAGACTCCACAATGGACCGGGCCTCGGATGTATAGCCTGAGTCGAACGCCTGTGCCGCAGCGGATATGTTTGCAGCCGCGAGTTCTTTCGCCGATCGCGTCGCCTGGGATACGCAATCCGGGGGCTTGCCGGCACTCTTGTGTTTCTTCCGGCTCACTGCAGCGTCTCCGTATGGCCTCACAGGGATTGCGTCCGCACGCTGTCCGGAGGCTGATCATTCATCATAGCCCATGAGCCTGGATGCCACAACATGATTTCTTGGGACCAAACTAAGGGGATTATGGCGTCTGCAAGAGTTCTTCTTGGAATTGGTTTCGCGCAAGGGCGGGTTTGAAACCCGCCCCAACAAATTGGAGATTTCTTTTGGGTAACCACTGCATGTCGAAGGGGGGAGACCCGGCCACAAGGTCGCAAAAGGCAAAAAAAAAGCAGTCTACTTGGACTGCTGACGGGGTATGGTGTCATTCTTGTTAGGTACTTTGGGGTGAGCAATTCCTGTGCCAATGTCGATAACCGCCCGATTTTACAATGATGACCCCGGTGCAGTCCATTCCAAACCGATTGTCGCGCGGATAAATCTTTCGCACGTTGTGACCTCGGGAACCTGCCAAGTGCTCAATTTATTCGCACCGGACGAGGCAGGCCGCCAAGACCGCCCCCCAAGGCTGAACGGTTACTGTCCGGTCGCTTCCTTGCTTATGGGCCTGGGTCGGTCGCGATACGTTTCGATGGCTGACTGAAGCTCGCCAACGATGCGCTCCTTGAGTGAGAGAGGCTCGAGGACCTCTGCTGCCGACCCGAATCCCAGTATCCACGAAATCACTTCGTAATTCACCGGAACCCGAAGTGTGACAACGACACCGCCGTCGCTGCGGTCTCTGATCTCCTGTGTCGGGTGCCATATGCGTTCCTTGACAACCTCGGCTGCGCCGGGACCGAATCGGACCTTTATCGTCTCGGGTTGGCCCCGCATCACGCGGAAAGCTGTTTGGAGATAGTCGTCCAGTGAGAAGTCTTTGGGAAACCGGAACTGCTCATCCAATTCACGTAACGAACTGATGCGATCCAGCGAGAAGGTCCGCACCGAATCTCGCAAGTGGCAATACCCGATGAGATAGAAGCTTCCTCCCATGACCCAGACTTGGTACGGGTTCACCCGCCGCGTGGTTTCTCGACCCGTTGACGCGGCCCTGTAGCGTATCTCGATCTGTTTTCTTTGGGCCACGGCTTCGCTGACCCGCTTGATCACTTCCTTGAAGCCCCGAAAGGCCTTGCGGGAGCCCAAGCCTATCGTCAACCTGCCCGCGATGTTTTCGAGGTATCGCATGGTCTGGGGGGGGAGGGCGGCTTTCACCTTCGCGAAAAAAGTCTCAAGGCTTTCGTGAAACGCTGTGCCCTCGAAAACGGCCATGAGATCGCGGCTCACATGGAGCGCCATCAGTTCCGTGGGCGTAAAGGGGAAATGAAGACCCGTCTTGAAAGCGGATACCAATCGCCAGGATGATCGGCCGTCCTCGTGTTCGGAGTACAAAGGGAATCCGGCGGACTGCAGTGCGTCGAGATCCCGGTACACATTCCTCTTGGCGGTTTCCAGCTTGGCCGAGAGTTCAGCCACGGAGTAGCCCTTCTTTCTGTTTTCGAGCAGTTGAATGATCCTCCACTGGCGAACAAGTTGATCACCCCTCATGACAAGGACCTCCATTGCATCGAAGTCGGTTGCCCGAAAGCAGCGAAGTGTCAGATTCCCATTTCGGTCTTCACTTCGCTGAACTTCTCCATGGAGAATCGAATATCCTCCGGAGTGTGCAGGGCGCTTAGCTGCACTCGAATTCGAGCTTGACCCATGGGCACCACCGGATAGGAGAAGCCCACCACATATATCCCTTTCTCAAGGAGCCTCGCGGCCATTGCCTGGGCCAAAGCCGCGTCGCCGAGCATAATGGGCACGATCGGATGATCACCGGGCTTGATGCTGAACCCCCGTTGCGCCATCCCGGTGCGAAAAAGCTTGGTGTTTGCCGCGAGCCGGTCGCGCAGTTCCGTTGACTCGCAGAGGAGTCGAATGGCCTTGAGCGAGGCGGCTGCGATCATCGGCGCCATGGTGTTGGAGAAAAGGTACGGTCGAGATCTTTGGCGTAGCAATTCTGCGATTTCCTTCCGGCCGCTGGTAAAGCCCCCGCTCGCTCCGCCCAGGGCTTTTCCGAACGTGCTGGTGATGATGTCGATGCGCCCCATCACTCCGCAGTATTCGTGCGTTCCGCGGCCACCGGCGCCTACAAAGCCCGTCGCATGAGAGTCGTCCACCATGACCATGGCTTCGTACTTGTCAGCGAGATCGCAGATCTCGTTGAGCCTTGCCATGTCCCCGTCCATGGAAAACACCCCATCCGTTGAGATGAGACGAAAGCGTGCGCCGCGGGTCTCTTTGAGCTTTGACTCCAGATCATTCATGTCGCCGTGCTTGTACCGATGTCGCTCGGCCTTGCACAATCGGATTCCGTCGATGATGCTGGCATGGTTCAGCTCATCGCTGATCACTGCGTCCTCGGCTGTAAGCAGGCTCTCGAAAAGTCCGCCGTTTGCGTCAAAGCAGGACGTATAGAGAATCGTGTCCTCAGTGCCCAGAAACTCACTGACCGCTTGTTCAAGTTCCTTGTGAATCTGTTGGGCGCCGCAAATGAAACGCACGGAAGAAAGCCCGTAGCCCCAGCGGTCCAGAGCCTCATGCGCCGCTTCAATTACGTGGGGATGGGCAGAGAGCCCCAGGTAGTTGTTTGCGCACATGTTCAGAACCTCGCGGCCTTCGCGAACGCTCACGTGAGCGCTCTGGCGGGACATGAGGACCCTTTCCTCCTTGTACAAACCGCCGGCTCCGATGTTGCGGATTTCCTCCGTGAGACGGTCTCTGATAGCTCCGTACATGGTTCACTCTCCGGCTCTTGCTTTGGGAATCCGGGGCTGGTCTTCCGCCCAGGTCATGATGACCTTGCCCGATTTTCCCGATCTCATGACCTCGAAAGCCTGCTCAAACTCGGTGTAATGAAAACGATGAGTTATCACTGGGCTGATGTCAAGTCCCGACTGGATCATGACAGTCATTTTGTACCATGTCTCATACATCTCCCGTCCATAGATGCCTTTGATGGTAAGGCCGTTGAAAACCACCAGATCCCAGTCTATTGCGGTGTCTTTCTCAAAGATGCCCAGGATAGCTATCTTGGCCCCGTGGCAACTGTTGGTAAGAATCGACTGCAGCGCGTCGGGATTCCCCGACATCTCAAGGCTCACGTCAAAGCCTTCCTTCATACCCAGCTTTTTCTGAGCATCCTCGATTCGTTCACGGCGCACGTCCAGTGTCAGAGTTGCGCCCATTTTCTTGGCGATTTCAAGCCTGAACGGGTTCACATCCGTTACCACGACGTGCCTGGCCCCGGCATGTCTCACGATGGCGGCGGCCATGCATCCTATGGGGCCGGCGCCTGTGATTAGCACGTCCTCTCCCAGTACGTCGAATGACAACGCGGTGTGGGTGGCGTTGCCGAGCGGGTCGAAGCATGCCAGAATGTCGGCGGGGATGTTCGGGTCACAGTACCAAACGTTAGTCTGCGGAATACAAAGGTACTCGGCGAATGCTCCCGGACGATTCACTCCAACGCTGCTGGTCTTCCTGCAAAGGTGACGGCGGCCGGCCATGCAGTTGCGGCAGTGTCCGCACACGACGTGCCCTTCTCCGGAGACGAGATCGCCTGGTTTGAAGTCATGCACGTTGGCGCCCACCTTGGCCACTGTGCCTACAAACTCGTGCCCGATGTGCATGGGCACGGGTATGATTCGCCTGGCCCACTCGTCCCAGTTGAATATATGGACATCCGTTCCGCAAATGGCTGTTTTGACAACCTTTATCAGTACATCATTGATGCCGAGGCTCGGGATCGGCACGTCCTGCAGCTCAAGGCCGGGCTCAGCCTTGGCCTTGACCAGAGCTTTCATAGTGTCCATGTTCATTTTCTCCACGCAAGGATCAGGTACTACTCAACGTGCCGCCGGATGAGGGCATGTCACATAATAAACCATGAAATCGCTGCCGACCCGATGGTACGGAGCGGCCCCTGAGCAATCTCTGCCGGTCCCCCGACGTAGGCACATGCTGCATCGACGACCCGTTCGTTAACCTATTGCCTTTGGGGCTTTGCATGCGAAAGAAACACTCATGCTATCATAAGGTGAGTGATTTTTCAGCGGTGTTTGCAAGACAAAAGACTTTGACGGAACCGTGGTCACGAGCGTCGCGAAGTTCTCCGTTGCCTCAGTACGCTGACGAATCGGCTTGGGATGCGCTGGGCGAAGCGCATCGGTCGAGGTCGTTTCGCGACTGACGCGCTTCGGGGACTCAGCGAATCCTACAAAGAGTATGCGACCCCATTCGGGAAAACATGTGCTCCGGAAAGGAGAGCTGAGGGAAAACATGCCTGCCGAGTCTTTACCGTTTTCTGCTCTCATCCTCGTAGGCGGTCTTGGAACGAGGCTTCGGGCGGTGGTTTCGGACAGACCCAAGCCCATGGCTCTTGTGGGAAAAGTTCCGTTCCTGGAGCTCCTCATTGATTCTCTTTGCGCTGCGGGTGTTCGACGTTTTGTGCTCCTCACCGGATACGGCGCGGACGCGATTGAGACCCACTTCCGCAATTTACACGGAAGTGGGACGGAAATCGCTTTTTCGCGGGAGCATGAGCCTCTAGGCACAGGGGGTGCGGTGCGGAACGCTGCCGGCTTCGCAACGGACCCGTCGCTGCTGGTGAATGGTGACACGTTTTTCGACGTGGATCTGCACAAGCTCTTTCGTTACCATTTGCTCAAGCGCGGTATGGTGACGCTGTCCCTGAAGAGGGTGGACGACGTCAGCCGGTATGGTTCAGTCATCCTCGCCGAAGACGGCTCCATTACAGGATTTGAGGAAAAGGGGTCAGAACCGGGAGGCCCCGGCCTGATCAACGGAGGCGTTTCCCTCCTGTCGAAGGATTTCATCCTGGGATTGCCCGCGGGTGTGTCCTTCTCCATGGAACGGGAGATCTTCCCCTCCCTGGCCGAGTCGGCAAGGATGTTCGGACTCGAACAGGACCGACCGTTCTTCGACATTGGAACGCCCGACAGCTACAACGCATTTCAAGCGTACGCCGAGAAGAATTTCCCCGTCGGGAACCGCTAACAAATAGGTTTTCGCAAATGCGCTCGCACATTACCAGCCGTCACCCCGGCGCAACCGGGGGTCAGGAAAATTCAAGAAGGTCCGGATTCCTGCTTCCGAGGGAATGACAGTGGTGAGTCCCGAATCCGTGACCGTACTTGGGAAATGGAGTAATAAAGACGAGAACTACCCCACCCTCACACGCGGCGAGGTTCTGTTAGCGGCAGGGCCGGATCGCCGGAAAGCGACTATCCGACGGTCCGGAGCAACTCATTCTGACGGGGGTGCTTGTCCATCCAGGCCACGTCGCCTTCTTCGACATTGTAGAATGCTCCTACAACTTCGAGCCTTCGCTCACGTACTGCGTTGCTAACCGCGTCACTATTGGCGAAAAGCGTCTCGATCTGATGCCATACGTTTTCCCTTGCCGCTTCGTCGATCAGCTCCTGCTCTTCCAGGTACGCAGCGCCAGCCCTTGCACGTTCCACCGCAGGCTCGATGCTCTTGGCGAGATTGGCGAGATTCCCTTGGAGTTCCGCTCTCTTCACCACGGCAGTTACCGCTCTGCACTTGGAGTGCCCCATGATCACCAGCAGCGGGATGCCCACATGGTCCACCCCGTATTCGACTGTGCCCATCTCGTTGGTACCGCAGAGATTTCCCGCCACTTTGATGACGAAGAGGTCCCCTATGCCGCAATCGAATATGAGAGAAACCCGCACTCTCGAGTCGGAACATTATACGACGGTGGCGAAAGGCTGTTGACCTTGCCGTGCCGTACTCAGCCTTTGTTCTTTTGATCTGTTGGGCCCCTCCATTTGTCCGGAGACGAAGCGCCGGTTTCCGTTCTTGAGTGTTGCCAAAGCCTCATGCGCTGCTACAATAGGTGTTCGCATAGACGTTCCATTTTGTTGAAATGATTCTCGGTGAGTCGAAGCGCGAGTGGAACCGACATCTACTCGGCTGCCCTTCCTGAAGTTCGGGACGCCGGCCCCATCCCGTTGAGGATTGCCTCTGCTTGATGCGGCTATCTTACCACAACAACCGTTACGTCGTCGGAACGTCCCTGTTTATCGGCATAATCCACAAGGAGGTCGCAAGCTTGCTGAGCGCTGGTTGCGCTATTGACCAGGTCCAGCAGTCTGTGATCTTCCACGGCTTCAGTCAGCCCGTCCGAGCAGAGCAGGAGGCAAGAGCTGCTGTCCCAAGGCCACTCCACCGTGTCCATCTCCAGCTCTTCATCTATTCCCAGAGCAGCCCGCAGACCGTGCCGAGCGGGGTGGGTTCGCGCTTCGGCCCGGGTGATCAGGCCTCCCTTGACCCATTCTGCGACATGTGTGTGATCTTCGGTAATTGCAATGATTTCAGAGTCCTTGATGAGGTAAGCTCGGCTGTCTCCCACATGGGTCACCGTAAGGTACTCATCGCTAATGAGTGCCGCAACCACGGTGCATCCCATTTCTCTGCAATCCGGATCGCACCCTGTAGCCGTTAGAATTGCCTCGTTCGCGGAGTGCACGGCGCCTTCCAGCACTTCCCAGGGGTCTTCTTTGGCGGAGAGTCTCTCTCGGCAGAAGCCTGCGATCTCCTCAACAGCAATGGAACTCGCCCTTAGTCCACCGCAAAGACCGCCCATTCCATCGGCGACGACGAAGAGCTGCAAGTCCGAGTCCACAAAGAAGTTGTCCTCGTTCCCGGGCTTCTTGCAACCAGGTTCTGATCTGAAACCCACGTCCACGCAAAATCCCTCTATTGCAGCCGTACCGCTGTGGTTAACACCCCCGGCAAACGGCACTCGATGTGGAGAGACATTTCGGAACGAAGCCGGCCCAGTGATCCGTCAACTTGTTGATATCGCTCCGTTAGGACGTCGCCGTAGGAGCGGAGCCCGCCTTCGCGGCGACCTCCATTTCTCCGGTCCGTGAGGCAGCACAGACCACGTACTACGACGGCCCTTCGTGTTGCGGTTTCAATCTCACGCCCTCAGAGCCTTCCCGGGAACTAGGTTCAGGGGTTGCCCATGAGCCGCCAGGCACAGTCTATTGGGCGGCTTCTGCGTTCTGCAGCCGCTTGATCTCTTGTTTCAGCTCCTCGTTCAGTTTGCTGAGTTCCTCGGTTCGACTTGCTACTGCGGCATCAAGGTTGCCCGCCGTCTGCGCCAGTCTTGCTCTCATTTGTTCATAGTCGCTCCTGTCGGTGAGGATGACCAGCATTCCGGCAGGGTCACCCTTGTGATCGCGGACCCGGCTGGCTCCTATGCTCACATCGAGGATTCTCCTGTCCTTAGTGTATCGCTTCGTCTCGAAGTAACTTAGCGTGCCGCCTTTACCCACAATTAGCTGAACCGCCGCGGCAGTCTCTTCTCTTTCGGACTCGGGAACGAAGTCTATGCGTTTGCCTCGGACTTCGTCTATGGTCCATCCGAAGATCGAGGTAAAGGATGGACTCACGTACTTGGCTTGGCCCTGCATGTCATATAACACTATGGCTGCCGCTGCTGCACTGGAAATAGCCCGGATTAGCTCTTCAGCCTCATGGGCACGTTGCCTCATTTCGGCAAGCTCTTTGATCAGCAGATCTCTGCTCTTCTGTTCGTCTTTCATGCTGGACTCCTCTGTCTATGTTGACCATATTCCGGCTAACTTGCGTTGCGGGAAGCGGGCACACCACGAGCCTCCACACGGCGGCCGTGGGGGGTCCGGCACGACTACGCTTTCCGGCCTCGCTCTGAACCCTTTGCCTTTACGCCTCCCGTGGTGAACAGCCAAAACCGGGACACCAGCCTTGGGACCGCACACCCGACAGAGGCGCTACCCGCGATTTTCCTGATACGCCCGACTTTACAGCAGAAAATAACTGATGTCAAAAAAAACCACAGGCTCGAGAGAATGGTAGGGCTTCCTCGGAAGACCTGAGAGGAAGCTGACAATTCAGGAAGGGGAGGTTTCTCGATTCCGGTGGTCCATTATTTGCGGAACACGGAGTGTCGGTGCACTTGACAAGGCCGTAATACCGTGTAATATTTGCTGGGCAGTTCGGGCAGTTCCAGGTGTGACAAGGAGGGGAGCAAATGCCGGACGAAAAGCAGGAAATCATTACCTTCAAGGTCCCGGAATCCCTCAAGGAAGCCATGAGGGGTATTCCGAACCGGTCCGAGTTCATACGTTCGGCAATAATTGCCGCATTGCACGATCTTTGTCCGTTATGCCGGGGAGCAGGGATTCTCATGCCCAATCAACACCGGCACTGGGAGGAATTTTCCAGAGCCCACTCGGTAGAGGAATGCGACAAGTGCAGCGCAATCCACATTGTCTGCCGGGTAGGCGGCGGCGAACAGGTGCACGGGAAAGCGCTTGGCTGAAGCATTTCGTGCCGGATTCCGGCGGAGTTGAATTCTCATGGGTGTCCCGGTCATTGAGTTCAAGGACCTGTCATTTTCCTATGATCATTACAATATTCTCGAATCGGTGAGTTTCGAGGTGCTCAGCCATGAGTTGGTGTCCATTGTGGGGCCCAACGGTGGCGGCAAGACGACCTTGCTCAAGCTGATTCTCGGGTTGCTGCATCCTGATGCCGGCACGGTGCGTGTTTTCGGGAAACGTCCCGAACAAGTGCGGCGGCGCCTGGGATATATGCCGCAGCATGCTCACCTGGATCCGCAATTCCCGATAACCGTCATGGACGTGGTTCTGATGGGCCGCTTGGGTAATTCCAGGGTTGTCGGTCCCTATGGAAGAAGGGACCGAGAAGTGGCGGAGCAAGCGTTGCGTGAAATGCTCATGTGGGATTTCCGCAGGAGCCACTTTTCAGCATTGTCCGGTGGGCAGCGACAGCGCGTGCTCATAGCCAGAGCACTGGCCTGTGAGCCTGAAATGTTGCTGTTGGACG
>DYLG01000122.1 GCA_020722215.1 Desulfomonile tiedjei
AGCAAGAGGTTCTCCGACGCATCGCCGCGCTCAAAGAGAAAGGCATCATAAGGCGATTCGGAGCGTCCATCAACTCAAGGCGGATCGGGTTCGTCAGCACGCTGCTCGCTGCAAAGGTTTGTCCGGAGAAATTTGATTCCTTCGTTCGGATCGTGAACCAATGTCCCGGCGTCACCCACAATTACGAACGACGCCACGCGTACAATGTCTGGTTCACGCTCATCGCTCCGTCCAACGAGGACAAGGAAAGAACCATCAACGAACTCATCGAAAAAACGGGAGTGGATATTCTCGAATTGCCTGCCAAGAAGATCTTCAAGATACGGGTTGATTTCAAGTTCTGAGGGCCTTGGCCGCGCTACTCCGCTTTCTCCACCTTGAAAATCATTGGCCTGAACCAGTCTGAGCAGCCCGCGATTGCCGTGCACGGTTGTTTCATTCCGTACATTTTGCCGCCGCCCGCCACCATGAGGATTTCTTTGCGGATATCGGCCCAGGCCCATGGGCGGAAGCCCTCGGGAGCCTGCCGGATCTCTTCGACGAAGAACTCCTGGCCTTCGGTGAAACAATCGCACACTCCGGGGTGCTGATCCGGAGCCTCCAAGTGTTGCTCAATGAGATCTCTGTTGAGAATCCTCTTAACCACGGTGATCTTGCACCTTGGCGAATTTGCCGACATGAGAAAACCTCCTTCACGCTCTATGGCGCAAATATTGTCGGGTATTCCGATCGGTCAAGGGACCCGGCCAATGGCCTCTGACAGTAGGACCGGCATCTTGCCGGTCATTTCCCCGGAGCATTCCGCCCTTCCTTGGGCATGATGCAACGAGAATCTTCACCACCCATTACACGGAGGCACAAAGAAAAAATTGTCCTGTAATTTCTTGGTGTCTTGGTGGTTGAATCTTCTCCTTCTCGAACGAATAGGACAGACTCCCCGGTCTATTCTGCGCCTTTGACAAGGCTCTCCATTCGTTCCCACTGCTGCTTGACGGCTTCTTCCTGGGTTTCGAGGGCCTTGTCGAGCCCGTCCCAGATACTGCGCATTTGAGCCTCTGCCGCTTCGTTCCACATTGGGGATCGTTTGAACATAAGGAAGAAGGTCTCTTCACCATGCTTGAGAAAGATTTTCCAGGAACGCACGTTGATCTCATACGCGGAGCGCATCGCGGAAACCCAGGCCCGCCATCGGGCAAGGTCCAAGGCCTGGGGCTCCTGCCACCACGGGCCTTTTTCCATCATGCGCTGCCACATGTCCCATGTTTGTTCCATGGTTTTCGTCGCTTGATCGAACATTTCTTTCATTGGAACCTCCATGGCCCGGCAAACATTGCCGGAATCACGTCACCGTCGGCGCCTTCTTCGTCCGATTCAACGAACGATTGGTGGAGAATGGCCAGAAGAAGGGCGAATACGAGATTCGCCCCTGCTACGGCCTCAGTGACCGATTGGATGGTTCTTTGCCGACGTTCCCCATCTGGGTATCACATTTTCAGGGGTTTGTCAGGAGGACGATTTCGAAAGAATTCGCTTCTGCATCTGCACTGGCCGCGTAGGGTGCGGTGACCCACGGGAACCACACCGGTCGAGGCTTTGCCTCTTGTTCCCAAGCGCAGCTTGGGAACAAGAAGGTCCGTGAAGTTCCACTCCGCATCTGGCGGCACTCGTAAACGAGTCGGTAAGCCGCCTAAAGTTCAGGAATAGAAAGCAAAGCTTCGAGAGCCTTGGCTTTCCCAATTACAACTCGGCAACGCGAAGAAAATTTCGGACAGGGGCGATGTCGATGATATACTGAGCAAGGCAGTACTAGAAGTAACTGTGGGGTCCTATGCAGGAAATGACCAATCCACACGACCGGTTCTTCAAAGAGGTCTTTTCCCGACCCGAAGTAGCAGAGGATTTCGTGTTCCACTTCCTCCCGTCTCACGTGGCGGGTCTGTTGGAGCCAGGCGCCTTTGCGTTGAGCAAGGGCTCGTTCGTGGATGGGAACTTGAAAGAGTACTTTTCCGATTTGCTCTATCAGGTGGACTTCAAAGAGGGAGTTCAAGGTTTCGTATACATCCTGTTCGAGCACAAGAGCTATCCCGCGCCTGACATAGCCTTTCAACTCCTGCGCTACATGACCCGGATTTGGGAGCAGGCGTCGAAACAGCCGGCGGTTTCCTTGCCGGTCGTGATCCCGGTAGTTTTGTATCATGGGAGCGTCAAGTGGAGTGTGCCTCTCAACTTTGCCTCACTATACAGGGCGCCGGAGTCTCTGAGGGATGGTCTATGGGATTTCGCCTACCACTTATGCGACCTGTCGGCATATGCCGATGAGGAGATCAAACTCGGTGCGATCGCGCAAGTGGCATTGCTCCTGCTGAAGCACGTTCACAGTCCGGACCTTGCGCAGCGATTGAAGGATATCTTCGGACTTCTGGCCGCGATGAACCAACAGACTGCGCTGCGATTTCTGGAAACCGTTTTGCGGTATCTTGACACTGCGGCCGAAACCGTGACGATGGACGACTGTCAAAAAGCACTGGAGGCCGCTTTTCCCGAGAGAGGAGAGATGTTCATGAGCAGATGGGCTGAACAATTGGTCAAGGAACATCATCAGGAGTGGCTGGCAGAGGGCCTGCAGGCCGGTGCCTCTGCGGTAACCATTCGAATGCTCACACGCAAGCTTGGAGGCCTTGATCCCGCGACAGAAGAGCGAGTACGCCGACTGTCCTTCGAGGAGTTGGCAAGACTGGGCGAGGATCTGCTGGATTTTCGGGACAAGGCGGCCCTCACGGAATGGCTGGACAGGGTTGAGAAGGCCCGATAGGTCTGCCTGGAGAACCCTTACCCTCTCACAGCGATCGAACCTTGCGTTTGGTCATTTCCAGTTCTTCGTCCAGGTCCAACTGGAATCGCACCGGGCCTCGCTGACCGTTGGGATAACGCTTGTGCAGGGCGTATTCCGATTCCGGGTGCGACCACGACGTGGCAATGGCTGCATGACCCTTAGGGAATTCGGCCAGCTCCACGTCCACATAGTCCTTTGGCGCCAGGGCCGATGGAGGATCTACCAGGTCGTCGTTTCCCGCGTAGCAGATAAGGAACCTTATCCCCTTTTCCTGAAGGTAGCCCAGGTTTAGCCGCCTGCCGAAAAGCCTGAACGGCAGGTCACCCTCGGGCGAAATCGGAATGGTGTACGAATCGAAACTCATCTGGGTGATGGCTATTGGCAGGTCGGTGCGGTCATAAATCAGCCAATGGTTGATTGCAGCCGCGGTGCTGCCAACGCCCTCGATTCCCTTCCGGAGCATGTTCTCGAAGAGGCTTATGTCCCGGTAGTACGTAAATAGCGGCGCCTCACGCCAGATACTCTTGAGCTTGTAAACCCAGCTCATCACCTTGCCGTCGATCACTTCATTCCCGCTGGGAAGCATCTTCTTTGCATAGGTGAGGTTCCGAAATCGCGGCGCGATGTGCTGGAGGTATTCGACCAGGCCGCGGCTCCGGGTCCCGTCCATTGGGGCGACGCACGTAATCAGAGCGTCAACCAGTCCGTCCAACTCGCCGGTCAGGATGTCCGCGAGGCACACGAATCCGCCCTGACAGAAACCATTGAGCGTCACCGGCTTACCGTGTTTTTCCTTGACGATGCGACAGAGCCTGGCCGTATCACGGGCATCGTCCTCTCCGGTCATTACCTGAACCGCTTCGTTGGTCTGTATGTCCTTGATTATGCGAATGTATGTGGGAATCCCGAAATTGGCGAACGCATGGACATAGCTCTTGTCCTCTTTGGGCAGGAAGACAAGGATGTTGGGCCCCAGCACGTACGGGTGACATACTATGATGGGCTTCATGAGCGGGTCGATCTTCACGCCCGGCTTGGTGGGAAGGACCTGATAAATCGCCATCCTTTCGGTTTCGCCCGCGAGGATGTACGCGCCCTTTTCCGGGTGGAATCCATACTCCTCTCCGATATCTCGGATTGCATCGGGGTATTCTACAACGAGCCTTCCCAACACTTCCGCCTTTTCGGCCATGTATCGGTCCAGCGTTTCCCCGCCCGAATTCCCGAAAAACGTGTTGAACAGTGCCTGCAACAGCCTGATGAACTCCTGCTTGTGATACTTGCTCATTTGAGCCTGGGAACTCTTAAGGCCGGACTGAGCGATCTGCAAGTTGAAACGTGCCAGCAGTGCGTAATCCCGGATATTCGCGTCCGGCGGGGTTGTAGGAAGCTTTTTCCTCTCTTCCTCCCAAAAGGAATTCACGGCAGTAAGGTACGGTTCGATAAAATCGAGATGTGCGCGAACTACTCCACCCACGAAAAGGCTCGCAGTCAGCCACGCGTCAAGATACGCGGACGTCAGCCTTGTCGGAAGCTGAAGCAAGCTCTCCCAATAATTGTCCTTTTCTTCGTCCCTCGACGTTGAAGTCATGGCGCCCCCTGGTTGATCCGGACCGACAATCATTGTTGTCGGCGCTCATAAGAAATTGTTAACAGCATCCCGGACTGAAGTCAAGAAGTCCCTGGTTTTGTTAGATTCTTCGGCAGTCCACCAGTTCTTCTCCCGAGGCGGTCATGAGGTGCTGGGCGGGCTGGTTTGATACCCGCCCCTACTGGACGTCATTCGTCAGGGAATCGCTATCCGGGCTACAGTCCAGCCTCGCGGAAGAAGGACCGCACCTCGTCCTTGAGCACGTTGGGCGCTCGAAACACAGCATAGTGGGCCAACGGGCTGGGGAAGGACGCGAACCTTGCTCCCGGAATGCGCGCGGCAGACTGCCGGGCCATCCCGACCCGCAACCAAAGGTCGTTTTCTACGTGGAGCACGAGCGTCCGGGCTGTTATCTTGTCCAGGTGCTCGTCAAGATCAAGAGCGGACTGCATGTCGTTCCTGACAAGCAGATCGTTGACGTCGTACTCCCTGGCCTTGTCTCTCAGGAGCGCGCCTTGGCCTTGCCGAGGCTCCCAACTGAATACTTCCTTGCGGACCTCGTCCCATCCCTGCTCGATCCTGAAGTCCAAATCCAAACCGTTGTGCATGAGGATGGACCAGCCGAACATCATGCCATGCGCGGGGTGTTTGTTCTTGGGAAGATGGTAGTAGTCGCCTCTTGTTTCCCGCCACACGGGGTCGCTCTTCAGTGCGGCAGTCATCAGGTCGAAGATCCATCTGAGAACAGGATCCTTGGCCGGAGACGTGCTGCCCCCTATAGGCATGATCGCATCTACGTATCCGGGATGAAGCACGGCCCAAGCGTAGCTCTGTATCGCACCCATGGACATTCCTGTGGCGAGTCTTACCCGAGCCACGTTCAGCTCGTCAACAAGGAGCCGATAGTTTGCCTGAACGCAATCCAATAAGGTGTATCGGGGAAACCGCATACCCAGGCCGTCACTGGGTTTGCTTGCGCCCCACAGACCCAGCGCGTCAAGGAAAACGACGTAGTACCTGTCCGTGTCGATGGTTCGACCTGGCCCTACCACCGGACCGAGCGAAAAATCGGTTCCGCCCTGCCCTTCATGCCAGAAATAGTACACCCAGGCCGAGTCCCCGGAATAGTACGAGTTGATGATAATCGCGTTCTTTGTGCGGCCCAGGTTGTCTCTCTCAGGAGTGCCGACCGCGATGTATGCGGTTCTGAGAGGCCCCGCGCCAAGGGATTCGAGCGTTGTGCCTCCTTCGCCGCCGTATTCGTAGCTTGCTTCGTCTCCGATATGGTAAGTGCCGCCCATCTTGAAATCCGGGACGTAATGGAACCGCTTGAGCTTCTCAAGGGACCGCACGCCGGAGAGGCGAGTAACCGGCTTGGTTTGTGGTCGTGGGTTCTTGGCGGCAGTTCGCGGCATGGATTGTAGTCCTCCTGACACAAGGAAGGTAGCACGCATCCGCGAGCGGTTCCAAGGAACAAATTGACTCTTGAGATTGGTCCTGGGAGAAACGATCTAACCACGAGGGCGCCAAGACACAAAGGAATCCGTCAGTGAATCTGTTCTTGGTGTCTTGGTGGTTGAAATTATTGTTCCAGGAGGGCAAAGCGCGGACCGAGGTTCAGTAGGACGGGCATCTTGCCCGTCATTCTGTGGGGCAGGCTTTCCGAGACTGTCTCAAAATCCTTGCAGATGGTCGAATCGTGGCACGCCGGCGCCCAAACGGGCGCGGGTAGCCGGGACGTCATAAGTCCAGGCCGCGAAGCGGCAGGAGGCATATTCTCCAGGGCCATGTGTCAGGGCTAATTTGACGAAGCACCTCGATTGTCGGCTCAGACCTCCTGTTCCTTCGGAGCCCGGACGCAGTAGCGTCCGGGCTACCCGCGTAGCACGATCTTGAACGCAAAGGAGGTTTTGAGACAGTTTCTTCCGGCCTACCTGATCGAGACCTGCAAAGAGCCCGCAGCGAAATAAATTTAGCAGGCTTTTCGTTGGTCCGAATGCGGGCGCCGGGCCGGGTGAAGTAGGGGCGACCGGCCGGTCGCCCCTACAAAATGCAATTGCACGCCTCAATGGAAGCCGGAGTTGATTTGCAGCGGGCCCAAAGACACCCAGACTGGATAGCCTGCGTGTACGGACAGGTTTTTGTTTGACATTGGCAGTCCTAACGGTGAAACTCGAAAGTACCTGCAAAGCGCGAAAGGGTTTGTTAGGGTTGAGCGAGGTCGCGGAGCAGGTTCCCCTTAATCCCAAGGAGGCAGCGAATGGACGAAAAAGCCAAAGATGCGGGTGGGCCTGCGTCAATGCTGGAAGCGTGGCTGAAGACTTCGTCGGACTTCTGGGGATCTGCGGTGAAAATGATGGCTGCCGCGTCCGATGTGCCGGGCGTGTTCAAACCTCCCTTTTACGGAGCGACAGGCAGAGCGCAGGAATCCTGGGAGGCTTCAATGAAGACCTGGCGGGCCATAGCTCCGGTGATGGGCGAGCCCGGAGCGCTGGAAGGCATGATCAAAGGAATCGGCTCCATGCCGGAGTTGCTGGTCAAGCTGATGAAACCCGCCTGGGACGGGTTCCTTCAGTTGCAGCAGGAATACATGAACAGAGCCGGCAGGATCGGCAAGTCCACCACGGCATTCAAGTTCGAGAACCTGGACCGGGATGTGTTCAAGGTATGGACCGAAGTCTATGAAAAGGAGTTCAGACAATTCCTGCGGCTGCCGCAGCTTGGATTGCTCAGGGTCTACCAGGAGCACCTGAGCGAGGCTGCGGACAGGCTCAACGTTTTCGAAGCGTCGATGGCCGAGTTCCTGTCCCTTGTGTATCTGCCGGTGGAAAAGTCTTTGAAAGTCATGCAAGAAAAGCTGGCGGAAATGGCCGATTCAGGGCAGTTGCCTCAGCGTTCCGCCGACTACTACAAGATGTGGCTGAAAACCCTGGAAGGCCACTATATGACCCTGTTCAAGTCCCCGGAATACAACCGGACCGTGGCCCGGACTCTGGACACAATGGGCGAGTTCCTTGTGGCCAAGCAGCGCATCCTCCAGGACATGCTGCAATTGCTGCCCGTGCCCACTCAACGTGAGATGGACGAGTTGTACAAGGAATTGTATGTCCTGAAGAAAAGAATCAAGGAACTCGAGAAGAAACTGGAAACGGACCGCAATAATTACTTGGAAGAACCCGCCGTTTACGCGCATGCCAAGGAACCTGCCTAAAGAGGTGTTGCCATGGCCGAGCCCAAGATCCCGGTAGACCTTCTTCTGGCAAGTCTGGCAGAGGATGCGGAAAAAGTCCAGGAGAGAGCCAAGAAAGCGTCTGACGTGTTGCTCCAGCCGCTGGACACGGAAATCGCAACCACGCCATACGACGTGGTTTATGAAGAAGACCGCGTGAAACTGAAGCATTACAGGCCCATAACCGATATCACGTTCAATTATCCGCTCCTTGTGGTCTATGCTCTCATAAACAGGGAAACCATGCTTGATCTTCAGCCCGGACGCAGCGTTGTACGGACATTTCTTAACGCCGGCCTTGACTTGTATATGGTCGATTGGGGTTATCCCACCCGCAAAGACAAATTCCTCACCATAGACGACCATGTGAACGGATACATGGACAATATCGTGGATTTCATAAGGAAAAGGCACAACCTGCCCAAGATCAACCTCATGGGAATCTGCATGGGGGGCACCTTCTGCGTCATTTACTCGGCATTGCATGCGCACAAGATCAAGAACCTCATCACAACGGTTACGCCCACCAACTTCGACACGGATCAAGGGCTTCTCCACATCTGGATGAAACACATCGACGCGGACCGGATGGTGGATTCTCTGGGGAACATGCCGGGTGATCTGATGAACTTCGGTTTTCTCATGCTCAATCCGGCAAGACTCATTGTGGACAAGTACGTGGGCTTTCTGGAGAACATGGACAACAAGCCATTTGTGGAAAACTTCATCAGAATGGAGAAATGGATCTTTGACAGTCCCGACGTTCCAGGCGAGACCTTCAGACAGTTCGTCAAGGACCTTTATCAGAAAAACCTGCTCATAAAGAACCGGTTGATGGTGGGAGGAAACCGGGTGGATCTTAGCCGAATCACGATGCCGCTGCTCAACTACTACGGCCGGTTCGACCACCTCGTACCTCCCGCTGCGTGCGATCAACTTACCAAGCATGTGGGAAGCGTTGACACTGAGGACATCTGCTTGGATACCGGTCACATCGGTATCTATGTCAGCGGCAAGTCCCAGAGGCAGTTTGCTCCGAAGATCATCGAGTGGCTCAGGCAAAGGGACCAGCCTGAAGATGAGAACAGCGCCGACATCCGGATGCAGGCGAATCCCAGGAAATGATCGGCGAGGCAAGCAGGCCATACTAAGGCCCGCGCAGAAATAAGGTCGGCGTTCCTGGTAGGGGCGGACCGATGTGTCCGCCCTTTCCGGCGATCCAGGCGCAGCTTTGGGGCAAACACATCGGTCCGCGTCGTACCAAGAATGGCCGCGTCATTTTGGCAGGAGCCCTAAACCGGGCCGTCGAGAAATTCAGCTTCCGAACGCGCTCTTGCCGGCAAGGAGAGACCTATGACCAAGGAGACGGACTACTTCGCAACATTCTGCAAGATCAGCAACGCGCTTGGAACAACCGTGTCCCTGGATGAGATTCTCAATCTCATTGTTGAGAGTTCCATCGAGACCATGGGCGCAAAGGCCGCGTGTCTTTTTCTTGCCGACGAGGAGAAGGATGTTTTCGTGCCAAAGGCGCAGAAAGGGCTGTCGGAAAACTATCTCCACGCGAGGCCTCTCCGCGCCCGTGAGATTGTCCATAATATCCTCGACGGCGGGTTCCTGGCCATTTACGATGCCACTTCAGACCCTAGAGTCGAGCACCATGACCTGAAAAAAGCTGAAGGCATTGCGTCCATTCTGGTGGTGCCGGTCATGGTCCAGGGAAAGACCATAGGAGTGCTGTCGCTGTACTCTTCTGCGCCAAGGGAATTCACTGAGGACGAGATTCGCTTCCAGACCGCGCTGGCCGAGCAGGGAGGCATGGCTATCGAGCGCGGCCGCCTGTTTGCGCGGCTCAACAGGAACTCGCAGCTCTTCTACGATCTTTCATCCATGATTAATTCCACCTTGGACATCAAGAAGATCCTCAGCAACATGACTGAGGGTCTAGCAAAGGCTCTCGACGTCAAAGGCGTGACGATTCGGCTTCTCAACAAGGACACAAACATGCTGGAACTCATGGCGTCCTATGGCTTGAGCAAGGAATACCTAAGCAAGGGCCCCATTTCCCCGAAAAAGGGCGTGGGCCTGTCCATGAACGGCGAAACCGTTTTCATCAGGAACGTGCGAACCGATGACCGGGTGCAGTATCGGGACTCGACGCTCAAGGAGGGAATAGTCTCCGCGCTTTCCGTTCCCATGAAGTCGGGGGACGAGGTGATCGGGGTTCTCAAGCTGGTCACCGGCGTCGAGCGGGAATTCCCCGAGGACACGATCAAGCTTGTTCAGGCCCTGGCGCATCAAGGGGGCCTGGCCATTCGGAACGCGTCCATGTACCTGATGCTTCAGGAAGACAAGAAGAGCCTGGAAGAGGACATCTGGAGCCACAGATCGTGGTTCTAGGGGTCTCTCGGGAATCAATCGAAGTGTCGCCAATCGTAGCACGCCGGCGCCCAAACGGGTGCGGGTAGGCTGGACGTTATACGTCCGGGCCGCGAAGCGGCAGGAGGCATATCGTTCAGCACAGCGGGCGGGTAGCCGTAGGGAGTTTTTCATGATCGGAAAGACAATAGACGAGTTGAAAGTGGGCGATTCTGAGGAATTCTCCAAAACCATCGCCGAATCGGACATCTACCTGTACGCAGGAATTACGGGGGATTTCAACCCGGCCCATGTCAACGAGGAATACGCCAAGAAGACGTTTTTCAAGAAGAGAATCGCCCATGGCATGATTCCTGCCGGTTTCATTTCCGCAGTGTTGGGAAGCAAACTCCCCGGTCCGGGAACGATCTATATGAAGCAGGAATTGAGCTTCATGGCCCCCGTGTACACAGGCGATACGATTACCGCTAGAGTGGAAGTCGTCGAGATAATCCCGGAGAAGAATCGCGTCCGTCTTAAGACAACCTGCGTCAACCAGGAAGGAACAACCGTCATCGACGGAGAGGCGCTCATCAGCGCACCCAAACGACCGAAGCAATAAGTGCCGGTGAGTATGAGGAGAAGTCCCGGTCGAACCCTCACTTGACCAGGTTGAGGCGAACCGGGGCCCGAAGGACCACGTACGCGCCGTTTTCCGATTGCGATCGCTGGGCCACCCCGACGAAATGCTTGATGATACCGGCTACCTTGGACGCGTCTGCGGAGAGCATGCGCACGCATCCGTGGGATTGGTTGCGCCCTATGCTCCGAGGCGCGTTGGTGCCGTGAAATCTGTACCCGTAGTCCTCCAATCGGACCTTCCCCGCGACGCAATCCTCGGAGAAAACGTAGCCTTGCTTGCGGCTCCTGACGAATCTTTTCTTCAACAAAGGAGCCATGGTTCCGCCGTAAACGTCCCGACTCGCCCTTTGACCGAATGCCCATGGTCTGTCGGGCGGCGGAATCCACAAGGGCTTGTCGTCATAAATGTGGGTGACATAGTACACTCCCGTTGGCGTAGGAAAATCCCGAGCGCCAAGGCCGATACGGCAAGTGTACAAGACCTGCTTGGCGCCCAACGAAGAGATCCCCTGGAGCTGAAAAACGTGAGAGGAATGGCTCACGAAGATCTCCAGATGTCTGAACCCTCCCTGAGGGACGGCGGTGTCTTCAGCGGCCTTGTCAACGGGATCGCCGGGCGAAGACGGTGCTCCAACGCGAGACCCGTCCTCGGGCGAAGGATTCAAACGAGCCTCCAGCGGCAGGATACCCGCGAAGGGCAAGCCGACCGGCGGTGCGGCGAAAAAGGGAAAGGCCTGCGGAAACCAGTCGCCGACAACGCGTGAAATTGAGCTTTCCGGCTGCTCCGCCTCAACCTCATCGCCGGCCGGGACTACGGAAGCCGGGCTTGCCTGAGCCCGGAACGGGACGGCAGAACGGGGTGCACTCCCGCGATGATCTCCGGACGCCGGCCTTCTGGAAACGCCTTTTCCCGAGCGATGCCGTTCCCCGTCGTGGGCCGCAATTCGGCGACCAACTACGGAAGCCTCGGCCGATGACACAAGGTCTTCTATGGCAAAGGATCGCAAGCGGGAAGACGAAGCGGCTTGCGCCTGAGTCAGTGAAAAAAGGAGGACAACAAATCCGAAACCCAACAGAGATAATCTCGACACAATCATCGTTGGCGAACTCACCGTAACGACGGAGCGCACTCAGCCCTTGAGGAGGGATTCGGTCGTGAGCCTTATCAGAGTGACGCGAACGGACACCGCGGAATTCACCGCAGGCTCCTCCGCCTGCAATTCTGGGCAAAATGATTAAGCAATTTAGCACATTGAGCGCCAAGAATCAATCCAAAAGCGTAACCATCCGTAACAATGCGGCCTTTCGGCGCGGGCTCCCATTCTGTCAACGAATGACATGGAAGATGCCCGTCCAGCCGAACTGGATGGTCCCACCGCAGGGCGGGCCCTGCCTGCCGACCGCGTCAGGCAAAGTCCGACCTGAGGTGGGCTCAGACGAGCCGAGTACCCGCAACTCCGTTTGAGCTTGTCGTGAAGGTTCGTCTGCGGGTAATGGAATGGACGCGGCCGATCGCCTGAAGCGCTTGACAGCCGAGCCAAGCAGGGCTAGGATGCCTCCAGCGCAAATCCCCATCAGACAAGGACGCGAATCGGCGCACCGAGCAGAGCGCGATGCGCTGACGAATGTATTCAATAGTCGTTACGGTTCGGCGGGACGTGGCCGGTTTCGTGAAACACCGCTGCCGGTGATCCTTTGGGTAACTGGTAGGCAACGTCCGCCCGTAGTAACAGTGTTCGGCCGGTTACCGAATAGGTGGTCGGGCCCACATATCAGGAGTTCTTGGTGGAGGGGTCCGGGGAGGCCCCT
>DYLG01000123.1 GCA_020722215.1 Desulfomonile tiedjei
CAAACGCCCACCCCGCGAATCGCCTCCCGGAAAAGAGCTCGCAAAATCCAGGGTTAGCGAATATCTGACGCTTCTCTGCGGTCATGGTTGAGGTCCATGCCATTGAAGCCAAATAGGACTATTGCTATAATAACGCCTCCCAATATGACATGCCGGAGTCGAGTTCAATGAAAATTCTCAAAGTCACCGTCGCTCTTGCCATTCTCTTTGTTCTTGTCACGTCAAGTGCCTGGGCCAACGGGGTGAAAAGAAGGCCCACGGACAAAGGCATCCCGGTTTGCGAAGTCAGGAAGCCTCTCCTCGAGTACGTGGAAGACGGGCTCGCCCTGGTCCTGGATGTGCCCTTAGCGCTCGTGAGCCCTGTTTGTGGGCCGATTGTCTCGCCCATAGTAGATTGGCTCGACCCAGGCGAGCAACGGGAGTTCCGGAGATATCGTCCAAGAAGGTGAACACTCAGCCGCCCATTCATCCGCTGGACAGGCTTTCTGCGGATCAGAAATGCCAGATCTACTACAGACGGGTCGTGGATCTCGCCTTGGCAACCGGTTTGCTTGAGCCTGATCCGAATTCGCCCGTCGGGCATTTCGTCTTTTCCTCCCATTACTTCCATGGCAAGACTCTCGATGAAGCCATTGGCGGAGCGGTTGCCCGGTTCAGGCGAGATTACCCCAAGCTGGCTGCC
Source organism: Desulfomonile tiedjei (assembly GCA_020722215.1). Classification (GTDB taxonomy): domain Bacteria; phylum Desulfobacterota; class Desulfomonilia; order Desulfomonilales; family Desulfomonilaceae; genus DYLG01. Next base: position 683 of record DYLG01000123.1, read on the forward strand.
GAACGTTATGCGAGGCTGAACAATCGGCTGGCAGGAGCAATCGAGAGCTTTTGGGAGTCCACTCCCCAGGAACTGATTCGAGAGCTGATCCTCATTGGGGCCACCTTCGGGGTGTGGCCACGGTGCACATCCTTTGTACTGACCTATCCATGGGATCTCGGCGGGACACCGCGTCCGGTCGGCTTCAGAAGCGACCTAAGCGACTTCATGAAGCGCAGGGTTACTAAGATACTTCTCGAGGCCGGAAAACTGAAAGGTCCCGGCCCGTTCCACAGCGCATAGTGCCGGGGTTTGCTCCTGTCCCGTCCATCCGCAAGGCCCTCTACTGTAGCCTGGCAAGAGGAGAAGGAGTCTCACAGAGGCCGAATCCGTTTCCGTTTCACCAGCCAGCCGGCGGTTCAGTCGTGTGAAAACGGTTGACTTCGGAATGCGACTTCACCTAAATTGGAGATGTAGACTGACTTGCCGTGCGGCATCTCACGTATGCCCCCGTAGCTCAGTGGATAGAGCGACGGATTCCTAATCCGCAGGTCGTAGGTTCGATTCCTACCGGGGGTACCAACAAAATATAAAAGGATTCGGATAGCTTCCGAATCCTTTTCCTTTTTGCTTCAACTTCTGACCGCCTTTTTGTGCAAAAACCGAATGACGTCATATCAACTATTTACGAAAAACGGAAGATTGTCGAGGTCACCCGACGGGTCACCCGAAACCACCAGAATCGTCACAAACAAAGGAGGAGATTATCACGGAAAACCGGCAGTTTGCCAGCGTGAGCGTCGCTTCCAAATCCTTGGGAGTGTCCCCGTCCAGCATGAGAAGTTGGCTTGTTGTACACAACATCAAGCACACCAAGATTCCCACAAGGAATAGCAAGACCACCGTTCTTATAGATCGGGCCGAACTCATGGGTTTTATTGAACAACACATGGCCAAGGCACAAAAATTCTCCGCACCTGTCTTCAATATCCGCAAACAAGAGCAGGCATCAGATGAGTTGGCGAACCTTCAACGAGATCTGGGAACAGCAAGCACGGAGAATCGGAGTCGCCGAGAGCTTCTGCGCCGAGCTTCTGGACGGCGAAGCCTGGGTATGGACTGACCGGGGGGCGGTAGGAATGCCACCGGGGCAACTCCTGAAGGCATTGGCAAGTCTGCCGGAGAAGGCCGGACGGGAAGCCTTGTGGGAGGCCGTTTGTAAAGCAGTCATGGTCGATGAAGCATCAGATGCGTTGCTTTGAATCCGGAGCATGGCTCCGCTCGCTCTTCCAGGTGCATCGCACCGGACAAGCTCCAAAGGAGACAAAGACAATGAAAGCCATTAAATTGAACGGAACAGTCAACCCCAAAGACGTGGCCTCTTGGTATCTGAACCATGCAGGCTTTGTCGATGAACTTGAACTACTTGGCGCGAAGATGACGGAACAACAGAATGCCTCGGGATCGGCCGTTTAAAGCATGGCGCAAGCCTTGCGCGGAGCATTTGAAGACATGAACTGCCGAATTCCATTCTGGGAGATAGCGGGCATCAAGGAATGGCTTAGGCTGAAGTGGGGTCTTGTGAAGATTCGCCAAGACGAGCCGGGGCGCGTACAGCAAGAGTGCCCGCCAAAGGCTTTCGGACACACTGTCATGGGTTCTCAGCCTATTTCCCAGACTGGCCGAACGCACACACCAGATGGCCGGGTCTCTGGCCGGAGGCGAGCAACAAATGTTGGCCATCGGCTGCGGGCTGATGTCCACGCCGAAGTTGCTGATGCTCGACGAGCCTTCCCTGGGTCTGGCACCGCTCATGGTGGTCCATGTGTTCCGGATCGTCCTGAAGATCAACGGGGAAGGGGTAACCATATTGCTCGTCGAACAGAACGTGAACCGCACCCTGAGAGTAGCGGAGTTCGCGTATGTTCTCGAAACGGGGAGAATCAACTTGGAGGGACCGGCGAATCGACTTCTCGAGAATCCTCACATAAAGAAAGCGTATCTCGGCTTGTGGAGGTCTTCTTGACCGAGAGTCGTGGTCACGGGCATGTGAACACGACCGTAAGAAAGCGTCAGGAAATAACCTTGGCATTTCGCGGCAGGGGCGCACCTATGTGTCCGCCCTTTCCGGCGTTCCAGGCCCCGCTTTGGGTCGGACACGCAGGTCTGCCCCTACTCTCGGGCCGGTAACCGATTGCACAGTCTATTTCCTGACGGCCCGTAAGGAGGTATCCATGGCGGTAGCAGCAGAGTCGCAGTCATAGCCGCGGGCATGACGAAATGGGGGCGACGGGCCGCGACTTTCAGGGATCTTGTGGCGGAGGCGGGAAAAGCCACGTTTGACAGCAATCCCAACATAAAGCCGGCTAACGTCAAGTCATTCATCATTTCAACTGTTTATCCTGAGCGATCCGCGTATCAGGGGCACCCTGCGCCGCTTGCAGCAGAGTGGTGCGGAGTAAGACCGGAGGAATTCCACTGCCGCGTTGAAAACCAGTGCGGAAGCGGCACCACGGCCATTCGCACGGCGTACGCGGCTATCAAGGCAGGTCTGACGGACATGGTCATGATCGTGGGGGCTGAAAAGATCCTGATCCCATCTCATCAGGAGGTTTTCCTGAATGCCATGGCAGGGTGCGACCGCGAATGGGAATCATGCTTCGGCGTGACTCCTCCGCCGTTGTTTGCCATGGTTGCCCAGGCCCACATGAAGTCCTACGGTACCACGGAAGAGCAGTTGGCGCTGGTATCGGTGAAAAACCACGACCATTCGCGGCACAACCCCTTCGCCCATCACCAGAAAGGCGCCACGCTTGATCAGGTGATGAGTTCCAGACCCATCGCAACACCTCTGAAGCTCTTTGACTGCTCCACGAACACCGACGGCGCGGCAGGCGTGATAGTGGCAAAGGAAGACTTGGCACGGGACCTTTGTGACAAACCGATTTACATTCTCGGCACTGCCCAAATTAACCAGGGATATCCGTGGGCCAATTACCACAAGGACTGGTCCTCGTGGCCCGCTCTCAAGACAGCAGGGGAAAAGGCATACTCCATGGCGGGAATCGCCCCCGAAGACGTCGATCTCGCGGAAGTGCATGACTGCTTCACGATTTCAGAGATAATGGAATACGAAGAACTCGGATTCTGCCCTAAGGGCGAAGGAGGCCCATTTGTCGAGAACAGGCTTTCGGACTACGGCGGCAGGGTGGTCGTCAATCCCAGCGGCGGCCTGATCGCTTGCGGTCATCCCTTCGGTGCTACGGGGATCAGACAGGCCTACGAAGCCTTCGTCCAACTCCGGGGTGAGGCCGGCGCACGGCAGGTTCCTGGGGCAAGGATTGCTCTCACGCACAACCTTAGCGGGCTGGGCGAGCATCACATTCTTATATACGGGAGAGACTGATGAAAGAATTGGAAGACGCAGCAAATTATATCGTGAGTCCAGATGTTTACAGCCTGGACCCGGTGCCTCTGCAGACACCGGATCAAAACCGGATTTATCCGTTCTACGACAATCTGAAACAGAACCGCCTCACAACGACAAAATGCGCTGACTGCGGGCACATCGCCTGGCCTCCCCGCATCGTATGCCCGAAGTGCATGTCCGACAGACTCGACTGGGTCGATTTCCCTGAGACGGGGCAAATCTATGCCTTCACCGTGCAAACCGCCGCGACCCCTCCTGGTTTCAATCCGCCGGTGGTATATGCCCTGATCGACTTCGACAACGGACTTCGGATAATTAGCCCGATAGTCGATTGCGACCCGGCTCAAGTCGAGGCGGGAGCGCAGGTGGTACTCAAGGTTGTTCCCGCTCCCCGGGATCGTGTGCTTTTCTTCTTCAGGCTGAAGTAAAAGGCCCGCATGGCGCTCGCCCGGATCAATCCTTCGGGCAATCTCATCTTCCAGGGTGGTCGGGGCTCTTATGACGAGTACCAAAATTATTGTCTGATATCACCCTGTTCCAACCTCCTCCCGTCAAGGGAGGAGGGACAAACACCGTCTCCCCAGGCCGGAGAGGGCAGGGGGGATATTGCAAGCAATTACAGCAAGTTCATCCGGACAAGAATTCCGGCACTTACCACATACCTGTTTCCGGAAGTTCCGACGCATCCTCGTTCCCTGCGTCCCCTTGCGCTGCGAACGGCCGGATCTGCCTTCAGTTCAGGGACACATATAACGGTTGCTGGAAGAAATTTCCGATTTCGCGGTAGGGGCGGGTTTCAAACCCGCCCTCTTAGTCGAGGCATTCAGACACAGATTCTTGCAGACGGTATCGACCGCGGCCTCCGAGCAACTATCCGGAATCACTGCCAACAATAGCCATAAGACCTGTCAAGAAATAAACCATCAAGAGGTTGCCGACCCCATGGCAGGGGCAGACCGGCGTGTCCGCCCCAAAGCGACGTATCGATCCGCGCAAAGAGCAAACATATAGGTCCGCGGCTGTATCAAGAATGCCAACGTCATCTCGTTTCGCAACCACAGTATCGCGGAGGGTACCAATTCTGCAGGAGGGTCCAGTTCGCTCAGTCGGGTCTCGTTAGGCTTTCTGGTATATAGACCTGATGAGTGGCTTTAAATAAGCCAAATGAGTATATTGCAACCGCCCATAAAACAGCTCGAAATGTGATGAAAAAAATTCTTGACAAGAGGTTAACCTAATGCTATTAGGTAAGACAATCAGCAATCCCCGGTCGTGAGTCTTTAAGATCGTAATCTCGGCCCATTAACTGCTCAGTTGCATTGCGGGATCATAGAGATGGTGCCTGCACGATCAACCGAGCACTGAGACAACGGATTCCACGGAGCGGCAGCCTCACGAATCGTGGGAAGACTGATCGGACCGTTAGGATCTCTCGGCATCATGCGCAATAGATCAACACCAATTACCGGAAAGCCCGAAGACGCGAATTCATGAAACCGCCGAATGGCATTAAGAACTCCGGCGCAAAGGCCAAGAACACCCGGGAGCGCCTTGTTGATTCCGCGCGGCGCCTTTTCGCAGAGAACGGCTATCAGAAGACCACGGTCATGGACATTGCCCGGGACGCGCAATTGTCCGAAGCTGCCCTGTATGAGTACTTCAAGGGCAAGGAGGACTTGCTCCTTGCAATCCCGGATCTATGGGTCTCCGAACTTCTGGCCGACATGGAAGATCAGCTCTTCGGCATCGAAGGCGCTTTTAACAAACTGAGGAAGTATCTCTGGTGGACCTTGCGTCGTATCGAGGAATCGCCTCTGGACGCCAAGATCGTGTACCTCTTTCTCAAGACAAATGCCGCGTTCATGGAGACCGATGTGTACCTGAACGTGAAGTCGCTCTACTCCAAACTCATCGAGATTTTCGAGCAGGGTCGGGCAAACGGTGAAATGGATCCGCACTTGGACCCCTACGTCGCTCGAAGCATCGTGATCGGCGCCATCGACTATCTGGTTATTCGGTGGTTGCTCAAAGATCGGGCGTACTCGCTGTTCGAGAGGCTTGACGAGGCATATCGCTTGCTCGCCAAGGCGTTCGGTCCGCCGCCTTGATCCGGTTGCCGAAGAGCATATTTCTATGAAGAAGTCCAATAACGCTTGCTAACAAGAGATCGGAGGCGCTATGGCTAGAGTGCTATTCGAATGGGACTACTCATCTTACCCGGGAGCGAAAAGCTATCCCAATCTGTTCAACCCGATCCGGATCGGGAATCTGATGATTCCCAACCGGGTCAAGTACGCGGCCACGGAAGACAACCTCAACAGTCATGACGGCTTTGTGACCGATGCGGATGTTGCATACATTCGTGCCAGAGCGGAAGGCGTAATTGGCGGAATGTGCTTCATGCAGGGCGTCTATATGGACCAGGCCCGCAAAGGACAGGGGTACGTGGGCCAGGCAGCGGCCTGGGATGACAAGTTCATTCCCGGACTCAAGCGGCTCGCAGACGCGATCCATTCCCAGCGGGCGATTGCCGGCTTTCAGTTGATGGACTGCGGCCGTGTGGGCGCGGTTGACGTTCCCTACGGGCATGGCCCTTCCGCTGTTCCCCAACGCCTGCGCATTTTCAGACCCATGCATGAGATGACCATACCCGAAATAGAGGAGATGGTCCAACAGCACGTTGACGCGGCCAAACGGGGCGTGACAGCGGGGTTCGACGTGATAGAGATCTCCGGAATCGTCGGATACCTCATCTCAAATTTCGTCTCAAAATACACCAACAGGCGCTCCGACAAGTACGGCGGGGACCTACGAGGCCGGATGCAGGCGGTTGTTGAGATCATCCAGGGCGTGAAAAAAGCCGTGGGACCGGATATTCCGGTGGGGATCCGGCTTTGCGCGGAAGAGCTTCTCGATGACGTGCGCGGCAACACACCGGAAGAGTCCATGCAAACCTATGTCATAGCTGAAGAAGCGGGAGTGGACTACATCAGCGTCACCGCAGGCTGGCAAGAATCCATCGTGCCCGTGATCAGCCGGGACGTGCCTATGGGTTCGTGGCTTCACCTTGCCAAGAGAGCCAAGCAGCATGTGAAGATCCCGGTGCAGATGGCGTATCGCCTGTTTCTCCCGGAATTCCCCGAAAAGGCCATAGCCGCGGGCGAGCTTGATATGTGGGAGATTTGCCGTTCCATGATCGCGGATCCGTTAATGCCCAAGAAGGTCCTTGAAGGGCGTCCCAATGAGATCCGCCACTGCGTGGCATGCAATCTCTGCCTTGCCCGGCTCTTCCGCGATGCTCCCATGACCTGTTACATCAACCCCATGTGTGCGCATGAACACGTGGAGAGCTATTATCCCAAACCCGTTGCCGCCGACGAAAAGAAGCAGGTCATGATTGTGGGAGCGGGACCTGCGGGCCTCGAGTGTGCCCACGTGGCAGCTCGGCGAGGCCATGAGGTCAAGGTGTACGACAAGCGCGAGGAACTCGGCGGGAGCTTGCTGGAGGCATCAAGAGCCCCGTACGGTGATGACGAGCTGATGACCTGCGTTACGTACCAGAAAACCATGTGTGAGAAGTACGGAGTGGAATTCCGTCTCGGCACCGAGGTCACGGCCGATCTTATCGGCGAGGAGATGCCCGACGTGGTGGTTCTTGCTACAGGGCCGGTATACGCGCCGTTACCAAGTGCCGCCGCAGACAATCCGAAAGTCGTGGGCGTGCTGGATGTCCTTTCCGGCAAGGCTCAGGTGGGCGACAAGGTGGTGGTCTGGGGCAACCGCAAACCCGGCATTGGAGTGGCCCTGTACCTGGCAAAACAGGGCAAGAAGGTGACCATCGTAGGGAAGGAAAAGAGCGCAGGCTTCGACGTGAACCCGTCCTTCAAGTGGCGCTACATGATTTACCTACGCCAGAACAAGGTAAACGCTTACAATGATTGCGATATAGTCGAGGTGGGCCAGAGCGAGCTGCTGGTACGGACTTTCGATGGTTACCGCTTCCCGCTGCAGTACGATACTCTCGTCCTGACCGAGCGCAGGCCCAACGAGGACCTCAAGGCCGCAGTTCAGGGCGAGGGCCTCCAGCTTTACGTGATCGGTGACGCCCTGATGCCTCGCAACCTGTCCAGCGCAGTTCATGACGGCTACCGGATCGGGCTCAGGATTTAGCTTCCACTTGGGAAGGGAGACAAGCAATGGCTTTTGACGCAGAAAAAGAGATCACCAAGTTGTGGAGAGACCTCGGGAGCGCCCAGAGTGAGGTCGGCAAGACCTATATGCGTTGGCGGAGGGCGGCCCTGGAAATCGCCGGCCCTGGAGCCGATCCGACAGAGGTGAGCCTGAAGGCGGCCCGCATTATTGGAGCGGAATTCGGGCGGAGCCTGCTTCCCCGTCTGAACTGGCTGAAGGGCGAGGAAGCGTGGCTGATCAGCTTGGCAAACCAGCTTGCCGGGCAATGGGCGACCCAAGGGGCTCAAGTCAAGGTCGAGAAAGGCGCTAACCCTTTTGAGTTGTTCATCAAATGGGAAAGATGCCCTTGGCCGACATTCGCCAAAGAATACGATGTGCCCATGGAAGAGGACGTCCGGTGCTGCGACGCAATTCTTGAGACGTCTCTTATGGACATCAACGTCTTTTTCAATGTGGAATACCACATTGAAACCCTTAAAGCCATCCCACGAGGCCAGGGCGTATGTCTGAGACGCCTGGCCAAGAGGATCAAGTGAACGGAGAAAGACATGGCTGCTCAGATAGATCCGGAAAAATGCACCATGTGCGGCGGCATAAGCCGGCCGTTGTGTGTGGAGGCGTGCCCTGACTCCGCAATCCGTCTGCAAGACGACCGCGTCGTGGTCACGGAATTCTTGTGCGAAGACTGCAACGAGTGCGGGTGTGTTTGCCCTGACAAAGCGATTTCCGTGCCCCTGGCGAAGGTGACTTTCTGAACGTTGGCTCAAAGGGAATTTCAACGCCAATTGACCGTTTCATGAGGACGATTCCCAGGAGACGGCCCTGTTGAAAGAAGGAGTCTCCTTGGTAAGCTATTGTAGGCATTGCCGATAGAGAGGTCCGATTGTCTGTAGGGGCGGGTTTTAAACCCGCCCGTATCGCCCGATTTGTTCAGGCGAAGTCTCGCCAAAGGCTATACAACTTCCAAACGGTCCGCTCCATGGCCATGCCCAGAGCGGACGCAATCCCGAAACGGAAGGGACGCTAAATGAAAGTGAATAAGATTGACCATATCTGCATAGCAGTGAAGAACCTCGAAGCAGCCCGCAAGCTCTGGGAACCGCTCCTCGGTAAGACCGGGCCTGACGACGCTTACGTCGATGAACTCGAGAAGATCAATGTCGCCCGCTACATGGTAGGCGAGGTGGGTTTCGAACTTATGGAATCCACCACACCCGACGGGGACGTGGCAAAGTTCATCGACAAGCGCGGCGAAGGGATCATGCTTATCAGCTTCAACGTTGACAACACCCGACAAGCCATAACGGAGTTGGAGGCCAAGGGATACCCTTTCATTCCCGATGCGCGAGGAGAGAAGGCCCGGCCTTTCCGCGACTGTGAGTTCGCTTTCATCCCGCCGAAGAAGCTCAATGGCGTTCTCACGGAACTGATCGATTACAGGTGGGAGGATCTGAAAAAGTAGACGCGGTTCAGAGGCAACAGGAGCCGGCCGAGCATCGGTTGCGCGTGTCTGAGTCGGAAGTCCAAGGGCAATAACCATGGCCAAGCAGAACCGGAATTTTGAAATATATCTCGTGCACGTGGAGAGCGAACGCTGCGACGGCTGCGAAGAGTGCCTGAGATACTGTCCCTGCGATGTTTTCGACGTCTTTGAGAAAGCTGTACCGGCCCGGCCGCAACATTGCCTTGGCTGCAGGACATGCGAGGCGGTGTGCAAATCCAAGGCTGTGATCATTACGGAAATTTGAACCGAACCCGAAACGCGAAGGATGATCCATGTCGGAGGCGATTCTCATCGTCGGGGCCGGCGTCGCAGGCATCAATTGCGCTTTGAACGCAGCGGCCTACGGGACCAAGGTCTATCTCACGGACGATACTCCCAGCATCGGCGGCATGATGGCCAGACTGGACAAGACCTTCCCCACCAACGACTGTTCCATCTGCATCGAAGCCCCTCAGATGTATCAGGTGGACAACCACCCCAACATTGAAATACTGGCCAACACTGAACTGAGAAAGGTCAAGAAGGTCCCGGCCGGCTTTGACGCGACGCTCGTCAAGAAAGCTCGCTTCATTGACGAGGGAAAATGCACCGGTTGCGGCGCTTGCGTGCAAGCCTGTCCCGTGGCCGTGCCCGATCCTATGGACGGCAGGATCGGCGGAACCCGCAAGCTTATTTCCATGCCTTTCCCCCAGGCTGTCCCCAACAAAGTGGTTATCGACCCGGACTGCCGGAACGGCCGGATGCGACAGAACGGCGCATGCGTAGGCGGATGCGTGGTGGACTGCAGCCAATGCCGGGAATGCCCAATAGCCCTGTGCGTAAAGGCATGCCAAAAGGAGGGTAAGGATGCGGTGCGTCTCTGGCAGGCCAACCGGAAGATCCAGCTCCAGGTCAACAGCATTGTGGTGGCGTCGGGCATCATGCACGCCAAGCCGCAGCACGGCCTCCACGGTTATGGCGTGTGTGCCAACGTGATAACGAATCTCGAGTTCGAGCGGCTGATGAATGCAGGCGGCCCTACTGCGGGTCAAATCGTCAGGCCGTCTGACCGCAAGCATGCACACAACATCGCCTGGTTTCAATGCGCGGGCCGAGGGCTGGCCACGGGTGTGCCCTATTGCTCCAAGGTCTGTTGCATGATCGCTGCCAAGCAGACCATCATTACCAAGGAGCACGATGCCTCCGTGGAGACCACGATCTATTACAACGATCTCAAGGCCTATGGGAAAGGCTTTTGGGGGTTCTACGAAAAGGCCGTGGCGAGCGGCGTCCGGTACGTGAGGGCAAGGCCCTACGACGTCTTCGAGGATCCCGAGACCCGGAACCTGAGGGTCCGTTATGAGGATCTGGAGACGGGCCGAGTTCGGGAGGACGAGGCGGATCTCCTGGTCCTTTCCACAGGACTTGCGCCGAGCGACCGAAACCCGAAGCTCGCCAAGGTCCTGGATCTCGATCTGGACGCCCTCGGGTTCTTCAAAGAACGGGATCCCCTCCTGGCCCCCCTGGAGACCCGCGTGCCGGGGATCTACCTTTGCGGCGGGGCCACGGGGCCTATCGATATTGCCGAATCGGTGGTTCAGGCCTGTGCCGCCGGCATGAAGGCCATCCTGAGGACATGATGGAAGACGAGGTGAGGGTAGGCGTTTTTGTCTGTGACTGAGGCTCCAACATCGCGGGCGTCGTGAACGTCCCGGAGGTGGTGGCCTATGCGGCCGGCCTCAAGCACGTGGTCCATGCAAGCGAGGGCCGTTGGTCCTGTTCGGTAGACGCCCTGGGCGCCATGCAGCAGGCCATCCAGGATCACCGCCTCAACCGGGTGGTCATCGCCTCCTGCACCCCGCGGACCCATGAACCGCTTTTCAAACAGACCGTGAAAGAGGCCGGCCTCAACCCTTATCTTCTGGAATTCGTGAGCATCCGGGAGCAGGTCTCCTGGGTGCACATGAACGAACCCGAGACGGCGACGGCCAAGGCCAAGGACCTCGTCAAGATGGGGGTCGCCAAGGCCGTGCTCCTGGAGGAGGGGGAGGAAATCCGACTGCCTGTGGGCACCGATTGCCTCATCATCGGGGGGGGCGCGGCCGGGATGAGCGCGGCCCGGTGCATCGCGGACCAGGGCTTTCGCGCGGTGCTCGTGGAAAAGGCCCCGGAGCTGGGCGGAATCCTCAACCGAATCTCGACCGTGTCCCACGAGCACGCCGAGATGCCCGCAGAGGAAATTCTCAAGGTCAAGAAGGCGGCGATCGAAAACCACCCGAACGTTCGAATCTGCACGAACACCGAGATCGTGTCGGTGGACGGGTACATCGGCAACTACAAAGTGGGCCTGCGCGCCAACGGCGGGGAGCCGGAGAGCCTGGAGTTTTCCAGCGTGATCGTGGCCACGGGCATGCGCGAGATAGCACCCGCAGGGCTCTTCCTCTATGGAAACGATGCCCGGGTCATCACGCTCTCCGAGCTCGAAGCGCGGATGAAAAGCGGAAACCTCGGGGATCCGAAGAACGTCGCCTTCATCAATTGCGTCCATTCCAAGAACGGGACGAGAGGGTGCTG
>DYLG01000124.1 GCA_020722215.1 Desulfomonile tiedjei
AGCCTCGGCCATACGGGATTCACTGGGACATCTCTTTGGATGGATCCGGATGTGGACCTTGTAGTGGTGTTATTGACCAATCGGGTGTTCATGGGTGAGGCGGACTTCAGGATCAAGCCGTTCAGGACACGTTTGCACGATGCGATCAGGGAGGAGATTTGAGCGCTAAGTACTCCGTTTCCTAAATTCGGTAACGTATTTGGCGCCGAGGAATCCGCAATTCAATTGCTTCTTGGCCACTTTGTGTCTTGGTGGTGAAGATTCTTCCGTTGTTTCGAGACAGTCCCTTGCTTCCTGCAAAGCAGTTTTTGGTATAAGCTAATGGTATGGATCTTTTTGATAATTCCAAAGCAAAACGCGACAAGAAACCTCTCGCGGACAGAATCCGCCCTGAGGACCTGGATTACTTCGTAGGACAGGAGCACATCCTCGGGCCGGGGAAAATGCTGAGAACGGCCATAGAGGAGGATCGGCTGTTCTCGATGCTCTTCTGGGGGCCGCCCGGTACGGGAAAGACTACCCTGGCGCGGATCATGGCCCGCAAGTCCAGGTCGAGGTTCGTGCCGTATTCCGCGGTCACGGCTGGGGTCAAGGAGATTCGAGAGGTCGTCAAACAAGCGCGCGACGATTTGAAATACGCGGGCATCAAGACCGTTCTATTCCTCGACGAGATCCACCGTTTCAATAAAGCTCAACAGGATTATCTCCTCCCTCACGTGGAAGACGGCGCCATCATCCTCGTTGGGGCCACCACGGAAAACCCGAGCTTTGAAGTGAACTCCGCTCTGCTGTCCAGGCTGAGGGTGTTCGTATTCGAGCTGCTTTCACCTGACGATCTGAAGACCATAATTTACCGCGCGCTGGAAGACCGGGACCGAGGCCTGGGCCTGCTGGAGTTGAAAATGGACGACGAGGCCCCGGACGCGCTGATCACCGCATCCGGCGGCGACGCTAGAGCAGCCTTGAACATACTGGAAGTGGCCGGTGCAGAGGCTGTGAACAAGCATGCGGGCAAGATCGCAAAAGACTTGATCGAACAGGTTTCCCAGAGGAGAAGCCTCCTTTGCGACAAGGTGGGGGAAGAGCACTACAATATAATCAGCGCCTTGCACAAATCACTGAGGGACAGTGATCCGGACGCGGGGCTTTACTGGATGGGACGGATGATAGAAGGCGGTGAGGATCCGTTGTACATAGCCCGCCGTCTTGTCCGGTTCGCTAGTGAAGATGTGGGGTTGGCTTCCCCCCGCGCTTTGGAGCAGGCTGTGGCCGCGTACCATGCCTGCTGTTTCGTGGGGCTCCCCGAGTGCGTGCTGGCATTGGCTCAAGTGGTTGTTTTCCTTGCCACGGCGCCGAAGTCCAACTCCCTGTACGCCGCGTACGGCGCGGTGAAGGAGGAGATAGCCCGGTCCGGGCATCTGCCGGTTCCTCTACATCTTCGCAACGCGCCTACCCGCCTGATGGAGGAACTGGGGTACGGCAAGGGGTACAAGTACGCCCATGACTATCCCGATGCAGTGGTGGATCAGGAACACCTTCCGGACCCAATCCGGAAGAAACGCTTTTACCGTCCTTCGGATCGAGGGTACGAGGCCGCCATTCAACAGAGAATGGAAGAGCACAGCGACAAGGGGGGCGGGCCGAAGAAATGAACAGTGGGGGCGCATCCCGGATTCACAAGACTGACCGAGTTTCGTGAACAATCACCGAATGATGTCAATGACGTCCGGGCCGATTACCTTTCTCCCCTTGATCAGCTCGGCCATCAGATCACTGACGGAAAAAGGCGTTTCCTGGAAGTTGGTTCCTTTTTCCTTGAATATGGTGTACCCGTCCCCTCCAGCTACGAGGAAACCATTTGTGGCAACGAAATATGTCTTTTCGGGATCGAACGCCGCGTCACCCACCTTTTCCACGATGACTCTTCCGTTTTCTTTTCTGAAGGAGACCCCGTAAGTCCCGAGTATTCCCCCGCTGCCCGGCGGAAGGTCGGCGCTCCTCTGCAAGACTGCGGCAAGATCCTTTCCCTTGAGTTCAAACTTGAAGACATGGTCGGGAAACGGCAGCATGGTGTAGAGGTCTGCCACGGTTATTTCGCCTTTGTGAAGGCTCGCCCTTATGGACCCGCCATTGATGAGCGCCATATCGGCTTTTGCCCCTTGGGCTACGGCCAGGGCAACCAACTTTCCGAGATCGCACGGGGTGTCGGCTCTGACGCTGCTCATGCTGCCGTCCAGGAATATATCGGACCTGCCGATTACCTGCTGCAGGCCCGCGTCCATTTTCGGTTTGTACTGATTGACAATGGCCACGAGAGCCGGGTCTTCGGGGATTTCAGGCCCAAGCAGGGCAAGTCCGCCCCGGTACCGCTGTACCTTCCCGTCGACCACCTCCAGGTCCAGACGACCCAGATACTTGCTGTACGCGCCTGCCTGGACTATGACGCAATCCCCGACCTTGAAGGGCTCGAAGAGCGCTGTGTGGGAGTGCCCGCCGACAATGATGTCGATCTTGGGGCAGGCCGCCGCCAACTTCAGATCTTCCAGGGCCCCCAGGTGAGTGAGCGCGATAACCAGATCATCGTCCGAAACATCCTTCAGGACCCTCTGCGCGGCCTCTATCGCATTGTGAAAACGCAGCCCCTTAACGTTGTCGGGTAATGTCATGGCCGGCGTATCCTCTGTCGTCAGACCGAAGATGAACACCCGTGTCTTACCGGGAGCAAACTTCATGACCACGCTCTCACGGAAAACCGGCGCTCCTTTTTCATCGGTGATGTTCGCGCTGAGCAAAGGGAAAGACATCGCCGGGAGGAGGTTCTTGATCAGATTGTCCTTCCCGTAATCAAAGTCGTGGTTTCCCACGACCATGGCCTGGAATCCCATCCGGTTGAGCAGGTCAACGCCCATGGATCCCTTGAACACCATGGAGAACGGCGTGCCGGTGAGCAGGTCGCCCCCATGAAGCAGCAAAGTTTCACGTCCCGCGGCGCGATTGTCTTGCAAGACGCGATTGATCAAAGTAGTCGCCTTGGTCAGACCCCCCGCAGGCGAGGCGATCCCTTCGATCTTGTACGGCACGTAATAACCGTGGGTGTCGTTCACGTGCAGAACCGTCAGACGCAGCTCATGGTCCGTGCTTCCCCGGGACTGTGCGATTCCGAAAGCTGCCGCCACAAAGACCGTAAACAAACCACAAAGAATTATTCTCCTAAGAGGGGAAAGGATCATGACAGGATTTCTTCTCAATGGCCACAGGTCGGGCTCTGCCCGACGTACTCAAACAGGTCCGGGCCGCGAAGCGGCTGGAGGCATTTTCTCCGGTTGGCGGGCAGAGCCCGCCCTACCATGCCGGGATAGGGGTGTTTACCACCAAGACACAAGGACGCCAAGAAGAGAGTCATATAGCACTTTCTTGGTGGCTTGGTGGTGGAGTCTTTGCCGTCAGTTCGGAGATTGGTCGGGGTGGCCGGATTTGAACCGGCGGCCTCGTGCTCCCAAGGCACGCGCGCTAACCAGGCTGCGCTACACCCCGAATGGAATAGTTATAGATCTGAGACGCCGAAATGGCAAGATGGTTTGTCGAAACGGGGTCAGGCTTCACTTATTTGGATTTGAGTGTGCTAAATACCAATACCGGCACGGAGAGCGAGCACTTGCTATCCGGCCGCGGTCTATCATGTGATGATAGGCGGGAACGTGACCGCGACATTTTTTGCGGAGCCGGATGGGATTCCTTTCCACGAGATGAAACCGGCGGCCTCCAGGGAGGCCGGCGGCCTGTGCTGCCACCATGGGTCGCGACTTCTTTGGCCATCTACGCTTACTGGCCTGCGTCGGCAAGAGATTGGGCCGTGAGCTAAGCAGCCCCGGGCACGCTGTCAATCGCTTGCGGAAGCATCAGGAAACGAATCTTCAACTGGCGGCAGAACTTGAGCGGACAAGAGAAGACCTGGTAAGAATCCAAATTTGTCAAGCCTGACCCCGACTCGACTCAGATCGAAAAAATGCGACACCGCATTTGTGAAGAGGTGTAATAGTGTGGTGTTCCGGCAGCTCTTGCCGCATTTTGCGTACGGGAGATAAGACCACATGGAATTCGACTGGAAAGAGCGGATTGCAGTAAACCCCCACGCTTGCCATGGTAGACCGTGCATTCGGGGGACCCGGATCTGGGTGTCGCTGATTCTTGATCTTCTCGCAAGCGGAAGTACTGCTGATGACATCCTGCAGGAATATGCCCAGTTGCAGGCCGAGGATATTCCGGCATGCATTGCCTATGGGGCGGAGACTGCCCGGGAGCGCTATATTCCGATTGCAGTAGAAAACTGAGGAGATGAAATTCAAGTTGGACGAAAATTTGGGGAGGCCCGCCCTCCTGAGCGGTAAGAGGCCCAGTCCAAAGAAGAAAAGCGAATCAAATGAAGTCCGGTGCACCCGGTACTGCCGGCCATCAGCCTCTTTTTGAGGGAAAGATTATGAGCAAGGACCTGACCAGTTCCTCCATCCACCGTCAGAATATTCTCAATAACCCTTACGCCTTACAGGAGATCGAGAACGCTACCCGCATCACCGGTATCCCCTTCGAGGGGAAGACGGTAGTGCTCAAGGAGCAGGTGGCCGCCTTCTTTGAGGTCACGCCGCGCACGGTAGAAAACTACCTCTCCCGACACGAAGAAGAGTTGGTTCGCAACGGTTACGAAGTAATCAAGGGTAACAGGCTGAAATCACTGAAAAGAGCTATCAAGACTTCGGATGTTCCCGAAATGATTTTCGGGAACATCGCCAGAACCCCTCAGTTGGCCATTTTTGACTTCCGGGCATTCCTTAACCTAGCCATGCTAATGGTGGAGAGCGAACGGGCGCGGCTTCTGCGCCAAATTATCCTGGATATCGTCATCGACACCATCAACCAACGCAGCGGTGGCGGCACCAAGTACATCAATCAACGGGACGAGGATTTCCTGAACTCCTGGTTCGAAGAAGAGAACTACCGCAAGGAATTTACCGACGCTCTGCGCGACACTGTGGACATGGGAAAATTCAAATATTCGATCTACACCAACAAGATCTATGTGAGCATTTTCCGGGAGAAGGCGCAGGAGTATCGCAAAGTGCTGCGGTTGCATGAAAAAGACAAGGTGCGGGATACTTTCTACGCAGAAATCCTTGATCTGGTCGCCTCGTATGAATGTGGTTTTGCCGACGTACTGCGTCGTGCCTGTGCCGAGAAAGGGCGAAAGCTCACTTCCTGGGAAGTGGATGCCCTCTTCGCCGATTTTGAACAACAAGCCCACTGGAAGCCGTTAATCGAGAAAGCTCGCAACAAAATGGCCAGCCGGGATCTGGCCTTCCGGGATGCTTTGCACAAGAAGTTGTCCGAGTATGTCGCTCCATTGCAGCGGGATGAGTTCGAGCGGTTCCTAGGCGAGAAGAGCAAAGAACTGGCCGACCGCCTGGAAGAAGCCAAGGACGTGATGAAACGCCTCAAGGAGCGCGAGTAGCCATGACAATCGTGTACCTCACGCTCGATCAGGCGATTGAGATTCATCGCAAGACTGTGGAGATCAGCGGTGGCGGCGCGCTGGGCCACCTGGACATGGGCAGGCTCGATAGCGTGCTGACGCACATACAGAATGACGATTATTATCCTACCTTCGCTGAGAAGTTGACTCATCTCTTCTTTTGCGCCTGTCAATTCCATTGCTTTGAAGACGGCAACAAGCGTATCGCCATAACTCTCTCCGCACAGATGTTGCTTTTGAACGGGTATCTCTATTGTGCAGGGCACTTTCTGCGCGAGATGGAAAATATCAGCTACCACGTCGCTGCAGGAAGAATCGGCAAGGGACTACTGAAGGAAATCATCGAGGCCTTCTTCAATGAAGAGATGGATTCGGAAGACCTCAAACTCAAAATCATCGAGGCAATCAGTTCAGTGGAGTAGCCAAGAGTTCATAGGTCAGCTTGAAAAGACCATCGGCCGAAGGCTGAGAAGAAAAACGCCCGGGTCAAAGAAGAAAAGTTAACAAAATTTAGCACAGTGTACGCGACGCGGGCGCAACCAGGGTTACGGGTAGGTTTCTTGGCGATGTCTTATACCGGTGATCTTAACGCGGAGTTCCTGATCGTCCACTTGGTAAAGGATGCGATAAGGTCCTTGGCGGAGCCGATAACCCTGATCGTGAAGTTTCTTGGCCCCCCTGGGAGGTGGATTCCGGGCGAGCATATTAATACGATTTCGGATGAGGACCTGATAGCGTTGCGGCATACCGGCAAGATCCTTCAGAGCTTCTCCCAGAATGGCAAGCCGGTATAAGGTCTACAGCCCCAATTGCTTCAGGGCTTCATCCCACGGAATTAGACGGTCCTTGCCTTCTTTGAGTTTCTTGAGGGCCTTTAAATGGTGGATCAGGTCTTCCCGGTCTTCAAGATCCTCAAGCGCCTCCAAAGACGCCCGGACTTCAGGGTCGGCCAGGATTTCTTCCGTCTCGCGGTCCATTTCCTGTGGCCCTATGACGGGAGCAGTGGGCATGATCGTGACCTCCTACAAAAGAGAATACCACGGACGGGGACGTGGGGGAAGCTCTTCCTTGAGTTCCGGGTGAGCCGTACGCAACTGTTGAAGTGGAACCCTTCCTCGTTCCCAGGCTCCAGCCCGGGAGCCGGCAAGAAGAGCCCGCCGCGAACCACGCGTTGCAGGGTTTCCGAGGGTTCGCGTGCGGGAGTGGGGCCGCTTGAAGTAGGGGCGACCGGCCGGTCGCCCTTGGCGCCGCTCGATGACAAAATGAGCGCCGGGTATATTTGCCAGTAGCGTCTAGATGCGGCTTTTCGCAGACACCCGTGGCGCCAGGCCCCAACGAGGGGCGAGCCGCCCGTCCCACCAGGCACGATGGTACAGCGGGCCGGCGGGCCGCCGGTTCCACCAAGCCGACATTGGGCTCAATTGACATATCGTCGTCTTCCGTGATATGGCCGGCTGTATGAAGACAACCGTGCAAATACCTGATAGCATCCTTGAAGAGGCCCGCAAATTGGCCGCTAAGGAGAAGACTACTCTCAAAGCCCTTGTTGAAGAAGGCCTTCGATTGATTATCGCCAAGCGCAAGCGGAGCAACGCTTTCCGGTTTCGAAAAGCGTCTTTCAGAGGAACCGGCTTGCAGCCTCATCTGGCTGGGGCTTCCTGGGAGCAGATTCGTGAAAACATCTATGAAGGACGCGGGGGATGATTGCCCTGGACGCGAACATCCTCGTCTACGCCCACCGGGAAGATTCGCCCTGGCACGCCGCTGCCTTGGATCGACTGGTCGAACTCGCAGAAGGCCGCGCTCCATGGGCGATACCATGGCCCTGCATTCACGAGTTCCTCGCCATCGTCACGCACCCGCGAATCTATGCCCCTCCTACTCCCCTGGAAAATGCCATTGACCAAGTGGAAGCATGGCTGGAATCACCGAGCCTTGTGCTCCTATCCGAACTCGAAGACTATTGGCGGCGCCTGCGGCCTATGCTTCACAGCGGACAAATAACCGGCCCTCAAGTACATGATTGCCGAGTAGCCGCACTGTGCCGACTGCACGGTGTGACCGAACTGTGGACTGCCGACCGCGATTTTGGCCGGTTTGCGGACCTTCAGGCACGCAACCCGTTGATTCATTGACAGAAGCTTGTCTCCCTACCGCGTTTGCCGTGCGGCATTCAAGAGGTCGTCGGTTCGATCCCGTCCAGTTCCACCAACAATTGATCAGAGAATCCGCCTTTGGGACAATCCTCGGCCCATTTTTGTTCCGTTTTCCTCGTTTCCAGGGTTCGGGATCCGGAACGAGGAACGGTTTCAAGGGACGACCGATGCGGTTCCCGCTGGGCGCCGCATCCCGCGCCTACTACGATCCCAGCTTCACCGAGGGGAAAAGCTCGGCCCGCGTATGAGGGAAGAATAGCGCGGCCATAAAGTTGTCCATGTAAGAGTGGTCTTCGGAAAGCTCCACGTTGGTTAAGCTGCGGGCGACAGATTCCGCCCGCTGGTAAAGACTTTTGTCTAGAACTGCCAGACGGGCCCCCAGAAGTGAGCTGTTCCCTATGAAACGGAATTTGTCCCTGGGCAGATCCGGCAGCAGACCAATGGTAACGGCATGATCCAGGTTGATGAAGCTCCCGAAAGCTCCCGCGATGATGACCCGATCGAGAGCCTGAACATCAACGCCGATCTTGCTCAACAGACAGGTGTACCCTGAAAACATCGCGGCCTTGGCCCTGGTGATGTTGTCCAGGTCCACTTCCGTCAGCACTATGTCCTCCCCGATTCCGCCGTCGGATGCTCGGGCTATCACGTACTCATATCCGCTCCTGCCTCCGCGCACTCGATCAGTGCCCAGATCAGTGCGGTACTTGCCGTTCGGCCCCAGGATTCGGAGCTTAAGCATCTGGGAAATGATGTTGATGATTCCCGAACCGCAGATTCCCAGCGCGGGTCTGGTATCCATGGTCTTGATCATGGGCTCGTAAGTTTCCGGATCGATCAGAATCTCCTCGATGGCGCCGGGCGAGGCTCTCATGCCATACTCAAGCCCGCCGCCCTCGAACGCCGGGCCCGCCGAGCAGGACGCGGTCATGAGCATGTCCCTGTTGCCCACGACGATCTCGCCGTTGGTCCCGATGTCTATGAAGAGAGTCATCTCATCGGAGTCCCACATGCCATTGGCAAGGACGCCGCTGACTATGTCGCCGCCTACGTACGAGGCCACACCGGGCATTACCCTTACGAAGCCGTGCCGTGGCATGTTCAGGCCCAAAGTGTGTGCAGGAACGGGCTGGATGTGCTGGGCAACCGGGACGTATGGGCTTTGGCGCAAGTACCTGGGATTCAGGCCGAGAAACAGATGCGTCATCACGGTGTTGCCCGCGGCGATCATGAAGATAATGTTTTCTCGCGGTTGACCGCTCTTGAGCAGGACCTCGTCAATGATCTCGTTCAGACCGGTGACCACTTCCTTCTGCAGCCTGTCCAGTCCGTCCTTTTTCAACGCGTACACTATTCGGCTGATGACATCGTCCCCCATGGCGATCTGCGGATTGTATCGGGAAGCCCGAGCCAGGACTTTGCCTGTGTCAAGATTGATCAGCTCGCCCCAGAGGGTAGTGGTTCCGATATCCACTGCCAGCGCGGTGGGAGGCCCCTGCGCGTGTCCCCTGCTCACGTCGCAGAGGCGATACACGCTCTTTTCAATGCCGGGGTAGTCATCCACACACATGTATGCGGTGAGTTTCCAATCTGCCTCTCGAGCATTGTTGGGGATCTGCTTGATTACGTCGAGGCTTGCTACCACAGGCTCTATTTCATGGCTGACCTTGAGAGTCCGAACGATTCTCTCGTAATCACTAACATTATCAAAAGGGCTTGGGGCGGCCGCTTCCATAAGTACCCGAACGGCCAAGGGATTGATCTCGGCAACAAGCGGGGACTCCATGGGCTGCGCGGTCTGACGCATCCGCACTGCTTCGTCCCTTGGAATAACCTTCCGACCCAGCTTGGCCTCAGGAACCTCGACGGTGATGTCTCCCAAGACCCTGGCCTGGCACGCCAGCACGTACCCGACGGCCTTGGCCTGGGGGTCGAGCTTGTCGTCCTTGAGCCTCTCGACTGATCCTTCAACGATCCGGACTTTGCACTGACCGCACGCACCGGCGCCTCCGCACGCTGCCCGAATGAAAATGCCGCCATCCAGGGCCACGTCAAGGAGCAATTGACCCTTGTCGGCCTCCACTGTAACATCGTCGGGAATGAATCGAACCTGAGCCTTTTCCAATGTCCATCCTCCAAGGAGCGGGGAACCGACCATGCGATTCCCTGGTTGGCCGTTTGCGCCAAAAAATTGTATATTATCACCTGAGATCAGTTTGTCAAAAGGGCCCCCGGTTTTTCCCGAGCCGCCTGCGCGGTCGGGATGCGGCCCCCCCAACGTAATGATGCCGAGAGACCATGACTCTGAAAGTGTCCGAAATCTTCAGCAGTATTCAGGGCGAGTCGTCGTACGCGGGCTATCCGTGCGCGTTCGTTCGACTGGCGGGCTGTAATCTCCGGTGTCGCTACTGCGACACGCGTTACGCCCTGGAAGAAGGCGAACCCTTTTCCATGGAAGAGGTCCTTGACAAGCTTCTCTCATACCGACTTCGTCTTGTCGAGATTACGGGCGGGGAACCCCTTATCCAGCAAGAGACGGGCGCATTGGCCGAGTCTCTGCTGAAACAGGGCAAAACCGTTCTGGTGGAGACCAACGGCAGCCTGGACATCTCCGTGTTGCCCGCCGGCGCGGTGCGGATCATGGACCTGAAATGCCCTTCGAGCGGCGAGACCGAAAAAATCTTTTGGGACAACCTCTGGAAGCTCAAAAAGCAAGATGAGGTGAAATTCGTCATCGCTGACCGTCACGATTACGAATGGGCCAGAGGGATTATTCGGGAGCGCCTGGAAATGGCCAAGGGCACGGTGCTGTTGTCCACTGTGTTCGGCGAGCTGCCGCCTCGCAATCTGGTGGAATGGATGCTGGAAGACCGCCTCGATGCCAGGTTCCAGATGCAGATCCACAAGGTTATCTGGCCCCATGAACCCAGAGGGGTGTGACAACGGCCGCATTCATTGAATTGGGCGCTTATAGGGATTGCCAAAAGTTTTGTCTCTTCGGCCATGCCATCGCGGTCAAAGGTAGGCAGTGCCCCACGGGATAGCACCAATCCAATCGGCTAATATGCTAAAAGTTTTTGCCGGAAGGGTCCGGAAAACCGGCTTTTTTCAAAAAGCGGGTTTTCCGGGAAATTCGGACAAAATCTTTGGCATCTGCTATATGAGGCTTACCAATGGGTGAAAAAGCTGTTGTTCTCGTGAGCGGCGGCCTGGATTCGGCCACAACGTTGGCCATCGCCTGTTCCGAGGGATACGAGGCATACGCCATCAGCTTCCATTACGGCCAGCGTCACCGCGTGGAACTCCAGGCTGCAAAGCGCGTCTCGGAACGGCTTGGGGTCGCGAGCCACATCGTAGTGGACGTAAACCTCCGCCAGATCGGTCCGTCTGCCCTCACGTCCGAAATGGAGGTGCCCAAAGGTCGGTCTCCGGAAGAAATGACTCGGCAAATTCCCGTTACGTACGTGCCCGCTCGCAACACCATATTCCTTTCCCTGGCGCTGGCATGGGCAGAGACCATTGGAGCCCGTCATCTGTTCATAGGGGTCAATGCAGTGGATTACTCGGGATATCCCGATTGCCGGCCGGAGTTCATTGAGGCCTTCGAGAGAGTGGCTAATCTCGGCACCAAGCTCGCGGCGGAGGGCGGCCGTTTCACGATCCACACGCCTTTGATCGGCATGACCAAGAAAGAGATCATCCTCAAGGGCTTGGAACTGGGCGTGGATTTTTCCGTAACCCACAGTTGTTATGCGCCCCTGCCTCTGGGAAAGCCCTGCGGGCTGTGCGATTCGTGCCTTCTCCGGAAAAGGGGATTTCAGGAAGCAGGGGTCACGGACCCGCTGCTTGCCAAATGGACTTCCAGACACTCCGACTGAACAGCGCACCGGCTCGGCGCGGATCGCGGCAGCGACCGGCCGGTCGCCCCTACTTCTCGGGTTCCGAAGGAACAGGGGGCCTGAGCAAGGAATCGAGTTGCTACGGTAATTGGCTATCACGAAATAAACGATGGAAACGACGGCCGAACCGAGGGTAAGGGCAGACACGCAGGTCCGGCACAGCCATCGGGCCGGTAACCGATTGGAAAGGTTATTTCCGGACAGGCCCTAACCGCCTTTGTGCATGTCTACCTTAGCCACGGCCTTGAGGTACTCGGCCAGTTGCTCCAGGGCCCGGCCTCGGTGGCTCACGCGATTCTTCTCGCTCCGGTCCAACTCCGCGAAGGTGCAGCCCGCCTCCGGATGAAGAAATATCGGATCGTAACCGAAGCCGGACGTTCCTCTTGGACGCCGCGTTATGATCCCTTCGCACACGCCATGGAAAAGGTTCTCTTCTCCCTCGGGAGACACGAGCGCTACCACGCAGACAAATCTCGCGGACCGCTCCTTTTCCGGAACATCGGCCATTTCGTCAAGGATCTTGGAGTATTTCTCCGCGTCTGTGGAATTCGCTCCGGCGTATCGCGCCGAAAGAACGCCCGGCCGTCCGCCAAGCGCATCGACGCACAGTCCGGAATCGTCCGCCAGCGCGGTCAGACCAGTGGCGCGAGCAAGCGTTCTCGCCTTTTTAAGCGCGTTTTCCTCGAAGCTCT
>DYLG01000125.1 GCA_020722215.1 Desulfomonile tiedjei
CGCAGCCAATGTAGTCGATCCCATTGGGACAATCCGATGCGGACACGTATTCCCTGTAAGCTTCGTCCATCACCAGCACCAGACCTTCTCTGGGAAGATCCTTCAGAAACGATTCAAAATCTTCCCTTGAGACCACCGTGCCCGTAGGACTGTTGGGAATGGGCAGAAAGATAAGTCTCGTCTTGGGCCCCACAAGCCGGCTCATGGCCCCCAAGTCATGACAGTACCTCTTGAGAGGAACGGTTCTGACAATCCCGCCAAACGCCTGGCCGCAGATCCGGTACATGGAAAAGGTGTTCTCACTGATCAACACCTCGTCTCCGGGTCTGACGAACACGTGCGCGGCAAATCCCATGATCTCGTCCGATCCGTTGCCAAGTATCACCGAGTCCGGCTCCAACCCCCACCGTACTGCCAGAGCGCTGCGAAGATCGGGAGCGGAAGACTCCGGATAAACATGCACGCTGCGAAAATGCTTTTCAAGCGACTGCAGAGCCCTCGGAGACGGGCCAAGTGGATTCTCGTTCGAAGCCATCTTGATCGCATTCCGTATGCCCAGTTCGCGCTCAAGTTCCGCCACCGGCTTGCCAGGGACATACGGCGGCATGGAGCTTACTTGCTCCGCCACCACGGCGTCCACCCACGAAGGCCTTTCTAAGCCCATGTAAGTCCTCTGAAAAATTGATCTTCCTTTTGCTCCGGCCCGGCTCTGCCGAAAGCAAGGGCTAAGACAACCCCGCCGTCCTCGGAATCGTTCAAGGGAACGTCGGCAGTCCGCACCGCACCCTCAGACCGCTGATCCCAACGGATATTCTCAGGGGAAAATCCGCCCGACATGGGAAAGCGGATTGCGGACAAGGATTTTATACAGTCACTAACGACACCCCGTCAACAGCCGAAGTTCCGCGTAACCCATGGGGGCTGGCCGGGACAAGGCGCTTCTCAATTGACGGTCCTGGGTAAGGACCAATTCCCTTGACAAGGCCGCTCAGGACGTATAATGTATATTTAGCTTTGAAATCGAGTCGTTATAATGAAATCTCAAAGTAAAGTATCATGTTTTTGCTTCTCTGTTGCCATAGCACTGGCTCTTTGGCTTGCCTGGATTCTGCCGCCGCGCCCGCTCTTCGCAGGGCAGGCCCATATTCCCATTGCTCTCTCCGAGTCTCGCAAGCTTCCGCTGGATCCATTCAGATTGCCCCCCAACCCCTGGAAGGCCATGGAGGTTGACTGGCCGGAGTCCTACATCCATCCCACGATCGAGTATGCGCTGAACATGGTCTTGCCGGAGACATTGAGGCAGGGGCTGGAGTTCGGGGCCGGATATGACCGATGGACCGGGCATCCTACGGTCACAGCGGAGTACTTCCTGCCCGTCAAGGCATGGAAGGACAAGAGTCTGTTTGTCGCGCCGAGAATATCGCTGGATGCCACTCGCGAGAGCTTTTCCGTTGCGGGGGGTCTGAGGCGGCTTATCTCGTCCGAGGCTCTTGTGGGCGTGTACGCGTTCCATGATTGGGTACGTTCACGTGGTTCCGGATCTGACTTTCTCAGGGAAGCAGGGGCCGGGCTCGAATTGTCCGCGCTTCCGGGGCGCTTTTCCGATCTCACCGTATCCGCTAATGTGTACTTTCCGGTAAACGAACGCTTCTCCAGGGACGAATCAGGGGAGATGCTCATCCGGGAGGCGCTTCCCTTTGGCGGAGACGCTCGTCTGAGTTTTCTTTTGCCTGCGGTGACAGACTTCCTGGACGCCAGGGTGGATGCTGCTGCACACAGGTTTGTAGCCGAACGGACGGACATGAAAGGTTACTCGGTGGGTCTGACGATCTTCACCAGGGACGGGATGCTTGCGGGAAGCGTTCAGCAGGCGACAAGCTCTCAGAACGTCGAGGAGGTCAGGGTTTCCGGAACGGTGAATCTTGCCTTTGCATGGCCTGATCTGGTTGCGGGCAAGTTCCCCTTTTCCGCTCCGTATTCGGCAGGCAGACGCTTGAATCGCCGTGTGCAAGACAGCCTTTACCAGAGGGTCGTCCGAAAACATGATCTGCCCGCCGACAGGTCCGCCAGAAGGATGGCCCTTGCCGCGGAGGTTCGCGCGGATGCGGTGTCCTTGACCGGAGGGTTTTCGGATCTCGCCAATTCCAGGGTAACGGTTCAGACATCCCAGAGCCCATGGCGCGACAGAATGGAGGTTCTTACGGACTCCCACGGCTGCTACTTCGCGAGATTGGTCCTTGATCCCGGCCAATACAAGATTCGGGTAATTCACAAGGCCACGGGCAGGACTTCAGAGGTGAGGAGTATCGTGGTCCGGCCCTGAGACGGCTGACCGGCGCTTCCCGGCCGTTCCAACATCCAAGGGGCCGGCCTTGGTAGCACCGGCGGCCCGCCGGTTTTCATTCGATGGGCCTGCTGGGACGCTGGTCGCTATCAATCCGTGGCTTCGAGATCGTACGCGGCTCGAAAAATACGACATGTTACTTGCGAAAACCCGTACTTAGGTTGCAGCCTGAGGCAGCGTTCTGCACGAAGGAGACTCCCCGGTGAATTCCCGGCTCCGGCGAGGCAGGGAGCCACACACGTGCGATGGTCCCCTGCGGGCGGGCGGGCTCAAGCTCGATAGTTCCCCCGTGAAGCTGAACTATCTGCCTGCAGATGGACAGGCCGAGACCGGTTCCCTTTTCCCCCTCCGTTCCCTCGGTATGGCTTCGCCGGAAACGCTGAAAGATTTTGTCCAGGTTCTCTGGTTTAACACCTATACCGGTGTCGTGAACGAGGATCTCCACCCCAGCCGTCCCGTCATGTCGAGCGAACCTTGTCTCGACCGCGATCTTGCCTTCGCGTGGCGTGAACTTCACTGCATTGCTCACCAAGTTGTTAACGACCTGAGCGATCCGCCCGATGTCGCAGGTAATTTTGGGCAAGTCCGGCTGAAGGTCCGCTGTTAGGGATATGTCCTTTTGGGAAGCCAGCACTCCCAGAGTCTGAAGGCACTGGTTGACCGGCAGGTTTATGTCCACGGCAATAAGCCGGAGTTCGGTAACCGTGGACTCAAGCCTGAGCAGTTCCAGCAGGGAATTGATGAACGTTAACTGGTCCGAGGCGCATCTGTGGAGGGTTTCCACCTTCGCTGCGGCATCTGCAGGTATGGAGGTCTTTCTCAACAGGTCGATGGTTCCCAGCAGGGCCTGGAACGGAGCCCGAACATCATGGGATAACACGGACATGAGTTCGGTTTGCCGCCGGTTTGTTTCCTCGGTCTGCTTTCTGAGGCGATTTCGTTCCACGAGGTTTGAGATAGTGAGAATGAGCTTGCGCGGGTCCATGGAGAGAAGTTCCCTTTTCTCCAGGTAGCCGTCCGCGCCGGCCTGAAATGCCTTATTCCATGCATCCACGGTCTCCAGGGATGAGCTTATGAGCACCGTAGAGTGGGGTTCCAACTCCTTGATTTCTCTGCAGATGTCGATTCCGTTGCCGTCCGGGAAAACAATGTCCAGCAGGATCGCGTCGTATCCACGGGTGGCCGCCTGCTTCGCTGAATCAGCCGTGCCCGCCTCGTCCACGAGGAAGCTGTCGGCCACCATCATTCGCACTCTGGCCCGAATGAGGTCCTCGTCGTCCGCTATGAGGAGACTGAGCTTCTCACCCATTCAGGACTCCTTCCCAGCGGGCAGCCTGAGCGTGAAGCAGGATCCCTCGCCCTCTGTGGTTTTCAACTCGATGGCGCCGCCGTGGGCAACGGCTATTTTGCGTGCCAGGTAAAGGCCTCTGCCGGTTCCTCCTGTGGTAAACCCTAGCTGAAACACCTTCCCAAGATTCTGAGGCGGGATGCCGGGTCCTTTGTCCTTCACGGAGATGAATCCATGGCCGTAGTCCTCTCCGACGGTCACAGTGATCTTTGTCCCCTTGCCGGTAAACTTCACCGCATTGCGGACGATGTTGTCTACCGCTCTATGGAGAAAACGATCTTCGCCCCGAACAAACACCGCATCCACATCGAGATGATTCGATTCTATGCGCACGCCTTTGGCCGCTGCCGCCTCCCGGTAACCAACTACCACCCTGTCCGCGATCAGGTTCAGATTTACCGTGGAAGGCCGAATCTGAAACGAATCGGAGTGGATGCGGATGAAGTCAATGCGCTCTTCCAGCATGCGGACAAGCTCGGAGCGCTTGTCCTCAGCCTGTTCCAACAGCCGGACCGCTTCCTCGGTTTTTCCGGAGGCGGCAAGGTCCTTGGCTCCGGCCAGACCGGCTCCCAGGACGTCAAGGGCTGCCTTGAGTTCGTGACGATACAGTTTCCCGACCTCCTCGTCTATGAGATGCTGGTCCGTAGTGTCCCTCATAAGCACAACCTGGGGACCCAGGTGCAGCTCGAAGCACCTTGTCCCAGTGCTTATCACCACTCTGTCTCCGAAAATCTCGGCTCTGCTTGCGTCATCACGGCCGGAGGCGGCAATTCTGGAAAGCACTCCCTGCCTGGAGTAGTTGCTCAGAGCCTCCTCCAGCGATCCATTGCCGAACAGCCGCTCCCTCAAACCGTTGTTGGTTCCCAGCATCCTTTCGGCGGCAGGGTTCATGTAGTAGAGCCGGCCTTTCCCGTTCACACAGATGATGCCGTCGGGCACGACTTCCAGGGCCTGTCTGTCAAGCTCGCTGTCGCGAACCCGCCGTTCCCGCTCTTCCTTCAGTCGTACCGCACGATTGCGCGCAACAGTCTCTTTAGCCAGCGAATATGAGTCATACAGAAACTTGCGCACGAGCTTGAGCTTGTTCGCGTCCGGGGTAAGAATCAATTCCGTGCCGCAGCTCTCGACCATGCCGGCGCTCCTCAGACGGTGGAAGAACAACTGATCAGCGCTGCTGAGCCAAAGGGACCGCCATTCCCTTTCCGAAAGGGGAATGTAGAACTGGCTCAGAAGATAGAGCACCCTGGAAAGTGACGAAAACTCCTTCAAGTCGTGAACGGAACGCACGAGCTGGTGAAAATCGATGGGGACCTCAAGCGGTCTTGAGTTAAGACCCGTGTACCGGCCCGGGATCGCCGGTCGCCACTGGAAAAGGACCTCGACTTTGGGATAACGGGCTTGCAGGGATCTGACTGCGTCAGGTGAACCGCATGCGTCCAACAGCCTCAGTATGCAAAGGCGGGAGGCCGACCGAAGTTCTTCCCCGACGCCTCTGCGAGTGAGGCAGCGTTCGATGAGGAACGGCACGGCCCGCTCGGGCTCAGCCTCCTTGAGCAGCACTATCTGCATGAATGCAACTTCGGAGGATGCGAATTCTCGGAAAAGCTCGTCCGTGTGGCCCCGAAGCTCCCGGTAAGCCCAAAGGCAGGAAGGCGTAAGAAACCCTCTTTTCACGAGCGCATTTCGCAACTGCACCCGCTGGGAAGCCGACGCCCAACGAACACCGGCCTGGACTGCCACGCCTTGAAACGAATCTTCCCCTTTTTCGATGAAGTCGGCAAGTGCGGAAAAAGTCTGATCAGAGAAGATGCGATGCCCGGAAGGATCGGTCCGGAAGAGGTTCTGGAAGCGCATTTCCAGGTTTGCGAATGGGGGGCGCTTCTCCAAATCTTTCAGCAAATCCCTGAACATATCGGACTAATTATCCGATATTACGCAACTTGTCAAGGAATAACGAGGCCCGGTACGAAGGAACGGTCACCAAACAATGGATCATCGCGGGCGCATGCAGAGACGAGGGCGAATACAAGATTCGCGCCGTACGCCCGGGTTCGCGGGGTACATGAACCCCGCCCCCGGCGGGGTCTTGTAGGGGCGATCCTTGTGATCGCCCTGTTTGATCGCGCCAATGGAAACGGAGCAAGGCCGGAACCCGGAAACGACAAAAAGAAACCTCCTGCCGCTTCGCGGCCCGGACGTATAACGTCCGAGCTACCCCCGCTTACGCTGTGCGGGAAGAGTCCCCATCCCCTGACCCCTTCCC
The DNA here is from genome assembly GCA_020722215.1 of Desulfomonile tiedjei. GTDB lineage: Bacteria > Desulfobacterota > Desulfomonilia > Desulfomonilales > Desulfomonilaceae > DYLG01. The sequence goes on from DYLG01000125.1 coordinate 5,956, forward strand.
CAAGGATGGGGAAGGGGCAAAGTCCGGCACAGCCGCAAGTTATGTGAGCACGCACGGAGAGGACGTCTTTGTAGGGGCGGTTCGCGGACCGGCTACTTGCCCCGGAGCAGGCCGTTTTCGTAGAAATACTGGAATATTACGCCCTTGTCGATGCCCGTGATCTCTGCAATCTTGAATATGGTCACCGATTGCCTGGCCATCTTCAATTCATTGATTACTCTGGTAATCCGCCCGTACACTTCAGTGCTTTTGTTGATATCCATTTCTTCCGGCCTCCGTTGTTCCGTTCGCGATGATCGCCCGGTCTTTCCTTACGGTAGGCAGCGCCTCCCGCAATAGAACGATGCCACATGGAAAAGAATAAGGAACCTTTTCGCGAGTATGGTGTCTAATATTATTAGTACGTCAGGCCGCCTGTCCCACCAAGGGAACTGTCTACCGAATGCGTTACCGCATTCACGAAAACCTCCATTAACCAAAGCCGTCATAGACCGAATCAAGAGCCTTGGCCAGATTGGCCGTATCCGGTCCGCCAGCCTGGGCCATATCGGGTCTGCCGCCGCCCGTCCCTCCAACTATTGCGGCGGCTTTTTTCACTATGTTGCCCGCGTGAAAGCGGCCGGTCAGGTCTTTGGTCACCACAGCAATAAGGAGAACCTTGCCCATGTTTTCAGCGCCAAGGAGAGCTATGCCGGACCCGATTCTGTCCCTGACACGGTCGGCATATTCCCTGAGATCCTTCGGGCTCGAAACGTGATCGACCTTCTTGGAAAGTACTTTGATGCCGCTGACTTCGCGCACCCCGTCGAGTATGTCGGCGGCGCGGCCCGAAACAAGACCTGCTTTGAGTTTCTCTATTTCGCGCTCTTTAGCCTTTTTCTCCTCAAGGAGCTTCTCGATCCTGGCCGGCAGGTCTGCCGGGCTCACTCGAAGCACCTCCGAGAGCCTTCTCACTTCCCGTGAGAGCCCGCGGACGTAATCCAGGGCGGCTTTTCCCGTGACGGCTTCGATACGACGAACGCCTGCGGCTATAGCGCTTTCGCTGAGAATCTTGAAGAATCCTATGTCTCCAGTGCGCGTCACATGGGTTCCGCCGCAGAGTTCTTTGCTGAAATCACCAACGGAAATCATGCGCACAGTATCGCCGTATTTTTCCCCGAAAAGTGCGGTCGCGCCCTTTTGTCTGGCCTCATCGTAAGATATGATTGCGGCCGCGACCTTGACGTTTTCTCTGATTTTGCCGTTTATCAGTTCCTCAACCTGGTCCCACTCAGCCTCGGACATGGAAGAAAAGTGGGTGAAATCGAAACGGAGACGCTCGGGAGCCACGAGAGAACCGCTCTGCTTGACGTGATCGCCGAGCACTTTCCTCAAGGCCCATTGCAACAGGTGCGTCGCGGAATGGTTGCCGGCGATGGAGCGTCTGGAATCGCGGTCCACTCTCAGCTCGACCCTGTCGCCCACGCGAAACTTGCCGGACCTGACAACTCCGCTGTGAATGATGAGTTCCGCGGACGCTCGCACGGTGTCGTCAACATCAATCTCACTGCCGTTGAAGCAGATTGTGCCATGGTCCCCCACCTGACCGCCGGACTCGCCGTAAAACGGGGTTCGATCGGTGACTATCCGGATCTTGTCCCCGGTCACGGCTTCATCAACCGCATGGTCATCCTTGACGATGCGAAGGACGGCGCCGAAGTCTTCCAGGGTTTCGTAACCGGTGAACTCGCTGGTGACGCCCTGTTCGAGGAATTCCCGGACAACTCCGGCATCCGCGCCCTGCATTCCGGCCCAGGCTTCGCGGGCTTTGTTGCGCTGCCGCTGCATCTCCGCATTGAAGGCTGCCTGATCCATCCTGAGACCCTGCTCTCCGGCCAGATCCTCCGTCAAATCAGGGGGAAATCCATAGGTGTCGTACAGCCGAAAAGCAGCATCGCCCGGGAAAATCGTTCCGCCTACGGCACGGACCTTTTGAGCCTCCTCCTCGAAGAGAACGAGCCCTCTGGCCAGTGTTTGAAGGAAACGCTCCTCTTCGGAGCGGATGTACCGCTCGATGAGTTTGACGTTAGCCGCAAGGTCCGGGTACGCGTCAGACATGTGCTCCACAACAACCAGAGCGGTCTTGTACAGAAAAGGTTCCTCCAGGCCTATGAACATGCCGTAGCGGGACGCCCTGCGCAGTATGCGACGCAGAACATATCCCCTGCCTTCGTTGGAAGGGAAGATGCCGTCCGAGATGAGGAAAGCCGCCGCACGGCTATGATCCGCGATGACCCGCATGGCAATGGCTTCCCGACTCCGGCCGAGGCATTCCTTGCTCGAGAGTTGCTCCACGAAAGCGATTATGGGCTTGAAAAGATCGGAGCCCCAGTTGCTCCGCTCTCCCTGGACCACCGCTGTGAGGCGCTCAAGCCCAAGACCAGTGTCTATGGAAGGCCGCGGAAGAGGTGTCATTGTGCCGTTGGAATCTCTTTCGTACTGCATGAACACAAGATTCCAAAGCTCCAAATAACGGTCGCAGTCACATCCCGGAGCGCAATCGGGCTTGCCGCAGCCTACTTCCTCGCCCTGGTCTATCAGGATCTCGGAGCACGGACCGCAAGGGCCTATATCTCCCATGCTCCAGAAATTGTCTTTTTCGCCCAGGCGGACGATTTCGTCCGGACCGAATCCGGCGACTTTGCTCCAGACCTGCGCGGCCTCATCATCGTCCTTGTAAACGGTGACATAGAGCTTGTCCCTGGGAAGGCCCACAACGTCCACAAGAAATTCCCACCCGAACGCGATCGCGTCCTCCTTGAAGTAGTCCCCGAAGGAGAAATTGCCCAGCATTTCGAAGAAGGTATGGTGTCTTGCCGTATGCCCCACATTTTCCAAGTCATTATGCTTGCCGCTCACTCTCAGACACTTCTGCGCCGTGACCGCTCTGGAGTACGCGCGCTTCTCCCGGCCGGTAAAGACGCCCTTGAACTGGACCATCCCCGCGTTCGTAAAAAGCAGCGTCTCGTCACCTAGGGGTATCAAAGAAGAGCCGGCCACTCTCGAGTGGCCTCTGTCTTCGAAGTATTTCAGGAACATTTCGCGAAGTTCCGCGCCGGTCCTGTGATTCATTATTCCTCCGATTCCCGATCCGTCCGCTGTGCCACGTCTTGATCACAAAGCAGGCGACCTCTCGGCCGCACGGCGTTCTCGACGCGACTCCGGTCGGCTCCGCATGCCGGCGGCCGATATCTCACAAGATGTGCAGATCGTGGATCATGAATCTTATCACACCGGTTCATTGTGATTCAAGACGCGGCTGAAGATCAGGGCCCGCGTCGGTGACCATGGGGCGGCTGCAGGTGCCGGTGGGCAAGAGGAGCCGGCTTCCCGGGGCCGGATGCACAGGAAACTTGCCTGTCAAATTGGTATGTTAGAAAGATTGGTAGTCCTATCATGTAATCTATCATGATCTATTACCTAAATTCATTCGTTTTTTCTTGACATGGATTCAGCGCGATGCTAACTCCTCCCCCCGTTCCCGGCCCACAACCAAAATCTCACCCGGGAACAGCGGAATCATCTTGAGAACAAAGACTGCCACACGATCATTCGGAACAGGGAGCAGGGAAGGGCACGATTCTTCCGCCTTCTACGCCAGGAAAATGTACTCGGGTACCCGCTGCAACGATACGTATGAGGCGGTCAATAGCGTTCCGGGAGACTACCTTGATCGAATCTTCCATCACTCCTCCGAGGACATGAGCGAGTTGCCGGACAACAGCGTGGCATTGATGGTTACTTCGCCGCCGTACAATGTCGGCAAGGATTATGACGAGGATCTCAGTCTCGATGAATACCTGACCTTCCTGAAACGAGTGTTGGGTGAAACCTACAGGGTGCTTGTTCCGGGCGGCAGGGTGGCGTTCAACGTGGCCAATCTCGGCCGCAGGCCATACATTCCGCTGAATTCCTACATAGCCGGGATCGCCTGCGAATTGGGATTCCTGATGCGGGGAGAGATCATCTGGGTGAAAGGCAAAGGAGCCGCAGGTTCATGTGCGTGGGGCTCGTGGATGTCTGCGAACAACCCAACCCTGCGCGATCTGCACGAATACGTGCTGGTCTTTTCCAAGCAGCGTTTCGACCGCGCTGGCAAAGGACGCTCCACCATCAGTCGGGACGAGTTCATGGCTGCAACGACGAGCATCTGGCATATTCCACCGGAGTCCGCGCGTAAGCTCGGGCATCCTGCACCATTTCCCGTGGCCCTGGTTGAACGATTGATCCACTTATACACATTTGAAAACGAGGTTGTGCTGGATCCGTTCATGGGCAGCGGGTCCACGGCCGTGGCCGCAGCGTTGTGCAACCGTCGCTACGTGGGGTATGAGATCGAAGCCAAGTATGTCTCCATTTGCAGACAGAGACTCGCCGAAATAAACGGCACGCAGTTGTGTCCCTGTGCTCATACACAGAAGAGCGCCCAAGGGTAAAGCCGGGCTTCGGTGAAGAAGCTTTTGGGGGAGGGGCCTTCTTTCGAGAAGGCCCCTCCCCCAAGAACTTTCGGCATGGGACGGTTCCCGCTGGTCGCCGCCGGTCAGTCGTACTTCCGAAGGCGGGACTGAACCCCGTTCTTGCGGTTGGAGGCAGCCGTCTCTGCAGTTCAAGCACTTTGCGACAAGGCCTTTACCGCTCTAGAAACTACTCTGACCGCTTCTAGGATCTGTTCATGGGTCGTCATTCGACCCGTGCTGAACCTCAGTGTTCCGATGGCCCATTGTTCGGGCACTTTCATGGCCTCGAGCACATGAGAGATCCGCACGCTGTCCGAATGGCACGCGGCGCCGGCGGATGCGGCAATTTCCAGGCCTATTTCTTCGAGTATCCTGTTTGCCTGCAAGCCTCGGAAAGAAAGACTCAATGTGTTCGGCAAGCGTTTTTCGGGATGACCGTTGAGTCTCAATTCCTCGATGGTCCAGCTCAATCCCCTATGGAGTTTGTCTCGCATGTCCAGCATGTGAGCCATGTTTCGTTCCAGGTCTCTCTTGGCGATTTCACAGGCTTTGCCGAGTCCCACAATCTGCATGACGTTTTCCGTGCCTGCTCGCGCATCGGTTTCCTGTCCTGCGCCGTGCATGAATTTCTCTATTTTCAATGGATTCCTGATGTATAGCGCACCCACACCTTTAGGGGCATACAACTTGTGACCCGCTATGGAGAGGAGATCAACGCCGAGGGCTTGGACATCCGTGGGAATCTTTCCTGCCGATTGTGCAGCGTCCGTGTGGAAGACGATTCCGCGATCCTTGGCGATTGCGGAAATCTCCTCGATGGGCTCAATGGAGCCCACTTCATTGTTTGCGTGCATGACGGTGATAAGTATGGTCGAATCCGTAATCGCCGCCTGGACGTGGGACACGTTCACCATCCCTTGTTCGTCCACTGGGAGATATGTTACCTCGAAGCCATGACTTTCCAGGTGACGGCACACTTCCAGCACTGCCGGATGCTCGATCTGAGATGTAATGATGTGATTGCCTTTGCTTCGATGCGCAAACGCGATCCCCTTTATGGCATGGTTGTTGGATTCGGTTCCTCCGCTTGTAAAGATCACCTCCTGGGGCGCGCAGTTCAGCAGAGAGGCAATCTGTTCCCGAGCCTGCATTAGAGCCTGCTTGGGGGCTATGCCGTACCAGTGGCTGCTTGATGGATTGCCGAACTCAACCTCAAGAAACGGCCTCATGGCCTCGATGACCTCGGGATCGTGCGGAGTTGTAGCGTTATAGTCCAGATAGATGGGTTGCGTCATAGGCATTGCTCCTCTCAGGCTTATCGAGCTGCGATGGGGATTGGCGCGCCGGGCCGGCCGCGGTTGACACAAATCCCCCCCCTTTGCTAGCATGACTCCGTTTCAAAACCAACAAGAAGGTGACAGGGCAATGGCGGATGTAGAAGGACTCACTGAAGCGCGGGATGTTAAGGCTTCCTCCACCGGAGGGGCTTCTGGATTTCACTTGAAGGGTTGCGCCCATCTCGATTGGGGCATGAAGAACCGGATGTCGCGGATCATCAAGGCCGGTACCGGCCGGACAGTGATGCTAGCGGTGGATCACGGGGATTTCCAAGGACCTACAACGGGCCTTGAAGTCATGGAAGACACCCTGGCGCCCCTGATCCCGTATGCGGACTGCCTGATGCTCACCAGGGGCATTTTGCGATCCAGCGTGCCTCCTGGAGCCGACGCAGCGGTCGTGCTGCGTGCCTCGGGGGGGAACAGCGTG
>DYLG01000126.1 GCA_020722215.1 Desulfomonile tiedjei
CGGTCCGTCGAGGCCACGGTCTCCCATCCCGAACACGCGCCCGCGCCGACGTACTCTCTTAATCTCCATGCAGTTGAACCCCTGTGCGGGGCTGGAATGAATGTGCCCCGAAGACCGGGCGCCTGGGATCAACCGCTCTGAACTGGATTATTCAGGAGGTCTCCATTGCCCAAGGATAAACTGAAAAGCGAATGGAAGCTCTGGCTGGGACTCGGAGCAGCGTTCCTGTTGTTTGTGGTTTGCCTTTATTTCGCCAGCCGACCTCGTGAAGAGGGCGGGGAGCCTCTCTGGTACGTGGAGCAGGTCACAGGTCACGATAGGCTCCGCCTGAAGAGCCGAGGTCAGACGGTCGAGATGAAACTCGTGGGGCTGGAAATCCCCGCCTCCCAGGCTCCAGCGGTCAAAGCGCTGCTGGAAAAGACGCTCAAGGACGAGTGGGTGCGGCTCAAGACCCTCAGAGATGAACCCGACGGCATCAAAGCCGGGTTTGTGTACCTTGCCGGCGAAGACATTCACTCTCGACTGATACGGCAAGGCATGGCAAAGGTGATTCGGGGCGAACAAGGCCTCGACGTGAGACCCTACATTGAACTGGAGATGGAAGCGCAAAAGGACAAACGAGGCCTTTGGGCCGAGGCAGGCCGGGGAGAGAAATGAGATGAGGGTGCTGGTTGTGGGCTCCGGAGGACGAGAGCACGCCCTGGCGTGGAAGATCGCCCAATCGGATGAAGTCAAAGAGGTTCTTGTCGCGCCCGGAAACGTCGGCATCGGATCGGAACCCAAATGCCGCGTCGCCGCGGTGTCCTCCGATGACATCGGCGGATTGACCGCCCTCGCCCGATCGGAAAAGGTGGATCTCGTAGTAGTGGGCCCTGAAGCGCCGCTGGTGGCAGGACTGGCGGACGCGTTGAGGGGAGCGGGATTGCAAGTTTTCGGTCCATCGGCCGATGCGGCGATGCTTGAAGGGAGCAAAGTATTCGCCAAGCGCCTGATGGACAAGTACGAGATACCGTCCGGCTATTTTGAGGTATTTGACGAATACGGAGCTGCCGCGGCCTATTTGGAGCGGATCTCCGGCCCCATAGTGGTCAAGGCTGACGGGCTTGCCGCAGGGAAAGGCGCATTCGTCTGCTCCGACAAGAATGAAGCCCTTGCAGCCCTGAATACCATCATGAAAGACCGTGCCTTCGGAGACGCGGGAAACCTGGTGGTCATCGAAGAATGCCTCATCGGGGAAGAAGCTTCCTTCATCGCTTTCACCGACGGCAAGGATGTGCTTCCCCTGGCCAGTTCCCAGGACCACAAGCCCGTGTTTGACGGGGACAAGGGACCGAATACCGGCGGAATGGGCGCGTACTCCCCGGCGCCAGTAGTCACACCCGAGGTCGACGACCGGATCATGCGCGAGATCATGATTCCCACGGTCCGGGCCCTCGAAGCCGAGGGAAAACCTTACGTGGGGTTTCTGTACGCGGGGCTCATGATCAAGGACGGCAAGGCCAGAGTGCTGGAATTCAACGCCCGGATGGGAGACCCGGAAGCCCAGCCGTTGCTGTTCAGAATGGAAACCGACCTCGTTGAGTTGATGGTGGCCGCGATAGAGGGTCGTCTGGGTCGAATGTCCATCCGTTGGGAACCCCTCGACGCGGTTTGCGTCGTGATGGCTTCCGGAGGATACCCGGGCTCGTACCAAAAAGGAAAACCCATCCAAGGCATCGAGAAGGCCGGCGCGATTGACCGCGTCAAGGTGTTTCATGCAGGAACAGGACTCGAGGACGGGAGGTTCGTCACCAAGGGCGGCCGCGTGCTGGGAGTCACCGCCAAAGCTGCAGGCATTGCTGATGCCGTTGAACTGGCCTATCGAGCTGTGGACGAAATATCCTGGGAAGGCGTTCACTTCCGCAGAGACATCGGGAGGAAGGCTCTGCACAGAGATTGATTTCGTACCGCTCCCCCGGTTATCCGTCCAGTGGCCCTGAAACGTGCGGATCCGGGCACCATGCGGTGAACCCGGATCCGCCTCCGAAAATGCTCGCCTGTTGCATCAATTATACCCCATAGAAGCACAAGGTCAACACCGGAAAATCCGGCATTTCGGACATCCGCCGAGGGCCGGACATTACAAGCTTTTTACAATCACTTTACCTTGGGGTGACAACTTGCCGGCCGGAATCTGGTCAAATGTTGGCAAGAGGTGCAATGAAAGCCTCTGCTCCAAGAACGCATCGACACGGAAAGGAGACTGTCCATGAACTATCCGAAGAGCACACAGGGTAGGCTCCGGACAACCACTTTGACGGTGCTGATCACAGCACTTCTTGTCTGGCCTGTCTTGATTGGAGCCGACGTGGGAGCGCAGCGGGATCCCAAGGTGACTTGCAAGGTCGAGACCGATCGCGGCGTGTTGCCGGCAAACGCCCCGCAGAAGGTGGTGGTCAAGGTAACGCTTGGTGGAGCATTTCCGGAAGACAAGAGCCGTCGTCCGCCTGTGAATCTGGCCATAGTGCTTGACAGGTCCGGCTCCATGACGGGCGAAAAGCTGCACAACGCCAAGGAGGCCGCTATAGAGGCCCTCAAGCGTCTCAGCCCACGAGACGTATTCTCCGTCGTTGTATACGATCACATCGTGGAGACCGTGGCGCCGGCTCAAAGAGCCCGAAACCTGGAAGAAGTGGCTTCACGCATAAGGCGAATCCAGGCCCGCGGCAACACGGCTCTGTTCGCAGGAGTCAGCCAGGGCGCGGCAGAGATCAGAAAGAATCTTGACGGGAAGTATTTCCATAGAATCATTCTTCTCTCGGACGGGCTGGCAAATGTCGGGCCGAGCACGCCCGAAGATCTGGCAAGACTGGGTGCGGCTCTCCTCAAGGAAGACATCTCCGTGACCACCGTGGGCGTAGGCACGGACTACAACGAAGACCTGATGGCAGCCCTTGCCAAGCGAAGTGACGGAAACACGTACTTCGTGGAGTCCGCCAACGATCTGCCCCGGATCTTTTCGGCCGAACTGGGCGATGTGCTCAGCGTTGTGGCTAAGAAAGCGGAAGTGATCATCGAATGCCCCGACGGAGTGAAGCCCCTCAGGATCATAGGCAGGGACGGTCGCATCAGGGGGAGAACCGCTGAGGTGTCGCTGCATCAGCTTTACGGCAAGCAGGAAAAGCATGTGTTCATAGAAATGGAGGTCTCAGCGGAGAAAAGCGGCAAGGAAATGGAGATTGCCTCCGCTCGGGTTTCTTACGTGAACCCCATCGACGGGAAGCGCGCCGCTTCCTTGGCACGAGCACGAGCCCGTTTCAGTGACGATAGGGCCGAAGTGGACAGGTCCGTTAACATGAGCGTGCAGGAAGACTTCGCAGTGAACCTCAGCGCAGTAGCCCAGGAGAGGGCGATATCCCTGGCGGACAAGGGCAAGACCGACGAAGCCGTGGAGGTACTCAACAGATCGGCCGACGCAATGCATAACATGGGAAAGATTTACAACAACAAGACCCTCCTGGAACGGGCACAGCAGATCCGCAAGCAGGCCGGTCAGATCGCGGAGGAGGGCATGACACGCAGACAAAGGAAAGTCCTTCGGACGGATTCGTATCAGATACAGCAGCAACAGGCGCCTCGGTGAGCCGGATTGACATCCGAAACGAGGGCAGAGCGGCGGAAAAGGGCGGACCGACAGGTCCGCCCCTGTCGTTTTAATGGTGACATCATTTCGCGGCAGAACCTTGGGGTACTCTGATACAATGCATCGGCAGGGGCCGAGGTCATGACTAGACGTTCAATCATCCTATACTGGCTTCTGTTGCTCTTGCCGACTCTTGCAATCGCGACTGCCGCGCTCCGGCTCATCGGATATGAACAGGAGCGGATGGATCGGCAGGCGTTGTCGTCGGCCGGCGATAGGGCCCAGGCAGTGGCTGAATCCATTCAGATCGCGGTGGAATCGGTAGAAGACGAAATTGCCCAATCCCTTGAGCGCATCCCACCGGAGAAACTGGTCGAGAGCCTGGTCGGGTGGGAAAAAAGCAATCCCATCATTCGCAATGTGTTCGTGTGGAAGCCCGGGATCGGCCTCGAGTATCCGGCGCCGGGAGCTTCGGCCACCTCGGAGGAAGCACGGTTCATCACGCGATACGCCGCGCTCTTTTCCGGGAGAATTCCATGGCGTTCAGCCCACGTTGAGACCACGGGGCGTCGGCCTGCCGATGTTTCCCGGATGGAAGCCTCCGCGCAACCTTCGCGGACCGTCAGGGAGACTGAACAGTCCAATCTTGTTCAGTCGGTGCGCAGGCTGAGAGTCGGGCAGCGCGAGCGGGAAGGCTCACGGGCAGCGGCGAAGAAGGGGGGATGGATACCGTGGTACGTTGAGAATCGGTTGCACATCCTCGGTTGGGTGAGACGAGGCGGCGAGGTGTACGGCGTGGAGCTGGAATTGATGACGCTCCTTTCTCGGCTTGTTGCAGCATTTCCTGAACCGGAGACTGATGGAATCGTGTTTTCCCTGACGGACGGAGAGGGCAATATCCTGCATCAGGCAGGACGAGCGCTTGTAGAGCCTGCACGGAAGCCCGATATCGCAGTGCCGCTCGCTCCGCAATTGCCTCACTGGCAGGTGGTAGTGTTCCTGGGGGATCACACCGGAACTCTGCGGCAGAGCGGCGGGTTCATGATACTGGGCAGTCTTCTTCTTGCCATCTTTGTTGCGGCAATCCTTCTCGGCGGAGGCATGCTCACGTGGCAGGCTCACCGCAACATGATCGACGCTGCCCGAAAGACATCGTTTGTGTCCAATGTTTCTCACGAACTCAAGACTCCGTTGACCAGCATCCGCATGTACGCCGAACTTCTAAATGAAGGCAGAATCAAAGACGCGCAAAAGACCAGGCGTTACCTCGAGGTCATAGTAGCCGAGACAAACCGCCTGACAAGGCTGGTGAACAATGTGCTCGATTTCAGCAGATTGGAACAGGGTCGCATGAAGTACAACATCGAGGACATTGACCTTACCGCTTACTTGCCGTCCATTTTGGAGACGCACAGACTGCCGATACAGGAGGCGGGATTGGCCCTGCAAATGGTGCTCCCCGGCCATCCCGTCACCGTAAGTGCGGACCGCGACGCCCTTAATCAGGTGCTGCTCAACATTATTGACAATGCAGTCAAATACGCGGCTGAGGGCGGAGAACTCGTGGTGGACCTCCGAATGAGCGATGCCGTCTGCGAACTTCGCCTCATGGACCGCGGCCCCGGAGTTCCCCCAGCTCACAGAAAAAGCATATTCGAGAAGTTCCACCGAGTGGACGACTCGCTGACCACCAGAAAGCCGGGAACAGGCCTGGGACTCAGCATATCGAGAAGGATGCTGCGAGATCTCGGCGGAGACCTTCTTTATGAACCTCGCGACAGCGGCGGCAGCAGTTTTGTCCTTGTGTTTCCACAGCACTTGACCTGAAGGGCCGGCCGGGACCTCCTCTTCACTCAGGCCGGGAATCATCTAACCGCTCCAGAGCCTCCAGCGCTTCTTCAAGGCCGGCCATTGCGGCTTTGATGAACCATTTGCGGGCTTCTTCCGGATCGGGGTCAACCCCCAGTCCTTCGCGATACATACAGCCAAGGTGGAATAGGGCATCGGGCTCTTCTTGCTCTGCCGCCTCGAGAAACAATTTCAGGGCCTTTGCGTAGTCCCGGGGAACACACTCGCCGTTGAGATAGAGTTCTCCCAGGACGGCCCGAGCCATACTGCTGTCCTGTTCCACAGCTCTTTCATAGAAAGCCAATGCTGCTGCCGCGTCTTTGGGTACGCTGAATCCGTTTCTATAGAGTTCCCCCAGACAAAGCATCGCCTCAGCGATGCTCTGGTCGGCAGCTTTGAGCCACCACTGCACCGCCTGTTCATAGTCTCGGGCGGTCCCTTGTCCGTCAAAGCACATGGATCCAACGAGGAACTGGGCACCCGCATGTCCCTGTTCGGCAGCCTTCTCAAGCCACTTAAATGCTGCCGAGGGATCCTTGGGGACCGCGACCCCCATGGAGTAGGCCATCCCGAGGTCATATTGGGCCAACGGGTGGCCTTGTTCCGCAGCCTCACGGAGCCATTTGACCGCCAGAGCGACGGTTTGGGGATCTTCATCGTCGGCGAGGAATCGTTCGGCCATGAACACCCGTGCATTCAAGTCTCCCGATTCAGCCGCCGTTGCAAACCACCATACGGCTTGCTCCATGTCTTGAGAAACTCCCAGGCCTTCGAGATACGTCAAACCGAGGTGGAATTGCGCATCCGTATTCCCCTGCTCGGCCGCTCGACGGAACCATGTCACTGCCTGTTCGTAGTCCTGAGCCACTCCGAGGCCTTTCTGATACGCTATGCCCAGGACGCGCTGGGCTTCCGCATGGCCGGCTTCCGCTGCCTTACCATACCAGCGTGCAGCCTTCTTGGGATCAACCGGGACACCGAGTCCGTCGTCGTACATCTTTCCCAGGTGGAACAGCGCCTCTTTATGCCCCAAATCGCCTGCCTTGCGGAACCACCGGATCGCGGAATAAGGGTCCCGGGGGACCCCCGATCCAGTCTGATGCATCAGTGCCAGATTGAATTGGGCTTCGGGGTGGTCTTGCCTGGCGGCTCTGAGGAACCACTCGGCGGCCTTTGCGTAATCCTGCTCCACTCCAAGACCGTCCCCGTACATGGCTGCTACAGCGAACTCCGCAGGAGCAAGCTCCTGTTGGGCCGACCGGAGGAACCATTTGAAAGCCTCTTCCTGATTTTTCTGAACTCCGTTCCCCGTGGAGTAGGCAACACCAAGATAATATTGAGCAAGCTGGTTATCTTGTTCAGCAGCCTTCATGTACCACTTCACGGCTTCCTCGTCATCTTCGGAAACCCCGAATCCCATTCTGTACATGTCTCCAAGAAACTGCTGGGCCTCGTCGTGCCCTTGGTCCGCGGCCTTGAGGAAGAACTGGAGCGCCTTGCCGTAGTCCTGTTGGACGATTTCGCCAAAGAGGTATTTCATTCCCAGGGTGAATTGAGATGACGGATCACCGCGGTCGGCAGCTTCGGTGTACCATTTCATGGCTGTTTCATCGTCCTGAAGGACGCCTTCGCCGGTCTCATATGCGATGGCAAGGTTGTGCATGGCCCTGGAATGACCTGCTTCGGCGGCTTTGAGATACCAGCTCGCCGCTTGCTCGAAATCTTGCTCAACACCTTCGCCCAAGTCGAAGGCGACCCCCAGGCTGAACATGGCTCCAGGGTGACCCTGTTCAGCAGCCTTGCGACACCAACGGACCGCTTCCTCGTAATCTTGGTAACCTCCTTCCCCGGTTCTATACAGGGTTGACAGATTGTACTGGCCGAACGCGTCGCCCTGTTCAGCAGCCTGGAGGTACCAATTGACCGCCTCCTCATAGTCTCTGGGAACGCCCACACCGAGTTCGTAGGCCCGTGCGAGGTTGTTCTGTGCGCCGGGATGTCCCTGGACGGCAGCTCTCAGATACCATGCGGCCGCCTCCCCCGAGTCCTGTTCCACCCCGATCCCGAAGTCGTACGCCATGCCAACCTCGAACTGCGCGCCAGGTTCGCCTTGTTCCGCAGCCATTCTGTGCCATCTCATAGACTCCTCCCGGTCAAGGGGAACCCCATCCCCCCGGCTGTACATAAGGCCGAGGTTGTACTGGGCATCCGACTCTCCTTGGTCGGCAGATTTCATGAGCCACCTGGCAGCTTCTTCGAAATTCTGAGCTACGCCCTCACCCATCAGATACAGGGCGCCCAGATTGAATTGGGCTCTGCTGTTCCCCTGAACAGCCGCTTCCCGGTACCATTTGACCGCTTTCCGAAGGTCCTTCTCAACTCCGCTTCCCGTGTGAAACGCCAGGGCAACCCTGAATTGGGCTTCGGGATCTCCTTGTTCGGCCGCTTGTCTGTAGAAGTGGATAGCTGTTCCCAGATCCTCGGCAACCCCGTGTCCCAACTCATACATTGTGGCCAGATTTAACTGTGCCCAGGCATGGCCCTGCTCCGCGGCCCTGCGATACCAACGGACGGTTTCCTCCAGGTCTACCTCAACGCCATTTCCATCGAAGTATGCTGTTCCAAGACGAAACTGGGCGCCGGCATGTCCTTGCTGTGCGGCCCGTCGAAACCACACATTCGCCTCCTCCGCGTCCCAGTACACGCCGTTGGCGTCTGCGTAAGCGGAGCCGAGAGCAAATTCGGCCTCTGCGTGACCCTGCTCAGCGGCTTTGCGATACCATCTGACCGCTTCAAGCAGACTTTGTTCGACCCCCCGGCCGTTGGCATATGCCTCAGCCAGCTCGAACTGGGCCTCGGGATGGCCTTGTTCCGCCGCCAGAGCAAACCACCGCAGCGCTTCCTCGAAATTCTGTTTCACTCCGTGGCCATAGAAATACATTGACCCCAAAGCATACTGTGCATCGGCGATGCCTTTCTCTGCTGCTTTCTTGTACCATTCCAGAGGGTGCATGGACACCGTTCCTCGATTATCCCAATGCCGGCGGCTTCCGCTCATAATGCCGGAAATGGCCAGATGCCCTGCGGCAGTTTTCCGTTAAGCGCTGACCGGTTGAGTATACCACTACGAAGTTGTCGGAAGAATACCTGTGCGTCCCTGTATGCGAATGCCAAACAGGGAACCTTTGTCCTGGCCGGAGCATCTACAGATGAAGTAAGTTCAAGGGGATCGACAAGAACCGCCGGAGGTTTTGCATGATCGAGATAGACGGGGCAACCCATTCCGGGAGCGGCGCCATAGTGCGATATTCCGTGGCCCTGGCCACGCTGCTGGGCTGGCCGGTGCGCATCCGGAACATTCGGGCCTCAAGGGACAAACCGGGACTGAGACCGCAGCATCTCTGGGCTCTACGTGCATGTTCCAGGATCTGCAGCGGGCGCCTTGAGGGAGGGGAAGTGGGTTCCCGCGAAATAGAGTACCATCCGGGACCGTCCATCAGCTCAGGTGACTTCAGCGTCGACGTGGGAACTGCCGGATCAACGACTCTGCTGGCTTTCACGCTGATGATCCCTGCCCTTTTTTCGTCGGGACCGAGCAAGTTCCGGCTGACCGGCGGCTTGTTCCAGGACTTCGCGCCAAGTCCCTTCCATATGCGCCACTGTCTGTTTCCGTTGCTGGAGCGCATGGGAGCATCCGTGCAATTGGAGGTTGAAAGGCCGGGGTACTATCCGAAAGGGCAGGGGAGACTTGTAATGGAGGTGCAGCCCTGCCGACGGCCGCTGACACCTCTGAGCCTGCTTCGTCAAGGCAGTGTGGGACTGATCCGGGGCTTTTCCCTTGCTTCAAATCTCAGAGACCTGCGGGTAGCTGAAAGGATGGCCGCCGGGTGCAGAAATGTCCTGGAGGAGCGAGGCTGTAAAACGGACGTCCGAGTCATGGACGAAGACTCCGCGGTCCAGAAAGGGGCCGCACTCATGGTATGGACGGAAACGGATACCGGAGCCCTCATCGGCTCGGACATGGCCGGCGCGCCTGGCCGGGAGTCTGGCCGGATAGGTAAATCCGTGGCCAGGAACCTTATCGAAGACTTGCGCACCGGCGCGGCTGTGGACAGGCATCTAGCGGATCAGGTCATAATCTTCGCGGCTCTAGCCAAGGGAACCACGAGCTACAAGATTCCCGAAATCACTGACCATGTGCGGTCGAATCTCTGGCTTGCAGAGAAAATCCTTGGAGCCAGATCCGAGGTCGCGGAAAACGTGGTGACCGTGCACGGTGTCGGATTCTCCCACGGCGTTTCCGGTTCGGTCTGACCGGAATCAGGGAATGGGGGCAGACTCTTTGACGATCAGTCTTGTTTGGAGTAGTTTAGCATAGCTAGTCCCGGTTTGACTTTGCGGAGGATCCGGGGAAATCCCAAGGCTGCAGGCATGGCAGCCAGAGTAGTTCTGGTTCTAGGGATACACTTTATTCTGTGCGAACAAACGGAAGGAGAATCTGCTATGACCTCGTTGCAAGACCTTATGATCCGTGCCCAGCAAGGAGACCCCGAAGCGCAGTACCAGCTTGCGTTGAAGTATGACAAGGGCGATGAAACCCCTCAAGATCTCCGCGCTGCTTTCAACTTCTACCTCCAGGCTGCTCGACAGAATCACCCTTCTGCGCAGGCCGCTTTGGGTGACATGTTCAGGAGGGGAGAATGAGTGGAGAAGGATTTGCAGCAAGCCTTCGCGTGGCTAATGAAAGCGGCAGAACGAGGGGATCCGGACGCTCAAACCGATGTCGGATTCATGTACCGCTCCGGTCAGGGGGTTGCTCAGGATTTCCAGCGAGCACTGCAATGGCTCACCAAGGCTGCCGACCAACGGAATCAGGAGGCCGAGGCTGGTTTGGGGGACATGTACTCTTTCGGGTTGGGAGTAACGCCAGATGCGAAACAAGCCTTTGAATGGTATATGAAAGCCGCAAGTCGCGGATTGGCAGCAGCCTGTTACAACGTCGGCCACATGTTGGCTACAGGGAAGGGTGTTCGAGAGAACTTTCATCAAGCCTTGAGATGGCTGAGGACTGCCGCTGAAAAGGACTTCCCACCCGCTCAGAACCAAATAGGCGTGATGTACGAACAAGGCCAGGGGGTCGAACAGGATTATACTGAGGCCGTGAAGTGGTACCGAATGGCCGCGGAAGTGGGTGAACCATGGGGCCAGCGCAATCTCGCCTGCATGTATCTCTACGGTACCGGGATTACACCCGATGTTAAGGAAGCTCTGAGGTGGATGACAAAGGCCGCGGAACAGGGTCTGCAGGAAGCGATTGCAGATAAGACCCACATTGAGCAAGTTGAAAAGGACCTCCTGAGACTCAATATCTCGGACGGGTCAAAGCACGGAAGAGTAGCAAGAATGCTGCTTTCCGTTCCGCGCCAAGAGGCGGAAAGCAAGGATATGTGGGGCTGGATCAAGAAAGGAGAGCGACCATCCAAGAAAGACGCCAACAAGTTCTTCTTGGCCTGTATCATCGACTACAGAATGCAAGCCGAATTGGTGTGGAAGAATGTCCGAGAATTTGCAGAGAAAAAGCTGGGTGACCCCGAGGATCTTTGGGGCTTCATTACAGGCTTCTCCGAGAGCGACTGGGAATCCAAGAAAGAACTGTATGGATTGCACTGGCTGAAAGACGCCCATATGCGTGCTTGGCACATTGGGCGAGACGTTGTCGCACGCTATCGTGGGGATGCCCGGGCAATATGGGAAGGTCAATCGCCTAATGAAGTTTACAAGCGCCTTCAGCAGCTCGGGAAGCATGGCGCTGGAGATAACATCAGCAATATGGTGATCGGAGCCTTGCTTGACGCTGGACAAATTACCGGTACAGGAGATGTGAAGGCAGATACCCATGTGAGACGGGTCCTGGGGCGCGTGTTCAGAGGCCGGGAGTTTTCCGCGAATCAATCACAGGAAGCAGTTCAACTGGCCAGGGAAATATACCCGGAAAATCCGTGGCATCTTGATCAACCGCTCTATTTTCTCGGGGGCGGTCTGTGCGACGGTTCGGCTCCGCAATGCGGGATCTGCTACCTCAGGGAGGAATGTGCCTTCCGCCCAACCAGGACATTTTGAAATCGCTTCTGTCTTCCAACCAAAGGAGTCAAGATGCCGCCCAAATATGTAAAAACGATCCAAGAAGAAATCTACTATGAATATGCGAAACTCATCTGCAGAAGCGTCTA
Source organism: Desulfomonile tiedjei (assembly GCA_020722215.1). Lineage (GTDB taxonomy): Bacteria > Desulfobacterota > Desulfomonilia > Desulfomonilales > Desulfomonilaceae > DYLG01. Next base: position 11,701 of record DYLG01000126.1, read on the forward strand.
TGGAACCCTGAACGGGAGAATCCAACGCGGCTTTATTACGAACCGCTTCAAGGATCTTTGCAACGGCAATATCACAATGTCCGGAACGATCAGGGAGTGGGAACGAGAGCAGGAATTTCCGAAGGAATGTGTCTTCTGCCGCAGCACAGCGAATCTTGAAATGGATCACCTGATTCCGCGAAGTCGTGGAGGGCCGGACAGTGCGGACAACATGGTGTGGGCGTGTAAGAAGTGCAACATGGCTCGCAGCAATCGGGGCGTTTTTGAATGGCTTGGCCTGAAGAAAAAGGACAGCCTCCACAGATTGGTAGCCGGCAAATACCTGAAAGAATTGCTCGCACTTCATGAGGCGGCAGGAACCTTAGACATAGATGAGGCCGGCATAATGACGTTGTGTTCCAGATGCAGTCTTGGAGCTGTGTGCCGAGAATGGGGCACGGAGCATGAGTTGACCTGTCTGTGCCTTGAAAGCATTATAGGCTAGGAGAGTGTCTCGCAACC
>DYLG01000127.1 GCA_020722215.1 Desulfomonile tiedjei
CCTGATCTCTCAGGGTCAACGAGGTTTTTCCATTTTTTTGGTCGTGGATCAAGGTACGCCTTTGAGTTGCTTCTCAAGCAGGACCAACGATTCCTTGGCTCGAAGATAAGCGCGGGGGTCCCACTGTCCCTCGGCCGAGATTCTCTGCTTGAACGCCATTTCCTGCAATTCTTTGGGAAACATGCCTCGGGCGACGCGTTCCGCTTTCTTGCGAGCTTTTTGGATCCTTTCGTCAAACCTGGCCGTAGCTTCGGCCGGCGTCAATGGGGGCTTTTTGTGAGGCCCCGGGTGAAGACCCACGGGTGGGCCCGCGGAAACCGCGCAGGTCTCTATGTCCAATTCGGCATAACTCGCCGGCGGAGCGGACAACACCGCAAACGCCATCGCGACAACAGCACCGATTACAACGGGATATCGTTTCATGAAGATCCCCTCTTGCCGTATGGTAACAGTTCAGGATGAACATGCAGTTCAAGCGCAAATCAAACCACAAAGGCGCCAAGACACAAAGAATTCGGAAGTCCTTTCCCTTGGTGTCTTTCTGTCTTGGTGGTCGGCTTCCCTTCTTGTCTTCCAAACCCCACAGGTTACGAGGCATCAACCCAACGCGTACATGCACCCGTCGTCACTGCCGAAATAGATTGAACCGTTGCAGATGACCGGAGATGTTCTGACACTGCCCGATGTCTCGAACCGCCAGCGTTCTAAGCCCGTGCGAGCGTCCACCGCGTACAGGCGTCGGTCATTGCCGCCGAAATAGACCGTGCCGGCGGCAACTGATGGAGACGAATCCACAGGACCGTGTGTCTTGAATCTCCACTTCTCTTTTCCGCGCATTATGTCTACAGCGTACAGGCAGTTGTCGCAGCAACCGAAAAAAACCGTTCCCTCCCAAACGGCCGCTGAGGACCTGACTGGTCTTCCTGTGCGGAATCGCCATCTTTGCGCGCCGTTACTCGCGTTGACCGCATAGAAACAGCCGTCGTTGCTCCCGAAGAAGAAAGCGCCGTAATCCACGGCAGGCGATGAATCAATGGGGCCTCCTGTTTTGAATCGCCACTTCTCTCTACCGGTCTTCATGTCAACGGCAAAGAGAAGTCCGCCGCCGGTTCCCACTGCCACCAGAGCGGGTTCGTCCGATCCGTCGATCAAGGAAAACCCGGATCTGGAAACAGGGCCGGCAGCGGACGAAACAATGGGATGCCCCGCGTAAAAGCGGCTGATCTCCTTGCCCCGCGGATCCAGGAAATAGAGGAATCCGTCCATCCCGGCGCAGGAAACCGCGACGGTGCGCCACAGCGGAAAAGTCCCGATGGTCTCTTTGGGAAAGGCTATTCGCGTCACAAGCGGCGATGATGCCACTGCATTGCGGGTCTCAAATCTCCAGAGTTCCCTGCCGTTGAAGAGGTTGACTGCGTAGATGTTGTGGTCGTATCCCGAGAAGAAAACCACAGATGAATCCAAAGCAGGCGATGAGACCACGCCCCCATTTGTGGCAAAAGCCCACAATTGAGCGCCGCTTTCCGAGTCCGCGGCGTAAAGGTTTCCGTCCCAACTGCCGAAACATACTATGCCCGGGTTGCCGGGAAAGACCGCGGGGGAAGACATGACCAGTCCTCCAGTCCTGATCCGCCACTTCAGGGCAGGCTTCGTCGTGATTCCCGCGCCGGGATAGCAGCCGTTTCTGGCCGCGTTGGCCCGGAACATCTCCAAGGCCGGACCCGAATCATCCGGCGGCCTTTTGGCGGATTGACCGTTCATGCGATGCTCTTCACCAGATCTACGATTTCGTTGGTCTTTTCTTGGAGAAGACTCTTGTCTGCCCTGGCTTCCACATTGAGCCTGATGACCGGCTCGGTGTTCGAGGGTCGCAGATTGAAACGCCACTGCTCGAATTCGCCGGTGAGGCCGTCGGTATAATCGTAAGTAAGGACCGTACTTCTGTATTTTTCTTCTATTTTCTTGAGCACCGCGAGCGGATCGGACGCCTTCATGTTGATCTCGCCGCTCACGGGAAACTTGTCCAGTCTGTCGCGGATCAGCTCGGACAGGGGACGCTCTTCGGACCCGATGATCTGTGCAAGCAGGAGCCATGGAATCATTCCGCTGTCACAGTAGGCGAATCTCCTGAAGTAATGATGTGCTGACATCTCGCCGCCGTACACCGCATCTTCCCGGCGCATTCTCTCCTTGATGAACGCGTGGCCTGCTTTGCTCATGATGGGCACTCCGCCTGCTTCCCTAACCATCTCGATAGTGTTCCACGTCAGCCGCGGATCGTGCACGATCTTTGCGCCGGGGTTCGTCTTGAGAAAAGCGCGGGCAAGGAAGCCCACGAGATAGTATCCTTCAAGGAAGTCGCCGTTTTCGTCAAAGAAGAAGCACCTGTCACAGTCGCCGTCCCATGCGACGCCCAGGTCGGCCTTGTTCTTGAGCACCGCATCTGCTGTAACTCCCCGATTCTCCGGGAGTATGGGATTGGGAATGCCGTTCGGAAAAGTCCCGTCCGGTTCAGGGAATATCTTGATGAACTCAAGCGGCAAATGGGGTTCCAGTTTGTCCAATATTGGGCCTGCGCATCCGTTGCCGCAGTTCATTACGATCTTGAGTCTTTTCATCTGTCGGGGATCGACGTAGCTCAGAAGATGGTCGATGAATGGGGCCGACATATCCGCGGTTGCGGTCGCCCCTTTCCGGCCGGCCGGCTTGAAACTCTTCTCGATCACGATCCTTTCGATATCCTTCAGGCCCGAGTCGCCGCTGATAGGCTTGGATAACTCCCTGACGAACTTCATCCCGTTGTAGTCCATTGGATTGTGGCTAGCGGTGACCATGATGCCGCCGTCGAGGTTCAAATGCGAGGTGACGAAATAAATTTGTTCAGTCGGGCACAGACCTATGTCCGTAACATCGCAGCCGCTTTCGTTGAGCCCTCTTGCCATGGCGGCCGACATGGCCGGGCTGGACAGGCGTACATCCATGCCCATGCACACTCGGGAAGGAGACAGCAACGAAGCATAGGCCTTGCCGATTTCATAAGCGATTTCTTCGTTCAGCTCGTCGGGGATCTGACCGCGGACGTCGTAAGCCTTGAAGCATTTTAAGGAGGTCATGGCCCGTTCCTTTCATTGCGCTTGTCGATCAACCCGGAGAAGCCGACCAAGGCCGACCGGTCCCCGCGGGTGAAGTTCTATTGTTTCACAATTGACCCGGGGCTTTCAACTGCGAAAAGGCGGGCTGTTTGGGAATTCAATAGAAACGTGCCAAAATGAACCCGGCGTTATGTTAAGACAGGCCCTATGCACGCCTGTTCACAGTTTGGGCAAGAGATCATCCGTGGGACGTTTGGGAGGAAACCCGGCCGGCACCGGTCACGGTTCTTTGTCCTGAGGCTTTTCGGAGGCCTTCTTTGCCTGTTCAATCAATTCGAGAATGGTGGACATCTTTGATTTGGGCGGCGAGAAGAAACATTGAGCGAATTGCTCAGGGCTCATGTGGCTTCTGAAAAGGCCCTCCGCGTCAAAATAGGCGCTCCAGCAGTTTATGGCCCGAGAACAGGGGCGGCCGGTGCTCTCCACCCGACAGTAACTGAACGTCACGGGCCCGCCCAGTTTGGGACAGCGGATCTGCTTTTCTTCGTAAAGGGATTCGGTTGGGGGCTCAGACATTGCATTCCTTGTATGAAGGGCGTGGCGGGAGCAGCCCAAAGGGACTCGCACCCCAGCCACAACCAAAACGAATCAACCACCACGGCAAAGAGAATTCAGAGGTTCTTTCACCTGGTGTTCTTGGATCTTGGTGGTTGGATTCTTTCTTTCTCCTTTCCAAGTTGTAATTGGGGCCTTTCGCAAAATAACCACTGCGTCCACTTGGTCATCGGGCCGCGGTAGGGGCGAGCGGCCGGTCGCCCCTACTTCAACCGGCCCGGCGGCTTATCGATTCGTTTAAGCCGGCCGGGCGTCGTTGGTCATGCGGTTTCTGCGCTACAACTTGGGTTTGGGCAAATTCGCAATCGCGGCCAAAGCCCGCTCGATCTCTGTCTGGGGAAACTCGTGGTCACTGAGTTTGCCCTGGAAATAAGCATCGTACGCGGCAAGGTCAACGATCCCGTGGCCGCTCCAGTTGACCAGGATCGTTTTTTGCTTGCCTTCCTCTTTGGCTTTCTTGGCTTCCTGGATCACTACGGCCAGAGCGTGGCACGTCTCCGGAGCGGAAATGAACCCTTCGGTTCGGGCCCAGGTTACGCCTGCCGCGAAGGTCTCCAGTTGCTGGACCGCTCTCGGCTCGATGAATTTGTCCAGAATGAGCTGGCTAACCAAAGGCGCCATGCCGTGATAACGAAGCCCTCCTGCGTGGATCGGCGCGGGAACGAAGTCATGCCCCAGGGTATGCATCGGCAGGAGTGGAGTCATCTGGACGGTGTCTCCGAAGTCGTAAGCGAACGGTCCCCTGGTCATTGTGGGGCATGAGGACGGTTCCACTGCAATGATGTCCACCTTCTTGCCTGCGATCTTGTCCCCAACAAAAGGAAACGCGCATCCTGCAAAGTTGCTTCCGCCGCCGCAGCAACCTATGACCATGTCAGGGTAATCCCCTATCTTCGCGAATTGCTTCTTGGCTTCCAGCCCGATGATGGTCTGGTGGAGAAGAACATGGTTGAGCACACTGCCCAGAGAATACTTGCTTAGAGGCCTTCCCTGCGCCGTGCTCGTTACGGCATCCTCGACCGCCTCACTGATGGCTATTCCGAGGCTGCCCGGAGAATTGGGGTCCTGCGCAAGTATCTTCCTTCCGGCCTCAGTATCCGTACTCGGGCTCGGTACGCAGGTGGCTCCCCATGTGTTCATCATCAGTCTTCTGTATGGTTTTTGCTCATAGCTCACGCGCACCATGTAAACCTTGCACTCCAAACCGAACTGACTGCATGCAAAGCTCAGTGCGCTGCCCCATTGGCCCGCGCCGGTTTCCGTGGAGATTCTCTTGGTGCCGAACACCTTATTGTAATACGCCTGAGGAATGGCCGTATTGGGCTTGTGGCTTCCCGGAGGGCTGACGCCTTCATTCTTGTAGTAGATCTTGACGGGACAACCCAGGAACTTCTCCAGCTTTTCCGCCCTGTACAGCGGACTTGGACGCCATATCACCAGCTTGTCGAGAACCGGCTCCGGAATGTCGATCCACCTTTGCTGGGACACCTCCTGTTCAATGAGGTTCATGGGGAAAACAGGAGCCAGATCATCAGGACCCACCGGCTGGCCGGTGCCCGGATGAAGAGGCGGCTGCATGGGGTTGGGCATATCCGCTGCAATGTTGTACCACTGGCGAGGGATCTCGTCTTCGCTGAGAAAAACCTTCACTGCCATAACCATCTTCCTCCTGTTTGTTGGAACTGGAACAGTACCGCTCCCCCTGGCAACCAGGACACGTGCGGTAGGGTGAAAGCTGGGGACATGGTGAACGCGCTCATGGTGCTCACTTCCAATGGCCGGAGAAGGGTGCGAGACAGCCGCCCTCCCCCAAGCTCGAATCCGGCTGTTGAATGTCGCGCTGGAAGGATTTCCGACAATGTTACTCGCAAAGAAGACGCTGTGCAAGTGTTTTCAACGCCGGGAATTCGGCCGGTCGGCAAGTCGGGTCGGCAGCGGATTGCAGATCTTATTGTGAAGGAAACTCGCACTCGTGTCTTTCGCGCCACGGCGGAGAATTCGAGGAAGTGCCGTCAGTTCCCTATGAGAGGCCTTCAGTGACGTAACCGAGAAGGAAGGATACTCCTTTCCAAGAACCAGTCTATCAAGCAACGATGCTTACCCTGCGTACGCGTGCCCAAAACCCGTTGCCTGGGCGGGAACGGGAGACTCGAACATCATCCGCATTCTGTCGATCCTACCCGGACTGAAAGGCGGGAGATCGCGGAAGCTCGGATTTAGGGTTCCCACGTTGCGGAAGGCCTGAATCAGGTAATGTGGAACATCTCCGAGATATCTCCTGATCCGGGCCACTTCGGGTTCTTCCACCAGGCCGGGAATCACTGTGGTCCGAAAGGTGACGAGCAGCCCTGATGCCTTCAGGATATCAATGCTCCTCGCGATTGTGCGGGGATTCACGGGAACCCCCGCAACCCGTGAGTATTCCTCGGCCGTCAACGGGGCCTTGACGTCCATGGCCACAGCGTCGGGGAGATCCCATGATATGAGGCGCTCCAGAATGTGCGGATTTGATCCGTTCGTGTCGATCTTTATCTTAAGGCCACGGCTCTTGAACACGCTGATGAGTTCAGAGAGCCGATTGGTACAAGTGGGTTCGCCTCCGGTAATTGTAACGCCGTCGATCCAGGAGTTGCGCCTTGAAACGTGACTCAATACTCGGTCAAAGGCAACGTTCGGCATAGTCGCGTGATCCAGCACAAGGTCACGGTTGTGACATGCAGGGCACCTGAATCCGCAGCCGCCAAGGAAGATCACCGAGGTGATCATCCCGGGCCAGTCGAGAAGCGAGACCGGTATGAATCCCTTTATGTTGAACCGGTCATCCATGTTGGGCTCCTTGTGCGATCTCTACGGGACGTTCCCCGAAGAGCGGGCAAATCACCTGGAGTAGTCCCGGAGATGATTCTTGATTTCGATGGCTCCCTGGATCACGGTTCCGTTGTCCGAAACAAGCAAGGGCAATGCTTTCTCCGACAGGTTGACGCACTCGAAATACGCAAGCATGGCGAGCGCTTCCGCATCATCACCGTCGAGGGTCATCACTTTCAGGTCATCGACGCGGTCCAGGTCCAGCTTGCTCTTGACCCAGTCGCATTTTCCGCACCCATTTTTTGTGAACAGATAAGTCATAACAACCTCCTTGATTCAAACCAAACCTAAATGTGATTGAAAAAACACAACAAAACGTAAATTAGGGGCCTGCCACAAAATAATCCCGGCGTCCATTTCGTCATCGGGCGGCTGTAGGGGCGACCGGCCGGTCACCCCTGCTTCAACCGGACCAGCGCCCGCTGATCACGCCACGTTACAAATTGGGCGGCGTATGCCGGTTGATCCACCTCCACAATGCAACCGGACCGGATGCCCCGGAGGGGCATACTCTGAGTAGCCGTGGGCTTCAGCCCACGGCTACTCAGGGTGCGCCCCTGCGGGGCGCGAGGCCCTCCGGAATCATTCACGGCTTCACCAGCGATTCCACCCTGAAGCGATCCTTGAGTTCACCCACCTTTCCTTTGTTCCAGCTCGACACCTTGGTGAAGTACCCGGTGATCCTGGTAATCTGCTCCACCTCGTCCGAGCTGCAGTACGGACACAGGTCGTTCAGGCCCCGACTCGTCCGGCCACAGTTGGTGCACGCGGTCAGCTCGGGGGAGAATGCCGTCTGGTCGTTCTGGCTTTGTCTGAACGTCTTGACTACAAAGTTTGCCACCGATTCGGGGGACGGCCTGCTTTCGCCGAGCCACACGTGAGTCAACGAACCCGCTTCGATCAACGGATGGAAGAGGCCTTCCTTCTTTACCCGTTCGATGGCGTCGATCGGCGCGCCCACATTGAACAGGGTGGAATTGGTGTAGTAGATCTCGTCCAGGTTGAGATTGCCTTTGACGACCTTCTGAGCCTGGGGGAAGTCCTTCATGTCCAGCTTGGCGAATCTGTAAGCAGTGCTCTCCGCGGGCGTCTGCTCAAGTACGAATCTCATGTTGTGCTTCTTACCCAGGCGCTTTGAAACGAGGTTCATGTGGGCTATCACCTTGAGCCCGAATTTGATCGCATCGTCGCTCTCGTGGAGTTGCTCGCCCGTGTGGTACTGCACCATCTCGTTGAGGCCCACCATGCCCACAAGGTACGTCACCCTGTGCATGCGCAGGTACGGCTCCCCGTCCCGATCCATGGTCAGCAGAGCCAGCGGACCTGTTTCTCCCAGGGCAAGTAGGCGCTCGATGAAGCGTTTCTTCTCCACGTGCGCTTCAGCGGCAAGGTTGATCCTTTCGGTGAGGATCGAGAAAAGCTTCGTGTCGTCGCCTTTCGCCTCGTAAGCGATTCTCGGCAGGTTGATCGTGACGTTCTGCATTGCCGAATAGCGCATCTTCCACGGATGGACCGCGTCGTCCAGATCACTCTTCTCAAGCTTGAAAGAAAGCCGGCAGCATTCGGATATCTTCGCGGTGTCGCCCCGATCAAACACGAAATAGGTGTTGCCCTTCTCCGATGCCACGTCGCATATATGATGAAGGAATTTCTCATGGCCTTCGGTACGGAAGAACTTCTCAGTGATGTGGATGAGCGGCTTGGGGAAAAAGAAGGGCCTGCCCGTGCCGTCGCCCTCGTGGTATATATCGAAGAGCGTCCACACGAAATTCTGGGCCTCAGGCAGATAGTCCGCATAGGTATGGCCCGTGAACTCACCGCCGGGTCCGATCGCGGGAACGTTCTCGAAATGCTTAGGGATTTCCCAGTACAGATTGATGTCCGTGAAGATCGCCTGTCCGCCTCTTGCCACCGCCTGCTGGGAAAACTCGAAAATGAGCATCTGAGCCAGTTGCCGGATTTCTCCCTGGGGAAGACCTCGCAGATACGGCGCAAAGAACAGATTCACCGCGTCCCATCCGATGGCGCCTGCGAAATGGCTCTGAAGTGCAGCGGCAAATTTCACCATGTGCGCGAGAAGAACTTCCGGATGCTTGGCCGGCTTGGCCATGGCAAGGGAATTGGGCAGATTGAGGCCGAACTTCTTGATGTATTCCAGCGACTGGCCGGAACAGTACGGCCTGTCGATGAACCCCAGGTCGTGCAGGTGAATGTCGCCTTTCATGTGGGCATCCCCCACATCCTGACTGAACACGTTGAGAAGCGCGTATTCCTTCTTGATGTTCTCCGCAAGAGTGAGGTTCGTGGCTTCCGGCCCGTGGGGAACGTTGGCGTTCTCCTTGTTGGGTCGGGTTATCAGTTGGTCCACGTCATACAGAGGAACACCGAGACGCGTATGCATACGTCTCTCGGATTCCAATCCCCTTTCCAGAAGTTTCGCGTTGACCATTTCACGGATCAGGGGCGCGGTGATGATCTTGATCCCGCTGCTCCTGATGTTGTTCTCCACCTCCAGGCTGATTTCTTCGGCAGTGCCTTCGTCTATGAACGTTTCCCGCAGGAGAGCGTCCACTATTTTACCCCGGTCCCAGCCGTCCATGGCTTCTCCGGAGGTCCTTACGAAGAGGGCCATATCGGTGGTGTCCTGGTTAACTGGCTGATTGTCCTGGTGATGTCGGATCATTGTAACGCTTGGCATAGCAATCTCCCCGTATTCGCTCCAAATCAGGAGGTGAAACGCCGGTCCGCCCCGGTTGTGATAGAATTACTCCAATTCCGATCAGTTGTCGCGGTTTGTGAATGTTATTCTATAATACTACCTGAACCCCTTGGAATCGGGGGAAGAAACGCTGCGATGATCCGCCACCGCAAATGGATCATCTTGTGGAACGCACCTTTATCGCCACTACATATTGTGTGTCAAGGTGAAAATTTCAGCGACCCGGTGACAGCATCTTAGGCGTCGGAAATCAATGGGCAATTTTTTGTGGGTCAACAATTCCACAATGTTATACGGATTTCCTAGAAAAACAGGTAGGTGCGTCAATCTCTTCGACCTCGATCGAACTGTTGCCGGTGAAACGGGCTCCCCCGGCCTTCTCGGCGACCCACATCCCCGGGGGCTGCGCCCCGACAAGGCGAATCCCGCGGCACGCGGGACGCGACGGGTATGATTGCGGCCGCTGCGTTCCCGTCACTCACCGCACCCTGCGGGACTGCAATCGGATCTGCGCTTCCCCTGGGCCCATGTATAATGACAGGCACAGGCCCCCTGGGCCAGGGTCTGTCACGAAATAAACGATGCAAACAGCCGCCGAAAGTACGGTAGGGGCAGACCTGGGTGTCTGCCCCAAAGCGGGGCCGGCAGCGCCGCAGGCGACGGACACATGGGTCAGCGTCGTACCATGAATGCCCACCTCATTTCCTGACAATCCCCTGGCAATCCGGACCTTCGAGTGCCGTAGCGCGCCCGGAAAAATAATCGATAGTATCGGCGGAACGGAGTAGAATAAAGATTCCAGTTTCTTGTGTCTTTGTGGTCGATTGGTTTTGGTTGCGGCCTGACGCTGCGTTGTCGAAGAAGGACTCTCCCCGGTGAACTGTTACCTCAGTCCAATCAGGCACTGGCAGTGTCGGGTGGAATTTTTCCACGCGAATTTTCGCAAATGCGCCAAATCCGCCCATAGCACAACTAATGATTCCGTTGGGTTAGCCCAGAATCGGGTTGTAGCGTGTAAATTTCACACAAATCCGGGGGAAAATGAATCTTGGAGTTTTGGCACTCCATGCAGAGTAATATCAGTATAGTACTAAGAAAACCAACCACTTGTAATGCCGAGGTTCGCCCCGGCATACAAATTGCCCTTTAGAGCGGCGTGCTGTCAGCACGCAGAAACGTAACGTTTGGGGTGGGAGACCATGCGGTATCCACGTCTCAGGCCAAACATGAGGACCTCGGGAGTACAGATGCTGCTTCAGCAGCTTGAAGCACGGATCGTCCTCGACGCGTCCGTGAACCCGAATCCCGAGCAGGATCACAACCAAGACCAGGACATTGACCAACAGGCCGCGGCCGACGCGCAGGCCGGCGGTGAAGGTCCCGATTCTCCCGAGCCGATGAACGAGACCCTTGATCAGGTTTTCAGCGAGGACTCGGGCCTCATTATCGCCTCTGATCAAGGCGTGGATGTTCAAGCAGGGGCGGATGACGGCGCAGGCAATGCACAGGAAGACGTGCGCGTGCTTGTGATCAATTCCGGCATTGCCGATCATGAGGACCTGGCGGCCGCGGCTCAGGACGGAGTGATCACCGTCGTGTACGACGGTTCCAACGACACACTCGACACGCTTCTGTCGGAAATCGAGACCGCTCTGGACGGCAGCAAGGCATCGAGCATCGCGTTTGCCACGCATGACCTCGGAGCGGGACAGTTCCACCTGGTCGGCGGCCACACGGTCAGCCTGGGCACGTTGCTCGGCGATGCCGATGTTTCCGCCTTCTGGACGAGTGTGGGAAGTATGGTCTCCGAAGGAGGGCGCATAGACATTCTTGCGTGCGATCTGGCGTCCACTGATAGCGGTATGCTGCTGGTCTCACTCCTGGAGAACGTTTCCGGTCACAATGTAGCTGCATCGGATGACCCCACGGGGAACGCGTCGTACGGCGGGGACTGGATCCTGGAGACCGACCAGGTGGACGCGGCCGCCACGTACTTTGCACCACAGGGTCTCGCTCTGTTCGATGGCATCCTGGCAGCGGAGACGAAGATTGACGCTTCCGACGGCCAGGCAAACGATGAGTTCGGTCACTCCGTGGCAATCGATGGGGATTACGCGATCGTTGGAGCCTACGGCGACGACGACCAGGGCGACTGTGCCGGCGCAGCGTATATCTTTCATTGGGACGGAAGCACGTGGACGCAGGAGAGCAAGCTCAAGGCATCCGGCGGCGGCGCCGGCTATGAGTTCGGGAGTTCGGTGTCGATCGATGGAGACTACGCCATCATTGGGGCCCAGGGCTATTTTGGCGCTGGGGAGGGCTATTGGTGCGGCGCAGCGTACATTTTTCATCGGGATGGCAGCGCGTGGACGCAGCAGGCCAGGCTCACGGCATCCGACTACGCTTACCAAGATTATTTCGGATTTTCCGTCTCCATCTCGGGTGACAACGTCATCGTGGGCGCTCTGGACAATGATGGCCCTGAGGACTCCGGCGCAGCGTACATCTTTCATAGGGATGGCAGCACGTGGACGGAGACGAAACTCAAGGCATCCGACGCCGCAGCGAGCGATAAGTTCGGAGATTCCGTTTCCATTTCCGGTGACTACGCAATCGTTGGGTCTCCCAATGATGACGACCTGGGGTCTGACTCCGGTTCTGCGTACATCTTTCATTGGGACGGCAGCGCGTGGACACAGCAGGCCAAGGTCAAGGCATCCGATGGGGCCGAATCTGATTGGTTCGGGTGCTCCGTGTCGATCGATGGCGCCAACGCCATCGTTGGGGCAAGCGGCAATAACGTAGGGACCAACGTGGACCAGGGCTCGGCCTATGTTTTCCATTTGCAGGGAACGACCTGGACCCAGGTCGGGTCCGCGCTCACCGCATCCGACGGCGCCGC
>DYLG01000128.1 GCA_020722215.1 Desulfomonile tiedjei
AGCCGAGGTCCGAGGCGGACCATCCCGCCGCACTCGCCGCTCAGAGCCACCAGTCATGAGGAATCGCGAGGAAATAGCTTTAGCCGGAGTTTTCCAAGCGGATTACTACCCCCATGATAAGATGGAAGAAAGTAGCCGTTTAGTGTAGTGCCAACCGGCGTTCTATGTCCTTGAGTTTGAAAACGTTCCGGAGTTCGTCTTGGAGGCCGCAGCGATTTGTCATCTTCCTTCTTGCCCCTGTGGGGCTATACACCATGACCACTTCCCGGTTGTCGGAGGATTCCTCTTTCAGGACTCCGGGGGTCATGTAGCCTTTTTCAGCAACTTTCCACTGCATGACGCGCAGGGGAATCATCGAGATCACGCAGCAAAATGCATTGAGGCGGAACCTTCCCAGTAGCTCCGGTCGATGCTATATTCGGAGAGGTAGTACGAGAAGACGCGGTGGGCTTTTATGCCGGACATACCCAATCCACACGACCGGTTCTTCAAGGAGGTTTTTTCACGACCTGACGTGGCAGAGGATTTCCTCGTCCACTACCTTCCTCCCGACGTGGCGGATCTGTTGCAGCCTGGCACTTTTCAATTGAGCAAGGACTCATTCATCGATGCGAACCTCAAGGCGTATTTTTCCGACTTGCTCTATCAAGTAGACTTCAAAGGCGGAGAGCCGGGCTTCATCTATATTGTGTTTGAGCATAAGAGCTATCCTGCCGCGGACGTGGCGTTTCAACTCCTGAAGTACATGATCCGAATTTGGGAGCATGTCCAGAAGCAAGCCACCGGTCACTTGCCGGCCGTGATCCCGGTAGTGTTGTACCATGGAAGTGCCCTGTGGAGGGCCCCTCTGAACTTCGCTTCTCTGTACGGGGCGCCGAAGACTCTAAGAACAAGTTTGTTGGATTTCACCTACCACCTGTGTGACCTGTCGGCTTATGCCGATGAGGAAATCAAGCTCGGCGCGTTGGCGCAAGTGGCGCTGCTCCTGCTCAAGCACATTTACAGTCGGGACTTGCCGCAGCGACTTAAGGATATCTTTGGGCTCCTGCGCGCCATGAGCGACCAGACTGCACTCGAATTTGTGGAAACCGTGTTGCGGTACCTTGGCGCCGCGTCCGCAACTGTGACAATGGACGACTGTCGTGAAGCCGTACAGGACACTTTTCCCGAGACAGGAGAGATGCTCATGGACAGATGGACGGAACAATTAGTCGAGGAACATAAGCTGGAATGGCTGGCTCAAGGGATGGCTCAAGGCCTGAAGCAAGGCCTGAAGCAGGGAATGAAGGAGGGAATGAAGGAGGGAATGAAGGACGCTACCTCGTCCCTGACCATTCGTCTGCTCAGGCGCAAGTTTGGTCGCCTCGATACTGCCCTTGAGGAGCGTATCCGGCATTTGACCCTCGAACAATTGGAAAGACTCGGAGAAGACCTGCTGGATTTTCAGGACGAGTCGGCCCTCACGGAATGGCTGGACCGAATTGAAAAGCCCCGATAGCGGTTTTGAGCGGAACCTGGTGAGTGGCCACGCGTGAGATCCCCCTGCAAACGTGTTTATTCTCCGGCGCTCCTGATGTGAGCCGATGGAACGCGGGCAGATCATCAGTTCGACGTCCGGCGAATGCTCTGAATCAAGGTGAACAAAGGCTGGATCTACCACTCGATCACAGGCCCCACTTCGTGTTGGGACGCGCAGTGAATCTCCCCCCTGTTTCGGAGGAATTCCTGAAGAGAAGAGCGGCAGCAATCCAGGGCCAGTTCGGGGAGGTTGTTGGTCTCGGACACGTGGGCAAGAATGACTGCCTGGAGTTCGTCGGACACGATCCGTTGGAGCAGCTTCGCGCTTTCGGGATTCGAAAGATGCCCGAGACGGCCCTGAACGCGCTGCTTGAGCTCCCAGGGATAAGGACCGTCCCTGAGCATTTTCGGGTCGTGATTGCTTTCGAGGACAACGACTTGCAGGCCCGTAAGAACATTGGCAATGAGTCCTGTGGCCACGCCGAGATCCGTGGCGATTCCGACGCCGCAGACTCCTTTGACGATTCGGAATCCCACGGGGTCAGCGCAGTCGTGCGGCACAGAAAACGGATGTATCTTGAACCCACCCGCCTGGAAGATGCGGCCGGTTTGAAAAAATTCCAGCCCGTGCAGCTCCCCCACCGAGTCTTGCACCACTTGCCATGTACCCCGGTTCATCCAGACGGGGATCTTGAACTTGCGCGATAGCACCCCGACGCCCTTGACATGGTCGGAATGGCCGTGAGAAACGATGATTCCCGCAAGATTCCCCGGGTCCACGCCCGCTGTTTCCATCCTCTCGCGGATCTTCTTTGCGGTGAGCCCCGCGTCAACCAGCACCGAGCTGCCGTTCGCCTGAACAAGGAAGGAATTTCCGGAGCTTCCGCTTGCGAGAGGAATGATTCTCATTGCCGGCTCCATAGAGGACATGAATCGGGCGGACGTTAACTCTCCATCTTCATCGTGTCAAGCTTTTTTGCGGATGGGAATCGGCCTTTCACTCACGGGGGGAAAGGCCCTCATGCCGACTCGGAGCCGGTTGCCTCCCGGGATTTTTCTCAACCGTATCCAAGGAGTCTCCCCACAACGATTCCCGTGAGCACTGCACAGGCCAGCCAAGCCTGGATCCTGGGACCGTGCTTGGTCGGCGGGGCTGCCAGGGCTTCGGCAACCCCCTCGGAAATTTTCTCCCGCGGCGCCATCCGGAGGAGTCTTCCCGCCAGGTCGTCAAAGGGCTGAATCGTGTTGGTCAAAAACACCGGCCTCCCTTTCTCTGCGTGAATGATCACGAAGAGCTTGTGGCCGGTTTTCAGTGCGTCCAGGGCCTGCACCTCGCTCCATGGTATTCTCAGGGTTCTGAGAAATTTTGAGATGGTGATTCCGTCGGGATCCAGGGTTATCCGTCTTGCGAGGATTTCTGCGCCGAGGTACAAGAACGGGAGGAGGATTAGCAGGAGGACCAACCCTCTGCCGGAGAATCCTTCCAGGCCGAGCAGGACGACCCCTGCCGCCATCGCGATGACCACCGGAGGGATCATCCGCGGATCGACCTTGTACACGGTTGTTTCCATTTTTCTTCCTTTCGGTAGCATCTTCGCTTGTTACAGCAGAAATGCTATGATAGCATTGTCGTCTTTGATGAAGGCGGCCTTTTGATCAGACCCCTAAACAAGTCCACGGGAGGACATCCCATGTCGATAACCAGAGCAGCAAGGGTCTCAATACTGCTGATAGTGATTCTCCTGGTGGGCCTCCAGCCGAATCCCCTGACGGCGGAAGAGGCTCAAGGCAAGTCACCGGATTACCAGCGATTGCGATTGTTTAGAGAAGTAATGGGCATCGTCCAGAAGAATTACGTCAAGGAAGTGACCGACAAGGAACTCATCGAGGGAGCAATAAACGGAATGCTCCAATCATTGGACGCGCACTCGTCCTACCTCACCCCCGAGCTGTTCAAGGAACTCCAGGTGGAGACCAAGGGGGAGTTTGGGGGACTGGGGATTGAGATAACCTTAGACAACGGAGTACTGACCATCGTATCCCCCATAGAGGACACGCCGGCATACAAAGCAGGGCTGGAGGCGGGTGACAAGATTATCAAGATTGACGGCGAATCCACCAAGAACATCACGCTTATCAAGGCCGTCAAGAAAATGAGAGGACAGCCGGGTACTAAGGTCACCCTCACGATCATGCGAGAAGGGTTTCGCAAGTTCAAGGACTTTGTCGTTACCCGGGCGCTCATTCACGTGAATTCCATAAAGAGCGAACCTCTTGAGCCGGGTTATCCTTACATACGCATCGTGAATTTTCAGGAAAGCACCGAGAAAGACCTGATCAAAGCCATCGACAAGTTCGGCGGAAACAACAGTATCAAGGGGCTGATTATCGACCTGCGAAACAATCCCGGAGGTCTGCTGGACCAGGCGGTCAAAGTCTCTCAGCTCTTCGTCGACAAGGGCATGATAGTCTACACCGACGGAAGACACCAGAATCAGCGCATGCCATTTTCCGCGAAGTCGCGAGGCAAACACTATACCTTCAAGATCGCTGTGCTGATCAACGGAGGCAGTGCCAGTGCGTCGGAGATCGTTGCAGGCGCCATGCAGGACCACAATCGGGCCGTAATCTTCGGCACCAAGTCGTTCGGAAAGGCGTCAGTCCAGACGATCATTCCGCTTGAGAACGGATCGGGACTCAGACTAACTACGGCCTACTACTACACGCCCCATGGCCGCAACATCCAGGAGAAAGGGATCGAACCTGACGACGACCTGAAGGAAGCTTTGGACAAACAGACCGAGGAAGAAGAGGCGTCCGGGGGCAAAAAAGCCGAAAAGGAACGCAAGAAGAAGCTCCTCAAGGCCAAGGTGGACCCTCAGACCGATCTGGTGGTCAAGGCTGCGCTGGAATGGCTGAAGTCCGATCTGAGCGTCAAAGCGTACAAGCAGGAAGTTCGCAAGAAGAAGCCCACTCCGGAGACCGCGTGGTACAAGAAATAGCACCGAAGTCCATTTCCTCTTCGGGCCCGCAGAAGGGGCGACCGGCCGGTCACCCCTACTCCCACCGGCCAGGCGCCGGCATGCGAACCCACGAATATCCTGGAATACTTGTTTCGCTGCGGGTCCGCAGTAAACCTCTTCCGAATCATGGTGGTGCATGAACGTGCCGGGGCGCGCACCCATTGAGTCCCCCAATCACTGCACGTTGTCCTCTTGACCGGGACACAGGCGCCGTCCGGGCAGAGCCTTAGTCATGAGCCCTTCGCAATGCGTTCCACATCGCACTGATCTCCAAATGCCTCGCTTATTTCCCTCCGGAGGGTGTCGAGATCGGCGGGGTCTTCCACTTCAACAACCAGTTCTCCGGTATCGAAGCATTTCAGTCTCCCATATTTCTCAAAGATTTCAATCGCCCTACGGGGATCTACAGTGATCCAGCCCTTCATCCTCTGAACCAGTTCCGGCCCGGAAAACTCACGTTCAATGGTGAGATCAATGATGCGGTTCTTGCCCTTCCAACCGATCACCGCAGGCTTGACCAGGATCGGCATGACAGGATCGTGCATTGCTGCGCATCTGAACCACACTTTCGCTCGGATCATCGGGATGCACCTCGTCGCTGACTTGTATTGGATCAGGACCGCCCTATGGTAGCATGATCCGCTCCACTTCCTCATTAGTGAGTTCGATCTCTTTTCGTGCCGGGAAGAGAATGTCCAGCGGGATCTGTAACATGCGAGATTTGAAACACAAAGCAAGACTCGGACCACCAAGGGTCTGTCAGAAGAAACGATGCAAGCGGCTGCAGACGCGCCGGTAGGGGCGGACCCGCGTCTCTGCCCCAAAAGCGGGCCGGTACGGCCGAAGAGAGCGGACACATAGGTCCGCCCCTACCATAAATGCCGACCTTATTTGCTGCCAATCCCAAAGTATATTCGTTCTTGCGCTCATTGCCGGATAAACTCAATGCTTACAATGGATAACAAAAACACCTTTTATAATTCATCGAACTGTGCTATAGAACATCCTATTAAGCAATTAGATTGACAAAGTAAAAAGGTACAATAGGATGGCCGTGTCTCTTTGCCCACCCATGCGTGGCCCCCAAGCTTCAATTCGATCCCGCATAGTCCTGGCTCTCGCTGCCATAGCTGTGTTTGGCCTTGTCGGCTCGGCCTCGTTTGCGAAGGCCCACGCCCGCGATTCGGGGGGCCAGGTCGCCCGAAAAGCCACTCCGGAAAAGCCCAAAGCAAAGTCCAAGCCCGAGGACAAAACTCCCCGGAACGCCCCCGTCAAGAAACGAACAGCAGAAGTGAGGCAAGGTGTACAGGCCAAAGCCGTGTATTGCGTGAATCTGACCAGCCAAAAGACCCTGGTCGCGCACAACCCGGACCAACAGTTGCCCATCGCCAGCCTGACCAAACTGGTGACCGCAATGGTGGTCCTTGAGAAGATGCCGCTCCACAGGAAGGTGCGTGTCCCGGAACAGATCCGCAAAGTGCCGAAGTCCATAGCGGACCTCAAACCCGGAGACATGGTATCCGTGAGTGACCTCTTGCACGGATTGCTCATCGCATCCGCCAATGACTGCGCTGAAACCCTCGCGGCAGCGTACCCCGGAGGCCGCAAGGCTTTCATCGGGGCCATGAATCGAAAGGCACGCTCCATGGGCGTTCAGCAGACCGTATTCCATACCCCGAGCGGGCTTGATGAAAAAATTGTGACCAAGAAGGACGGGAAAAAAGTCGTCCAAGTCAGATCAAACGTTTCCACCGCCAGAGAAATGGCGCGCATCGCCCGTATCGCCTTTGAGAACAAGACCATTCGGGCCATATGTCTGAAAAGACATTACAGGCTGGCAAGCACGCTCTCCAAACAAGGCTACGAAGTGAAAAACACCAACAAGCTGCTCACGGACAGCCTGCCCGTTCAGGGAGGGAAAACGGGCTTCACGGTCCGAGCCGGTCATTGTCTGGCTTCCAAGTTCACGCCCCGGGGCAGTGTTCTCCTCATCGTGGTCCTTGGCAGTCCGGATCAGTTCCGGGATACTCGACTGGTTTACCATAAGGCACTCCACGCGACCAAGAACTCCGCGCCCAAACCGGCCCCGGCTAGATTCAGCCGCAGCAAGACCCCTCACATACCCGCGTCGGGCGGCTAAGGCCCCCGACGCAGAGCGCTCGGGCGTCGCTGCGCAAAACTATCCGATCGCTATCGCGGCAAGAACAATCAGTATTACGATGAAGGACAGAGGAATCACAGGGACCGGAACAGGCTCGGGACCAAGATAAAGCGCCGGCACGGCCTGCGCAGCCCGGCCAGCCCGTACCGTGGCAATCACTGGCTCGGCTGGAGGAGCGGCCGGGCAACCAGCGCTTGAGGGAAGCTCCACCACCTCCGGCCGTTTCAGTGGCAGTGGCGCATGTATGGGAAGTCGCTCCTGTCTGTGGTCCGATGCAGCCGGGTTGAGGCCCTCGTTTTCCATCAGCTCCGGATCAAACTGCTCCCCGGAAGTCTCGACCGGCTGCGCGCGCATCAGCTCCGGCCCTCTCATGAACTTGGTGTAATCCGGTTTCGGCTTGCTCATGAAGACAGATCTTCCCTGGAATGCCCGGACGCCATGACGACTGCCATTATCTCTCGGGCAAGACTCGCCATGTCCCTGCTGCCCTTGCACGAAGGAGCAAGCACCGATATTGGCTGGCGCAAGGCATTGGCTTTGTCGAAATTGACGTCCTGTCGAATCACCGTTTGGGCCAAGTATGGCCCGTAGTGCTCGTGCAGCCCGCTCATGATCTGACGAGACACTGAGAAGCTGTGATTGTAGTGGTTGGCTACAACGGATATCACGGGGATTTCGTAGCGATAGGTCCGTTGAAGATCGCCTATGGTGTCAAATAGATACTGAAGACCATAGAACGAGTTTCCGTCCAGTTTCACCGGAGCGATGAGCATGTCGCAGGCAAGCAGGATGTTCAGGCTCGTCAGATCGTAGGAAGGGGGAGAATCAATCACCACCAGGTCATAGATCCGTTGCCGCCGAATGTCCTCCAGGCCCCGGCGCAACCGGTACTCTCTCTCGGGTTGCTGGAACAGCATCAGATTCATGGAGCACATGGACAGATTGGCCGGTACAAGATGCAGATTGGGCGTGACCTCGCTGAGTATCTCCGAGACCGGCACGATCTGCCTGTCCGCACCCGGCACGAGTAGTTGCTGCACGGTGAGTTTGAAGTCGGAAGGTTCCCGCCCGAAAGACGTGGTCATGTGTCCTTGAGGGTCCGCGTCGATGGCCAGGGTGCGATAGCCGCCTTGAGCAATGATCCAGGCGAGGTTGGCCGCAACGGTGCTCTTCCCCACTCCTCCTTTCATATTGAAGACCGCTACGACCGTGGAGGACGACCCAGGCAACGATTTGACTCCGACAATTTGCCTCAATCGTTCTACGTCCACACTCGTGTAGACCCTATTCCCCTGTTCATCTCTCGCGGGCGGGGGAATTCTCCCTTCTCTCTCAAATTCCAGGAGGCGGTCCTTGTCGATACGCAGCATTCGCGCTACTTCGAGCGCTTTGTAAGTCCTGTCCTCCATCGGCAATGCCTGTAATCCTAACCTCGAAACGGCGACACCGTCTCTGCACATGTCTTTCGAAAAGAGGCGCTGTTCCGAACGCCCTCAGGAGAGGCCGCCCGGGCCGTTCCGCTCCGTTCCGCTTCCTATCAGTCGCCCGGATCTGCCCATCCTCGGGCCAACGGGCTCGCTGACCCGGGGTTCCATGACTCCGGCGTGGATTCTGTCCGTTCTTTTCGAGACTTGACTTGTATTGCACCTCCGCCGGTGAGTCAAGTCATTTCTCGGTTGGAGTCCTGTTCAACGTGTCCTGTAGAGCCCTTGCGGATAACATCCGTGGGTCCTGCTCAAGGCCCTGGATTGGCCACGACTTGCGCCTGGTCCCCTTGTCCGGCAAAAGACCGCCCTACCCTTCTCTGGAGCCGCTTCTTGGCCGTTTCCAGATAGCCTTCGTCAATCTCGAATCCGATCAGCGGCACTCCGAGCCGTGCACACGCGACTGCCGTGTTCCCTATTCCAACGAACGGATCCATAACGAGCCCCACCCGATCCACTCCGTGAAGCTTGATGCACATCTCCGCAAGCTCCGGCGGAAAACTCGCCGGGTGCGGACGATCCGACGAACGCCGTTGAATCGTGGAATATGGAATGAACCAGTTGTTGCCCCGGCAGTGAAGCCCGTTTCCCGCGCCCTTCCAGCGAGTCACGTTGGAATCGTCTTTGTATGGCGCTCCGATTGCCAACCGATCAAGCTCAACCGTGCCGTCCAGTGTGAAATGAAATATGTACTCGTGCGCGTCGTTGAGAAATCGCTTGCTGTTGATAGGCTTATAGTGGCCCACATTGAGCGATGTCTGCTCGTTGTAGCTCACATTCTCCACGTAAATGGACTTGATCCAGTGAATGACGTTCTGCAGGGTGAGCACATGACGCAGTTCCATTGCCACCTCGAACGGCACCCACGGATCGGACGGCTTGCACCCGATGTTGAGAAACAACGAACCGTCGGGCTTAAGCACCCTTCGGACAAGCCCGGCCCATTCCCGCATCCATTTGAGATAACGCGACCGAGGCACGGTGTCGTCATACGCCGTGTAAGCCACGCCTATGTTGTACGGCGGCGACGTGACAACCACGTCCACGGATCCTGCCTCGACCCTTGTCCTTATTCCCTCGAAGCAGTCCTCATGGTACAACAGGATCTCGGGCGCCTCGATATGCATGGCCTCACCAGCCCGAAATCCTTCCACATTGGACCCGACCCGGGACGCGGCGGTGGTCGTTTTCTGCGCCGGCCCACAGATCGGCAGACTCATCTGTGAATTGGGTCGTGACACGAGCGACAGCCTCCAACACAGCAGTCGAACACAATATCTTGTGGCTTCAGAAAAGGGTGCCACAACGAGTGCACCTTGTCAACGGGAATCGGGAACCTCTTGCCGATGTATGCTTTCGCCAAACATTGCGGAGACATTTTTCTCACAGTCTTGCTTCCTTTGCGAGCAATGCGCATCTATAAGCTTCAGAGAATGACCGCGAACACCAATCGCCCGAGGAGGATGAGAAATGACCCAATGTTCCGTGACCAAGCCACAGGCCTCGAAGAACTGGCCCGAGGGGCTGATTTCGGCAAAGGTCACCATGAATCCCTATCTCTATGCCATGGCAATCGAAAAATCCCTTGGCGAAGGCGTACAACCGTGGGAACTGATAAACGTCGCTCTCTGGGAAAAACTCGGAAAGCCTGACCACGACACCCTGCTGCAATTCGCCGCAAACCTGGAAATAGCCGACGAAGACCCCAAGTGGTTGAAGCGGCTCATGATCACGGCCCGGGCCGAAGTTGCCATGGCCGTGCTAAGACAACAGAGAGCCGCCGTCGCAGACCAAGCCCGCTCACAAGGCAATAACGGAGACTAGTCGGCAAGAGCCGGTGAAGGAGGCCGATATGCCCGTGCTCAAGTTCAGATGTAATGATTGTGGAAAAGAGTTTGCCAAAATACTGATCAAGCCGGAGGATACTCCAAAAAAATGCCTGGTGTGCGGCGCCGCAGACCTTGCCGTGATCGGGCCGGCTTTTGATTACCGGAACAAGGACCTGGAAAGGATCTTCTGCGTCTCTTGTGATTCATGCGAACACGATGCCGGTTGTTCAAAAAGTCCTGAGTAAGAATTTCACCGCGTCCGGACTGCGGTATGAGCCGTGGATGCCTTTGATCTCCCGTATGATCTGAGCCCAGGAGACCTGTCTGGGCCCGTTGTGGTTGTTTGAGTAGACGAGAGGTAGCCCCGACGCTACCGCGTCCGGGTTCCGAAGGAACAGGGTGTCTGACCGGGCAATCCCGATGCCTTTGCAGATCGGCTTTGGCCCATGACCCCGGAGAAGAGGCCTCTTGCCGCTTCGCGGCCCGGAGTTCTGACGTCTGGGCTACCCGGACCCGTTTGGGCGCCGGCACACAATGATTTGATTATCCTCGAGTCCTTTGAGAAACCTCATTACGGCCTGTCACAAAACAAACCTTGTAGAGGGCTGTCGACCGGATGGTCGGGGCAGACAAGAAGGCCTGCCCCGAAGCGCGGCCTGGACCGCCGGAACGGGCGGACACATAGAGCCGCCCTACCTGGGAACCCATTGTTATTTCGGCGCGGAACCTCAGTGGTCCATGGCATAAATACGGTCGCGTATTGCCGGCCGTCACCCCGGCGAAAGCCGGGGTCCAGGAAATGACGGAAGACCTGGGTTCCGGCTTCCGCCGGAATGACGATGAACGATTTCCGCAAGTGGTTCATGCGCCACCGTATTTGCACCATAGACCACTAAGCTGGGTGCGGGATTGCACCGGTGCAACCTGCCGACAGACGGTTTGATCATGGTCACGCCGGAAACGGACCCGGTGAACCCGGCAGATACCGTGACAGTCCTGATCACTAGGTGGCCGGTTTCAGGCCCTGCGTGACGTGCTCCTTGAACCACAGTCTAGCGTCATCTGTTATGTCTTCAGCGCCATGACCAGGCCTAGATACCTGGACGGCAATTGTCAGTGTCGGAGAACGTAAGACATGGATTATCGCTTCGTACAAACCACGTGTCCCTTTTGTGGATGCGGCTGACAGATGCTCCTTGAAGTCGTGGACGGTCGCCTCGTCGGGACCATGCCGCTGAAGACAGCCCCCATCAATCAGGGCAAGCTGTGTATCAAGGGATGGAATGCCGACGGATTCGTCCATAGTCCGCAACGACTGACCACCCCGTTGATTCGCAAGAATGGAAAGCTCAAGGAAGTTTCATGGGACGAGGCGCTTGATTATTCGGCATCTCGTCTCAAGGCAATCAAAGACGAATTCGGAGGGGACAGCGTTGGGTTCTTTGTTTCCGCACGCTGTACCAACGAAGACAACTACCTTCTGCCGAAACTTTGCAGGGCAGGCTTCGGGACAAACAACGTCGATCACTGCGCCCGGCTTTGACACGTTCCTACAGTGGCAGGTCTTGCCGCCGCATTCGGAAGTGGAGCGATGACGACTGCGATCCCGGAGATCGAAGACACGGACTGCCTTCTGGTGGTGGGTTCCAACATGACTGAAGCCCATCCGTTAATATCTCATCGGATGTATCGAGCCAGGCTCAAAGGAGCGAAGCTGATAGTAGTTGACCCGCGCCGGATTCAACAGGCCCTCCACGCGGACATGCATGTTCGACTCAACTTCGGTTACGGATATGGCCCTTTTCAACGGAATCATGCACGCGATTCTGGCCAATAATCGGCATAACCCTGACTTCATCAAGGAACTCACCGAAGGCTTTGCTGAGCTTCAGGAGCACCTGAAGGAATGGACACCTGCGAGGGCGTCCGTGATCTGTGGCAGCAACGAAGAGTCAGTGCCGAGGTGTCGGTTCGGCTGATCCCCTTCTGAGGTGTCCGTCCCCGATCGAGTTCGTGCGGGCAAT
>DYLG01000129.1 GCA_020722215.1 Desulfomonile tiedjei
GATGCCCGTCCCACTAAATCCTGCTCTCGGCGTGTTTTTCACGACATGCGGCATCACCGCCCAATATGGCGTCGTATTTCCGCCGGAGTGTACTAGTATTATTAGTGACAAGGCCTGATCCCACAGTAAGCGTTAACACAGAAAGCGGGCAGGACGATGGATGAACAGCACAGAGCTTCCGAAGCGGGTTTTCTCAGCAATCTGGGCGTCAGGGTGACAGGATTCACTGAGCGGTGGGTTCCCGACGCCTGGGTGATAGTCTGGTCGTTAACTGCGGTGGCCTTTGTCATGGCCCTCATCTGGGGCAATACTACGGTCAAAGGATGTTTCCAGGCCTGGGGAAACGGAATCTGGCTGTTGCTGGATTTCGGCATGGACATTTGTTTGCTGCTTGTTTCAGGCTATGTGCTCGCGTCCGCGCCGCCGGTGAAAAGACTTCTGGAAAAGCTCGCGAGCCTGCCCAATCCCGAGCGGCCAGGCGGGGCGATAGCGGCCATGTGTCTGTTCTCCATGATAACGGCATGGATAAACTGGAGTTTCAGCCTGATAGGAAGCTCAATACTCGCCCTTTTTCTCATACGGGCCAATCCCAGGACTGACTACCGCCTCCTCGTGGCAGCAGCCTATCTGGGTTTGGGGTGTACCTGGCATGCCGGAATTTCCGGTTCAGCGCCTCTTGAAATGAGCTTTTCTCAAAACCCGTTTGTGGCATCCGGGTTGATCGAGACAGCCATACCATTGACGAGTACGGTGTTCACCCTGTTGAATATCTTTCTGACCATCATTGTTGTTGCCGCTGTCACGACCCTGATGGTTCGGATGCACCCTCCGAAAGAGAACACGTACAGAATCAAGCCGGACGCGACGGCAAAGCTCCGCGCAGTAGAGCCTTCGGATATTTCCGGCGGCGCGATGACCTTTTCCCAGCGGCTCAACCAATGGCCGGGGCTGAACATATTCGCTGCATGCATAGGACTGACGTGGCTCGGGATTCAAGCGGCATCGGACGGCTTTTTCAATTCCATTGTTCTGCCTAACACAAATCTGCTGTTGCTCATCGCGGGCATGCTGCTCCATTGGAGGCCGTGGTCGTTCCTCCAGGCAGCTAAGGAGGCGGGCTCAATCGTGTGGGGCGTGATTGTTCAGTTCCCCTTTTACGCGGGGATCTTCGGGCTGATACAGTTGACCGGTCTGGGGGCTGCGATGACCAAGGTCCTGACGGGGATCACAACACCGGGGACTTTCCTTCTGCTCACTTATTGGTACACCGGGATGCTGAACTACCTTGTGCCGCTGGGATCATGGGAATGGGTCATGACCGGAGCCAATCTGATCGCCGCTGCGCAGCAGCTTGACGTGAGCATTCCCAAGTTGGTCATCACATTTGCCTGGGGAAACATGCTGACCGACATGATCCATCCGTTTTGGGCTGTTGCCATGTTGGCAGTAACAAAACTCGAGTTCCGCGAGATAGTCGGTTGGCTGCTTATTGTCTTTGTGGCGTATTTCGTGATTACCTCCGCGGCATTTCTCATGTTATCGTTCATCTGAGCCCTACGAAAAGCGCAGGGCACACAGGACGGCTGCCGGGCCAATTGCTGCGCCGGTTCACATTCGGACGAGTACCCGAGCCGGGGCTCCGTCACCGCCCTGAATCCTGAGAGGCAGGCAGAAAATCTCGCACGGGCCCGGGGGAACATCGAGAAGGTTCAGACCTTCAAGAATGAGCACACCCGCTCGCAACAGCTCACGGTGAACGACAGCCCCCGGGCTGTTGAATTGCTCGATGGACATGCCGTCGATCCCCACAAGGATCACGCGCTTTTCAGTCAGATATTCAGCGCCGTGTGCAGTCAGATGCACGAAATCCTCTCGGAAGTGTTGCTCCGTGAGCCTGAACGAGTTATCCGTCTTGAAAAGGATTCTGGTGTGATGACCCATGTGGGATTTCTCAAGAGCGTCGCTATCTATGCGGTCTCTCCCGGTCATGTCCAGGATGATGCCGTCCCCCACAAGGGTCTCCAACGGTATCAGGTCAGCCGTCGAGCCTCCGTGGATATAGTGTGAGGGGGGATCCACGTGGGTGCCTACGTGGCTGCCCATGGTGATCAAGGAGAGGTTGAAACGGTCACCTTTTTCAACCTGAAACACCGGCTCCATCTTGAAGGGAGGATCTCCCGGAAACACGGGCATCCCATCCCTGAGGGGCAATGTGACGTCGTACAGGGGCATGGTTGGACCTCCACGGATTCACGGAACCGCAATCACGTACCGAGAACGGCCCTGAGCGAGACTTCCTCCCTCCTTCGGACCGGCGAACGCGTGCCTACCGTGGACAACCGCAGAACACGCATTATCATGACTATCATGGGTGGACAAGGTTCACATGTCACATTCGTCGATGAACTGCGAATTTATATTTCGGAGAACGAATTCCGGCCGTGCTCTCTCGAAAACATTCCTTGCCCGCTCAACGGTTGCCGATCGAGGCGTGATTAGACCCTGAGTGCAAACAGGGCAATTCTACGAGGAAGAGTCATGTCGCCCCGAAAGAGGAAAGGCTCCAAGTTTAAAGGAACGGATGGCCCCCGAAAGACCGACACCACTTTCCAGCAGATCATACTTGAACGGGTGAAGCTTTATATGAGTGCTGCGGATGTGGATCTCATCCGCAACGCGGGCAACTATGCCCTTGAAGCTCACCGCGGGCAGAGGCGGCGAAGCGGCAAGCCTTTTGTGGTGCACCCCTTTGCCGTGGCATTCAACCTGGCCCAACTCAAAATGGACGCGGCAACCATTGCAGCAGCGCTTCTGCACGACGTGGTGGAAGACACGCCCAGAACCCTTGCCGATATTGAACGCCGCTTCGGCAAGGAGGTGGCTTTCCTGGTGAACTCGCTGACAAATTTCAGCAAAATCGAGGTTCAGTCGAAGGAGGAAAGAAAGGCGCGGAATCTCCAAAAGATGATTCACGCGGCCACGAAGGACTACCGTGTCTTGATCATCAAACTTGCCGACCGCTTGAACAACCTGGAAACCTTGCGTGCGATGCCCATAGAATCGCAGGAGAGGACCGCCAGGGAAACCCTTGATTATTACGTTCCCATGGCCGCCAGGCTAGGCGTTTACATCATGCAGAAGAAGTTGGAAGACATCTCCTTCAGGTACCTGGAGCCCGAGAGGTACCTGGAACTCGCGGCGCTCAAAGCTGAAGCCATGGCCAGAACCAGGCCTTCCAACGACGTCTTCCGGCAAGCGCTTCGTCAGGAACTGGAGAAGAAAGGCTTCAACTTCAGGATCAGACTGCGCGAAAAGCCTGTGTTCAGTATCAACAGAAGGATGACATCGGCGGGAATGGAGTTCGGTCAAATATACGATATCACGGCATTTCAGATATTCGTTCAGAAAGAAACAGACTGTTGGAAAAGCCTCGGAACTATCCATTCGTGGTGGCCGCATATCGAGTCTCTTTTCAAAGATTACATAAGCATGCCAAGACCAAACGGTTATCAGTCGCTCCATACGACGGTTATCACTCCGGAACAAAGACAAATCCTCATCCAAATCAGAACCCACGAGATGGAACTCCGGGCGGAAAAGGGGATCATCGCCCGTGCACCCAACAACAACTCGCAATTGGAGTCATCCTATGCCCAGGCTTTGGAAGACGCGAGATACATCATGGAACAACACTATGAAAATTGGGCAGATTTTCTCGACTCGGTCAGGAAAGAGCTGAACACCAAAAGAATCGTCGTGCTTACCCCCAAAGGGCTGAGAAAGATCCTGCCCGAGGGGTCCACTCCCATTGATTTCGCTTACCACGTGAGCGCGGATCTGGGCCACAGATTCATCGGCGCACGGGTCAACGGAAAGGACGCGCCTCCCGACAATAAGCTGCGATCCGGCGACGTAGCGGAAATAATTGTCGGCGCCGAACCAGACCCGAAGATCGAGTGGCTCGGCATGGTCAAGAGCGCGCTTGCCAGAGCCCTAATCATGAGCTACCTGGAGGAACGGATTCAGCAGCCCTAAACCTGGACCCAACTTTGATTTGCCTTCGCCCCGCGTGGGTCGTCGGATCTTCGTGCCGCCGATACCAACCCCAATGCCTCGACTGCGGCACAACGAACGATGAAAATCCAGGGTGTGTTGTCCGTGGTTCATCTCTTGCCGACTTCGCCGCATCTCTCGCATTTCCATACGCGTTCTCTGATAAAGAAGAAGAGGACTCCCACGCCGAGAAAAATTGAACCGATGTAGTATAGAGCCGGCAGCAGGAACTTTGCAAACCACGGGGTCTGGTAGAAGTTGGTCGCCAATCCGTAGCCTGCCATGAGTATGCCCCCGAGAAGGATGAGCATGAAACCCGACATGGGAGACAACGTCATTCGCGAGGATTTGATCATGATCCCCCCGCAGTAGGTACAGAGCTTGACCCGGCCGCTCATGATTCTTTCCTGAAATCTCGCGTATTCTGCTGAGGTTGGGGGCCTCGTAGACGCCCATTCGTCTTCCGAGGCGTTTCCCGACGAATATACTCTCTTACGCTCTCGATCGAAGGTTCTTGGGACAGGTCGCTCGGCAATAGGCCCCCTCCGAAGATGAGGACCTGCCGGCTGCTGGTCCTGGTAGCTTTCCACGCGCATAGGGTTCTTCTGACGATCTATGTGACTGTCACTTGCGTTTAGCGAGTTGGGCTGTTTCACTTTTTCACCGGAATTCAAAGAAACCTCCATAGCGAGAAGTCACAAATCACATAACACTTCACCAGGACGGTCGCAACTTGGCGCAATCAGGAAAGCCTACACCCGGCGGAAACGAGTTGCATCAATAGCCCGCAACGTGCCTTTCAGACGGCAATGGTATCAAAAACACCGGCGAAGTCAATCTAAGGGAATTTGGATGGTCGTGCCGAAACTCCCTTTCACCGCGTCCTGTGCCGGGTGAAAGGGAGTTGTTCGGTGGATTGCTCCAAATCCTACATGTAGGGCGGACTACCGAAGAGCAGGAGAAGAGCTATGACGAGCGCATAGATGGTTAGGGACTCGATCATGGCCAGACCGATGATCATGGTTGTAAGAATTCGACCGCCTGCTTCAGGGTTTCTGGAGGTACCTTCGCAAGCTCCGCCGATAGCAGTTCCCATACCGATACCGCTTCCAATGGCGCCAAGCCCGATGGCCAACCCGGCGGCCAAGACGGTGTACCTGGCGACCGTTGAGATCAGTTCCGGAGACCAGGCTTCAGCCGCCGCAAGAGCAACCGAGGCCAGAAGGGACAGCGCTATTACGGTGAGTCCTCCAATAATAAGCTTCTTCATTGACGGAAAACCTCCTTTGATCGTGTATCAGTGCGCCTCTTCAAGGGATCCGACGATGTACATCATGGTCAGCATGATGAACACGAGGGTCTGTATGAAAGAGGTGAACACTTGCAGTACCATCATGGGCAGCGGAACCAGCCAGGGAACGAGTAGGGTCAGAATTACGATGGCCAAATCCTCTCCCATTATGTTCCCGAAAAGACGGAAACTCAACGACAAGACTCGGCTGAGGTGGCTGATGATCTCGATGGGCAGCATTAGCGGTATCAGCCAAGGCACCGGACCCATGAAATGCTTCACATAGTGGAACCCGTGCAGCCTTATGCCCACATAGTGAGTCATAAAGAAAGACACCAGGGCCAAAGACAAAGTGGTGTTCAGATTGTTCGTAGCGGACTGAAACCAAGGAAGGATCCCGATAAGGTTGCATGTCAGGATGTAAAGGGCCAGTGATGCGATCAGCATGAAATACGGTCGGCCCTTTTCCCCCATGGTCTCCACCACAAGGTCCTCAAGGGTTCTGAGGGTCACCTCCCAGAAATTCTGTAGTCCCCGCGGAACGGTTTGCAGTTTCCTTCTCACCAGCAGGGCAGCAACGATGAGCAGTATCATCACCAGCCACGTGTTCAGAATATTGTTCAGATCCGCGTGGCCGATCTTCCAGGCCTGCCAAAAGCTCTCGTGAGCGTGGTAAAGCGGAGTCGATATGACGTCCGTCAACATTGGTGGATGGATATCTGCCATAGGCTAGACCTCCCTTGGTCTTCTATTTGCTAAGTACATGAGCGCCAACATCGCCAGGAGTCCCGCGGGCATCACCGACACCCCCGCTACCAACCCCAGAGGGTGTACCCCGGCAACCGCTATAAGATAATAGAGGCAGACTCCCATGAGAGCCAACCTCACATAAAAGCCCAAGATCACATAGACCATGGCCTTGCCCCGTGACCGGAAATCGGTTCTCTTGGTCCTCCACGCAGAAAGCATCGCATTGACGAGGACAAGAGCACCACCCCCCACAAACCCCACAGTGAAACCGCCCGGCGCCGCGATCAGGGAGATCACCAGGCCGGCAAGAAAGAGGCCGGCGGAGAGCAAGAACCAAATGGACCGAATCTTCTCGGAATTCATTGATCTTTCTTCGACCTGTCGCGTTCCAACTCCCTGCGCACCGCGATCCACACATTCCGGGCCGCAGCTCCGATCCCCAACAGGAAGAATATGATGCTGAGGACCGGAAATGTGTTCAACCACTTATCTAAATAATAACCGATGGCTGCGCCTATGATGATTGCGAAGACAATGGACGCGCCCAACTGCAGAGCATCGCCTACCGTCTGCCATGTTGACCGCCATTGTTTCACGAAGTTGTACCAAATACCAGAAAATGGAGGACCATGTCAAGTCCAGTTTTTCGCCTCGGCCGCCAACATCCTCGAATTCCCGGCAGCGGGCAGCCCTATTTGTCCGGATCGACCTCCTTGGTTATCCAATTGAGGCCCACCTGTTCCCAGTTGGCCACGCTCGATGCGTCTATGTACCGCTCGGTGGCATAGATCCCGCTCTGCTTGGCCAGTCGCTTGAACTGCATCGTGGTAATGAAATCGTTGAGAATAACCACACTGCGAGTCATTCCGGATTTCCGGGCCAAGGCCTGGATGTCGACCATTTTCTGTTGGGACTCGGGTGGCAGCGGAGCCAGGGTACGCATGTCCACCAATACGCCCCAATTCCCCTTCAAGGTCCTGACCGCCTCCTCGAACTCGGCGGCCCAGCGGGCGATTTCTTCCTCTCTCATAAACCCATCGAAGACGAGTTTGATGCCGTAGCCTGTGAGTTCAACCTTATACATCCCTGTCAACTCCTCGAATATTATAATGAAATGTCATGCCACGCGTATCTCTCAGGCCCGCTAGGCACTGCGCCTGCCAGCTCCGTCGAGCGAAACTCGACTTACGCAGTCTGGGGCCACGCCGGCCCGGTCTCCGGGGAAAAGGTCGGAGGCCCCGCGGGTTTGCCCACATATTCCCTCGTGAACAGAATCATCAGCAACGCAGGCGGAACTTGGCACAACGCCATGAGCGCCGCACAGAACAACGCGGTCGGATTCATCTGAAACGGGGGCATAAACATCAACAGGAAAGCCCACATTGTCCCCAGAGCGATCCACCCCCAAGCAAAGAAGAACGCTACCCACCTGAACACGTTCGGCCGGATGGGGCTGTTCATCCGTGACATGAAGAAAAGAATTACACACGCCACTGCAACGAAAACAACGTTGCTCACAAAAACGCCCAAAGCACTTGGACCGTCCGTAGCTAAAACACCGGAAGAGACCAACGATGTGACGATTAAGCCGGCGAAGACAGTCACGATAGCTGCGGCAAGCAGCAGCCAGCGCAGCCAAAAAGGCTTCGAGGGCGGCACAGGATTGACCCTTTTCCCCACGAACGGCGCAGCGATCGCCAGAACCACGAACAGGACCCCGACGAACATCGGTATCAAGGCCAAAACCCTCATCTGTGCCTGAATCGAGGGCGGGTAGGCAAAGAGCATTAGCAACGCAATGGAAACCGGATACAAGGTCAGTGCGAGAAGCGCCATGAATGCTGCCCATCGCATCCTGCCGAAAATACACACGAAGATAAAGCCGACCCAAAAGGCCAAACCCACAATCGCGCTGATAAGCGTCGTCAAGATACTCAACGATTCCGATGCCATCCGATCCCCCTTCCTGAAAAAGCCAAGCCTTTTGACACTCGCTTGGAGATGCGATTCGCCGGACCGTGGCGGTGCCTGTCAATCAGCGGGCCGACAGCCCCGAACGCGTCCAGTCAACCTACCAGATGATCTCTGAACTTGCAAGGACGGGTTGCGGTGGTAAATTCGTACTAAGGGAAAAAGGCGGCTCGGACCACAGCAGGCAGTCGGGCGAATCCGTGCGGATCTCTCCAACTTACAGATATTGCTTGACATTTGGATGGCAAGGGATCATTGTATGTACGGATAGACAGTGGTTGACAACAGATGCCGAGATCCTGACTCGTCATGATCTTGGGCGGAACATGGTTGGCTCATCCGTACAAGGGTTTTGAACGGAACGGCCGGGTTGAATCCGGAAGGTGAGAGCTGATGAGAGAGTTCACTGTGGGCACATTGCCAGGTCAAAACTCCGTGGCCGAAGATGCCGAGGAATCAAGCTTGGAAGCTTTCCACAAAGCGGGATTTAAGGATCTTTTGGACATGATGAAAACTTATCAGCGTACCCAACAAGTTTCCGACGAAGGACTCCGTTTCCTCTATGGATCATTGCTGGCTTGGTACGTCGGGTGTCTTCTTGAATCGAAACTCGATGCCAAGATGACCAAATGGAGCAATAAGCTGTTGAAGCATTGGTTTCAACATTAAGGAGGGCATGGTTGAACGGAGACAAATCGCCGGACTCGCTGGAATCCAAAGAAAAGGAAGACGTGAAGCACGAGGGCAGCGGTCTTCCTTCAACAGTCGAAGACGAGAGCGAATTTCAGCAATTCGTGAAGTCTGCGCCCGCCCCCGTGCGCGGTTTTTTTAATGCAAATCATGCGCAGCCAAGGAGCAACGCCCGGCTCTCATCCCCTTTTCGACAAGTTGTCGCCGGAACATATCGACAAGTTCCCGGACTATTAGCATGAAGACGACGTCAATTCGTATTCCCTTACACGGACCAACAGATGGTTCTACCTGGGGTACGCCTTGTTGTTCGTAGGGCTCCTCGTCTTCTTAATCGTCTACCTTGCGCCCACCAACAAAGACCTTCTCGCTGACATCTTGAAAATGCTCGCCGTCTTTGCCGGTGGATTCGGCGCGGGCTTCGGGACAAGATCTTTCCTGGCCAAGAGAGACTAGCAGGACGGCAAGGCTTCGAGCCGGCCTGATGAGGTGTGCCCAGCCGAAGGACCGTACGAATGTCAGCGTTGGGCTGAGCCGCAGCACCGTTTGTACTTCTTGCCGGAGCCACAGGGGCATGGAGCGTTGAGCGCGGGAACGGTCAGCCGCGAGGGGTCTTGTTTCCGTGCCCGGTCCGGAAGCCTCACGTATAGAACAAGCTGGTACACGGTTATTCCCACCATAATCACCCATACTATAAAGAGTCCCACACACTCCTGGGATGTGAACTTACCGGAACCCACCAACCCAATGAGTGCTGCGGTCCAGATCATGATCCAGACGATTCCGTACCAGGGGCTCTTGATTTTCTTTGTAAACAAACGCTTCATTACAGAAGAAACCTCCACTCCCCGCCCGGCCACGGCCGTGTTTGGCGAATTCGGAGCGAGACAGACCGGCCCAATCCATTCGGAGGGGAACTCGAACAAACGTATATCAGTCGTGGCTGCCTCGCGTCAACACAGGTTGTGAGCGGCCTGGGTTTAGTGGTATGTTTGAAGGCCCGCCGCCCCCCCCAATGGGCAATCACGGGCGGTTATGGAGTCGCCTAACTATACTGGAATCCAAGCGGGGACTCTCGTTCCCCTTACGGATGGGAGCAGTTGTTATCTTGGAAAAGTCGGCAGCCACCTTTCTATTCATAAACGTGAATCATGACGTGGGGTTCGAGTCTTCGGAAAGCATTCCCATTTCTCTGGGTTACATCCTTGCTCATCTCAATGATCGCCAATTTAAAGGGGTGATCCTCGACGACCTTCAGGATAGGCCTCTGGGCCCAAAGAACCTCGAGGAATGGATTCTCAGGATTAGGCCGCACGTGATCGGGTTCACAGCCTATCAGAGCACCATGGATCGAATCCGGTATCTGTGCAGATACATAAAATCCAGGCATCGGGACATCAGAGTCGTGCTGGGCGGCCCGCAGGTGATTCCAATGCCTTACTATGCTTTGGAGGAACTTGAGGACGTGGACGTTCTCGTGCATGGGGAAGGCGAATTGGTCATGGCGGAAATGGCTCGGGCTATTGCGGCCGGCGCTCCCCTTTCGTCGGTGGCCGGAATCACATGCAAATGCGAGGGAGGCATCCTCAACACGGGTCCGGGTCCGACACCGCCTGACAATCTGGACCTGTACCCATCGCCCTACCTGTCCGGCCTTCTCAACCTGGAGGGAAAGAATACCGCCATCATGCTGTCTTCCCGTGGGTGTTCCCATGTCTGCCTGTTCTGCATCACACCGGGCATATGCAAAGGCAAGGTGCGTTACCACTCCATCGAGCGCACCATCGAGGAAATGAGGTTTCTCTCACAGCAGGGGATCGAGCGATTCTGGTTCGCGGACCCCAATTTCACCGAAGACCGCGACCGCACCGAAAGACTCTTGGAAGAAAAAATCAGGCGTGGCATTGGCACTCCGTTCTGGTTCCAGACAAGATTGGATCTGGTGAACTCACACCTGCTTGCTCTGCTCAAAAGGGCAGGAGCGGACACGGTGGCGTTCGGATTGGAATCGGGGAGTCCCGGGGTTCTCGCCAAGACCAACAAGCGAATACAACTGGAAGAGGTTCGGGAACATGTCCGAACCGCCCTGTCGCTTGGAATGGAGGCTGAACTCTTTACCATTTTCGGCCTTCCGGGGGAAACCGTGGCGGATGCGCATCGCACGTAGGACTTTGTTCGTTCTCTCAATGTGCCCATTCATTCCAATTCCGGCTCGCAGCAGATGCAGTTGTACTTCGGTTCGGCATACGAGAAAAAGCCGGGCCGGTTCGGGTTCAAACCCCTGGAGCATTACAGGCCGGCCTATTTGTCCGTTGGCGATGAATACGAGACGGAAAGCATGTCCGGAGACCAGTTGAGACAGGTCCGCAACATGTGGGCTCTGGCAAATGAGCAGATGGAGCAGGACGTCTATTACAAGCAGAGGCTTTTCGAGGTTATGGATTTCCTGTTGCAGAACCGCGACCACCTGCTTGGCGAACCGGCTTTCTATGCGTACGGAGCGCTTGCAGCGTCCGCTATAGAGGAATTCGACCTCCTGGGCCAATTCCTAGAAGGATACGCCGGGCTTCTGGGGGAAGACAGCCCGCACTTGGCCGAACTCGTCTCGTCGCTCGGATTTTTTAGCGAATCGGATGAACCGGCAGGCCCCATGGACAGAATCATATTCGATTGCCGCAGCACAATAAGCGGAGTGCCTTTCATGAGGATTTCGGGCAAGTACTGGGACGTGCTGCTTGGACGGGGTTTGCTGCTTGAATCCTTTGAACAAGGGTTTGTCGGCGCGCGTTCCGATGAGGAGATCTCCTTTGATTTCGTGTTTCCACCTGATTATATGGAAGAAGACCTGCGCGGGCAGGAGGTGCAAGTCCATTCGCGCATCCGCAAGGTCTTCAAATCGATTCGAGTCGGTTCCATCGGGGAATTGAAGGCGCTGAGCATACGCAACAGATACGAGTTTCCCGACCTTGATCTGCTTAGGGAAAACAACGAGATTCTGTACTATCTTGCACTTAGGGACGCAGATCCGACAGCGCTTATGAAAACACCGTCTCATTTCCTCATGCTTGTCCACAAAT
The DNA here is from genome assembly GCA_020722215.1 of Desulfomonile tiedjei. GTDB lineage: Bacteria > Desulfobacterota > Desulfomonilia > Desulfomonilales > Desulfomonilaceae > DYLG01. The sequence continues at coordinate 11,833 of DYLG01000129.1, forward strand.
GGGCGAAGCTCGGCAAACGCGAACAAGTGGACCGGCTGGCAGGAATGCTCAACGGCAACCAGGCCGCATTGGATGCCCTCGCCGGCACTCTGCTCGCCGCGGGAAAAGCTTCCTGGGCCTTTGAGTACTTCGGTCGCGGCGACAAAGACGGAAC
>DYLG01000130.1 GCA_020722215.1 Desulfomonile tiedjei
CCCGCCCCGCCTTGACGGCGGACCACCTGTTTCATTTGTGCCTTGCTTGGTGTCTTTGTGTCTTGGCGGTTGATTCTTTCTTCTTCTGCAACGAACGCTCACACCAGAACTTCCCTGATGAAACCCGCTACGTCGGTGATCCTGGGCGGGCGGGTCCTTTGGACCGCGTTGCGGTCGTTGAGAAACAGGAAAGCGTCATCGTGCGTGTGGGTTCCGGTGAAGATGTCTCTCATGGAAGTCGCTCCGACATTGATCGCGGCCTTCAAATCGTACCCGCGTCGCGGAATCGCCGCCAGGTCCGGCGCATAGGGCATGCAAGGCCCCTGGTAGAGTTCTTCCTTGACCAAGACCTTGTCGAACAGCGAGTCTTCCGGAAGATCCCCATTTCCATGAGGGACAATTCCCACGTCTTCCAGCCTGACGCTCTCCAGGCGCCTCTTTAAGCGGGCTCTCACTTCGAGCTTTTCCGCAGGCCGCAGGGCCCCCGTGCGGAACCTGTCCCGGCAGTTCAGATAGATGCGGTTGGGTTCCATCGCGAACGCAGTCGAACGAGGATCAATGTCCCGGAGAGATTGACGCATTCCGCCATTGAAGGCCACATACCCGAGACGCTCCAGGACGCGATTGAGGTACACCTGTGTTTTCAGACGAGTGAATCCGTGATCCGAAAGAAGCAGCACCCTTGTCCCTGCTCCGGTCTTGTCCAGGAACCTGCCGATAAAGTTATCCAGTCGTTGGTAGTATTCCATGAAATCTTCGTGGAACGGATGGGCCGGGTCGCCGGCCGCGTCGAAAAAGAAATGGTGAAGCCGGTCCGTTCCGGTGACCGCTCCGATGAACAGGTCCCACGGTTCGCTGTCCATGAGTTCGAGCATCAAATCACCGTGGATCTTCAGCGTCTCGAAAAGATCGGCAATGAATCGTCGGCGATCCGTCCGACCCTTTACCGCGTCCACGTCCGTTCTGTATTTTCTTGACCGCAGCCGACCGAGGAGCAGCCGCGGATATACGGCCCGCTCCAATAGAGGCGCGACGAACCCTGACACGATAATCCCGTTGAGCGGTCTGGCAGGATAGGTGAAAGGCAGATTCACCACGACCGTGCGAGCCTTGGGCACACTGTGCCAAATGGTAGGCGCTCGCATGTCGTCAAAAGACGGCAGACGAAGCGCGATCTCGTTGGCTTCCAAATCGGTGAACCCGAATATCCCGTGCTCACCTGCGGATGCTCCCGTCATGAACGAAGCCCAGGCAGTGGAGGAAACCGCAGGGATGGAGGTTTCCATGGGCAAGAAGGCGCCCTCGGCGGCCATTTGGGCAAAACGCGGCATGATCCCTGATGCAAAGAGCTTCTTCAGGAGAGTATAAGGAACGCCGTCCAAACCGAGCACGGCAACACGTCGGCCGCCTTTCATGTTGAACTCCGAGTTGGAAGAGCAAACCACAAAGTCACCGCGACACCAAGAAGTCAAAGGACAATTCTCTTGATACTGCTGATTTCTTGTATCTCGCTAAGAAAACGTGGAAAATGTGCACGAAACCCCAACGATCCCTTTGATTAAGGGCGACCGCCGGTCGCCCCTACAGAATCCTTGGTGTCTTGGCGCCTTGATGGTTAATTCTTCTCTTTGGTTGCGGCCGGGGGGCCGCGTCATGCGGGATCGGTTCCCCTCGCGCCTCATTCCTAATGTCTCGCGGTGAATGATCACTACCTCGTTTTCCGCCTCCGCAGATCTTCCACCATGGAATAGGGCAGCGGCGAGTACCCGGGAATGATGCCGAGTTCCACATTGGGCTTGTTTGCGCCGTGGAAGTCGCTCCCGCCGGTGACTGCCAGTCCGAGGCGCCTGGCAATTTTCAGGTAAACTGCCGTCTGTTCCGCGGTGTGTTTGGGATAGTACACTTCCAGTCCCTGAAGGCCATGATCTACGAGACTTGTCACGATCCTCTCCACACCCGGCTTTTCTTCGCGAAGGGAGTAGGGATGACCCAGCACTGGAATGCCGCCGGCTTGGGCTATGAGTTCAACAGCTTCCATGGGCGGCAATTTTACCTTGTCCTCGTAAGCAGGGGCTCCCTTCCTGAGAAACCTGTCGAAAGCCTCCTGAATATCGCGCACATAGCCCTTTCTCACCAGGATGGCAGCAATATGGGGTCGCCCGGGAACGCCATTGCCTGATTCCTTATTCACCTCGTCAAGGGTCACATGTACGTTGAGAGCGCTCAACCTGTCGAGAATCTTGGGGGTTCTCTCCTCGCGACCTGTCTTGAGAAAGTACAGCGCATCCTTAAGATCCGGATTCTCCGTGTCCACGAAATACCCGAGGATGTGCAAAATGCCCCGATCCCACTTCGCGCTTATCTCCAGGCCGGCAATGACCTCGACGCCTTGCTTGAGTCCCTCGGCCGCGGCCGGCGCAAGCCCCTCAAGCGTGTCGTGATCGGTGACGGCCAATGCGGTCAAGCCTATTGCAGCCGCAGTCCGAACCACGTCAACAGGCGAAAGGGCGCCGTCCGAAGCGGTGGTATGTACGTGCAGGTCGATCATGGCATTTCTCTCCGTTAAGTGGACCTCAGGATAGTACCGGTTGGCCGATACGTCAACAGCAAACGGTTTGGGAGGGTGATCATTCCCTCCTGCGGGAGGCGTCAGAGTGGGGGTAAGGGAGCAGCCCCGGATAGCGTTGGCGTTGTTGGTAGGGCCGGACCCATGTGTCCGCCCTCTTCGTTCGGAGGAGAGAAGATTTCACCACGAAGGCGCCATGAAATGAGGCAACAAGAGATTATTTCTTGGCCCCTTGGTGTCTTGGTGGTGATAAAAGAAAGGGGGTGATGCCATTTCGCTTTCAGACGGGTAACATCGAAAAATCCCCTCTCCACCTCTCCTCGTGGACGAGGGGACGACAGGGGCGCTCTTTGGGACACAGTGAACCGGCATTTCCCGTTTGATCGCACATCGGTATGACATGGCCGGAAGGTGTGCAGGTCTTGAGCAGCCGCGGGTAGTGTCCTAATTTGAAATCAAGGGGGCGAAACGGCCAAATTCAATTAAGTTCTCTAGGCTCCTTGCATTAGGGATCTTACCCGCCGAATGAGCGCATCTACTTCCTTGCACATAGTTGGCAAATCATTCGACTTCGAGCGGATCGCATCAAGAATGAGGTGCGCGGCATGATCGGGCAAAACGGCTAAACCAGCCATGTAAGACCCGTAATTAGCCATCTTGTTCGAGGTCTTAAGAGCTTGGCGGATGTCACCCAAGACCGACGGACGATTTCCAGGCTTCATGACTTGTAAGAATTTTATAGGAATGCGGTAAGGGAATAGGTCGTTACTCCAGATGGCGAGATCGTCCATATACGGAGCGCCCGTAACCTCCGCGAGACCTGCAATATTAGTTTCTACCAAGAACACCAGAGCGTCCCCCAAGCGCCAAGGACTAAAACGTGAAACCTTGCTCCCCCATATGCCATACTTTACACAAACGAGGAAATGTTCCTCAGCGAGTTTTGTCATTCGTAACCTCATCCTTGACGCTCTCTCTCAAAGTCTTGAGTAACCGCTCTCGGAGTAATTCAGAGTTGCGCGTTTCGCACTCCCAGACAACAATGACCTTCCAACCCTCGGCTTCTAGCTCCCGTCGAGTCTTTTTGTCTCGTTCGATGTTACGATTCAGCTTTCTGTGCCAATATTCTTCATGAGTAGTGGGGCGGTCGGCATATTTGCAGCCGGGATGTTGGTGCCAAAAACAACCATGCACAAGGATTGCCGTGCGATGCTTTGGGAGCAGGATATCCGGCTTTCCAGGGAGGTCGTTGCGGTGCAGCCGAAAACGAAAGCCCGCTTTGTGAAGCATGCTCCTGACCACAAGTTCAGGAGCGGTGTCGCCGCTTCTGACCGCAGCCATAGTTCGACGGCGCTCTTCCGGATTAAGGTTGTCCACAGTTCCTACCTGGCGCGACGAATGACTGTCCAGCGGCTCTGGTGCAATTGGCCGTTTTCAGTCGTTAAAGTGGTACGGCGTTCAACGTCGGCCCCCTGCATGCGGACCTCAATATGCACTTTTACCGCCTCATCTCGATTAACATGAAAGATGTCGCCGAAAAGACTCAAAAGCCCGATGTCGTCCGGATTCCACAATTATGGTCTCGCTATCGTATTACAGAGCATGTCCCAGATGATAAGACCATCCACTCGCTGCCCCCGGCCTATGATTTCCCCGCCTAGACGGGTATGAATGCCGCTCCAAGCATTATGCCGCGGATCAGCTCCGGGATTTTGGCATAATGACCGGATGAGGAACTCGTCGGCATGAGGGGGCCTTACAAATATATTGGTATTATTCCCATCAAGACAGCCCTTGGATTCGACGCAGGACAATCTTCCGTCGTTAAGACGGACCTCAAAATCATGACGTTCTCGACTGCCCACGAATTCATACCTTTGGATCGCGCTTCGGTCGTGCAGAACCTGGAGTACAGCTCTGATAAAACCATATCTAGCGCTCGTGGTGGCAGCTTGTTGACCTCGGAGGCGTTCAACTGCGCTTTTGAACAAGCCCGACTCTTCAAAGGCATGCGCATCCAAGCCATGCGCTCCAATAGAGTGAGCAGCAGTTTTCAATGCCTCAGCATAATTCTCTACAACCTGTGGCCAATCTTCGCGCAGGGAAGAAGGAATTATGGGTGGGCCTGGCATAATGGTTGCTCCAGCATTCTTGAACGTTGCGCGCGCCGTTTCGCCGACATTGCGAGTGGGCGAAGGATATGTTGTTCCAGCCAGCTCACCGCGGGGACAATAACACCATCGCCGGCGAGATGGTAGGCGTCGTTATATCTTTCAGGAAGTATATAGTTCTCGGGCAGGCCCATGAGCCTAGCAGTTTCACGCGGCGATATGAGTCGTGACCTAATACTCCGGCCTTCAATGACCATGATGATTTGCCGGCTTGACCCCCCCGATGGAGTGCGCAAGCAGCCACTCACGCCATCAAAGCGGACTTCAGCGCGCTGTACCCCCTGGCGCGATCTCTTGTAGACCGTACCAACTTGCAGTTTGCCGAGACGCTGAGCTAGGCGCACTTTGTTCAGGTTGGGGGGGCTCATCATCGAAAGCAGCTTCGTCGTCTCTTCGACCGAGTGCCACACTACACCATGAGGCTCGTTTTCAATCACATCCGATAAGCGCGGTATTCTTCGATCGGGTTGCGGCAAATTCCACCATACCCAGGCATCCCGTTCCGCAAATGAGAATCGCGCAACTAGATCTTGGAGCGATGGAGGATGCCATATGGGCGTTGGCTTGCCATTCAAGAAGCTTTGAGGGCAGGCTGCGCGAACGACGGCCACTATGAAGAGACGAGGACGAGATTGCGCGACGAAACGAGTGCCGTCAATCATCAATGCGCCGACGCGGTAACCAGTGTCAACTAGGACGGAAATGATATTGGACAGATCGCGGCCGCCGTGTGAAGTAATGAGGCCGGCTACGTTCTCAAGTACTATGATTGGGGGATTGCGTCTTTCTTGCTTGAGTGCAAGCATAAGGGTCCAAAACGGCCAAAAGACCGCACTCCGTTCGCCTGCTAGGCCGGCCCCATAGCCGGCCAAGCTTACATCTTGGCAAGGAAACGATGCCCAGGCAAGGAAAGGATTCCCGGGCAACTGTGCGGTCCTAACGTCTTTAATATCTGAATCCACTAGTTCGGGCGCTCCGTCGAAGTTACGTCGATAAGCCGCAACCTTCTTGGCATCAAAATCATTTGCAAATAGGCACTTCCATGAAGCTCCGAGACCAAGACGAGCCATGCCTCCGCCTGCGAAAAACTCGTAAAAACCAAAAGGTTCTACAGCCTCTTGCCTTGGCGTCGCCGAACATTGTCCCATAATCTCCATCTCCATCGTGTTCGAGATTTTCCCGCGGCTCTGACAACCTACCTTAGTCGATCTCGTTTCATGGGTCAACCTTCTGTTGTTGCCGGGCTTCCGCTACCATTGCAGCGCGTACGGCAGCTTGAGATTTCAAATTAGGACACTGCCTTGCCGCGAAATATCTTGCCTTATCGGCATCGCCATGGTATATAGAACGTTTGACCAAATCGGAGGGCGAACATGTGCGGAATCGTTGGATATGTCGGTCCTTCCCAGGCCTGCCCCATCCTTATCGACGGCCTTAAGAGGCTGGAATATCGGGGCTATGATTCCGCAGGCATCGCCGTGGTCAACAACGGAAAAGTGGAGATCGCTCGAGCAAAAGGCAAGATCGCTTCCCTGGAGACAACTCTCCGGTGTTCCCCCATTCACGGGACCCTTGGAATTGGCCACACTCGATGGGCCACCCACGGCAGGCCGTCCGAGCAGAACGCCCATCCCCACCGGGCCGGCAAGGCAACCGTGGTTCACAACGGAATCATTGAAAATTACGGCGCCATCAAGCAAACCCTCACCGCGTCCGGTCGTGTTTTTGGTTCGGAAACGGACACCGAGGTCATAGCCCAGCTCATAGATCACCTTCTGGAACAGGGAACCGCGGCGGAAGTCGCGATCCGCCAGGTTTGCAGGACTCTCAAAGGCTCATTTGCTACGGCCATTCTCATTGAGGACCGGCCGGACACCCTGTACGCAGTTCGAAAGGAGAGCCCCCTGGTCATAGGGATAGGCCGCGGCGAGTCTTTTCTAGCATCGGATATCCCCGCAATACTCAATTACACTAATCGCATGGTGTTCATGGATGACGGCGAGATGGCGGTTCTCAAGCCGGACGGTGTGCGTTTCACGGACTTTGACGGCGAGCGTCTCACCAAGGTCATCAAGACTGTGGACATCAACCCTGTGATGGCGGAAAAGGGCGGGTTCAAGCATTTCATGCTCAAGGAAATCCACGAGCAGCCTCGTGCAGTCACGGACACGTTCAGGGGCAGGATATCCGAAGAAAAGGGCGAAGTATATCTGGAAGGGCTGCAAATTACCGACGAGGAGATCACGCGAATACGGCGGGTGCTGATCATAGCCTGCGGTACGAGTTTTCACGCCGGACTTGTGGGCCGCAGAATCATTGAAGATCTCACTCGCCTGCCCGTTGAGGTGGACCTGGCCAGCGAGTTTCGTTATCGCGATCCCATTGTCGGCGACGAAACTCTCTTGATCAGCATAAGTCAGTCCGGGGAAACCGCGGACACCATGGCCGCCACAAAAGAAGCCTCTGCCCGAGGCGCAAAGGTGGTGGCTATTTCCAACGTGATCGAATCCAGTCTCGCCAGAATGTCAAGTCATGGGGTCATCTACACGCACGCAGGCCCGGAGATCGGGGTGGCTTCCACCAAGGCATTTACTACTCAAATCACCGCGTTGTACCTGTTCGCTCTGTTTCTCGCCTGGAAAAGAGGCTCGATAACCCTTGATCGAAGAAGGGAACTCATTGCCGATCTGGTTCGGCTTCCCGGAAGGATGGGGGAGGCGCTGGAGACCTCGGCCACCCTGAAAAGGATGGCCGCAGTGTACGAGAAATATACGAATTTTCTCTATCTGGGACGTGGAATAAACACCCCCATCGCATACGAGGGAGCGCTGAAGCTCAAGGAAATCTCGTACATCCACGCTGAAGCTTATCCCGGCGGCGAAATGAAACACGGCCCAATTGCGCTCATCAGTGATCAGATGCCGGTTGTGGCGCTCCTGGCCCAGGATGCGGTGTACGACAAAATGAAGGGAAACATGGAGGAGGTCCGAACTCGCGGAGGGGTCTTGCTGGCATTTCTGGCCGGGCATGAGGACGGGAGCCTATCGCGTCTGGCCCGTGAGGTGGTTCGAGTGCCTATGAGCAACCCGTACCTCACCACCATATTGCTTGCTCTGCCTCTTCAGCTCTTGGCCTATCACATAGCGGATTTCAAAGGCGCCGATGTTGACCAGCCGAGAAACCTTGCAAAAAGCGTCACCGTTGAATAGAAGGTTGACGCCGAAGGCCGCGATTGAGGCCAAACACAGCAGGGCTTGAGCGTAAGCGAGGCAGTGCTCATTCACGGCAAGAGTTCTTGGCGAAGAGGAAAGAATGAACCACCAAGACACCAAGGCCTTTTTCCCCGGATGAATCCCGCGGGACGGGGTCCGGTAGGGGCGGTTCGCGAACCGCCCCAACTCTCTCTTGACCAAACCTTGTTTGTGCCTTTGCGGTTTGATTTGCGCTTCAAAGGCATGTTCATAATGAATTGTTAATATTCACGGCGCATGCATGACGCTAGGCCGAATATTAATGGACCTGGCCGGTGATTGATGACTGAAAGGAAACTCTTCGGAACCGACGGCGTCAGGGGCGAGGCAAACCGGGAGCCCATGACTGCGGAGACCGCGCTCAAGCTTGGCCGCGCGATGGCTCACGTCGCCATGCAGCAACCGGGCAGGCGACACAGGATACTGGTCGGCAAAGACACCCGATTGTCCTGCTATATGCTCGAGAACGCCCTGTCTGCGGGGATATGCTCAATGGGAGCGGATGTCCTGCTTGTAGGCCCGATGCCCACTCCCGGCATAGCCTTCCTGACTGCCAACATGCGATGTGACGCGGGCGTGGTTATTTCAGCTTCACATAATCCTTTTCAGGACAACGGCATCAAGTTTTTTTCGCGGGACGGGTTCAAACTGTCCGACGAACTGGAAGCGGAAATCGAGGATCTCATTTTCACCGACGCACTTGACGCAATCCGTCCCACTGCCGAGCATATCGGCAAGGCGGTCCGAATAGACGACGCCCTCGGCCGGTACGTGGTTTTTGTGAAGAACACGTTCCCCAGGGCGATGACTCTTGACGGGATGAAGATGGTTCTGGATTGCGCCAATGGGGCAGCATACAAGGCTGCGCCTCTGGTTTTCCGAGAACTCGGTGCGGATGTGACGACCGTCGGCGTCAGTCCCAACGGTCACAATATCAACAAGGATTGCGGTTCGTTGCACCCCGATGTCGTGTGCCGTGAGGTCAGGCGAAACGGAGCGCACCTGGGAGTTGCCCTGGACGGCGACGCGGATCGAGTGATCTTCGCCGACGAGTATGGCAATGAAATTGACGGCGACCAGATCATGGGACTTGTCGCGTGGCACATGACACAAAGAGGTGAACTCAACAACAAGACTCTGGTGGCCACTGTGATGAGCAACATCGGCCTAGATCTGGCCATGAAGGAGATGGGCGGCAACTTGATACGCACTCCGGTGGGCGACAGGTACGTGGTCGAACGGATGAGAAGAGATAATCTCAACTTCGGAGGCGAGCAGTCAGGGCATCTGATCTTTCTGGATCAAAATACTTCCGGGGACGGAATCATGTCCGCGCTTCAGGTCATGCGGATCATGACGGAAACCGGTAAGCCCCTTTCCGAGCTGGCATCACGAGTGAAGAAATTCCCCCAGATCTTGCGGAACGTTAAGGTCTCCGAGAAGAAGGACCTGGAAGAGATCCCCGAGATAAGAAAAGTCATGGATGATTGCCGCGCCAGGTTGAGAGACAAAGGACGTATCCTCGTTCGGTATTCGGGAACCCAGTCGGTGTGCAGGGTCATGGCCGAAGGCGAGAACGAGGAAGAAGTCCGAACCGTGGTTGACATGGTGGTCGATGCAATCAGCAGAACTCTATAGCGCGACCGAGCGTGCCTTGGAGATCGCCAGGCGAGTTCTGGACATAGAGATCGAAGGGATCTTGTCGGTAAAGGAGCGCCTGGACGAGCGATTCGACGCGTGTGTTGACGTACTCTATTCTCTGCCGGGGCGCGTGATTATCACTGGCGTGGGCAAGTCGGGGATTATCGGCAGAAAAATGGCCGCAACCCTCACCAGTACAGGCTCGCCGGCAATATTCCTCCACCCTGTTGAGGGGCTTCACGGAGACGTGGGCATAGTCAGTCGGGATGATGCGCTCATCGCGATTTCAAACAGCGGAGAAACCGCGGAGATCACTTCTCTTGCCGCAACCGTGCGCGAAAAGGGCACTTTCATCATGGCGTTGACCGGCGGGCCGACTTCCACGCTCGCTCGAATGTCGCACCTGGTATTGGATTCCCGAGTGGCAAGGGAAGCTTGCCCGCTGAACATGGCGCCCACTGCAAGCACCACTGCGGTGCTCGCCCTTGGGGACGCCATTGCTGTGGCTCTCATGGTGAGAAGAGGCTTCCGCAAGGAGGATTTCTTTGAAAGCCACCCGGCGGGAAGTCTCGGGCGGCGCCTGCGCGTGCAGATCAAACGCATGATGCTGGACAGGAAGGCTGTTCCCGAAGTGAGCGAGAACGCGGGTCTCGCCGAGATCGTCAAGAGCATAAATGACCGTAACCTGGGCTTCACTCTAGTCACCCGCAATGACCGGATGCTTGGAATCATAACTGACGGCGACCTGCGCAGGGCTCTGATGAAGGGAGATGGGATCTACCAATGTAAGTCGTCGGATCTGATGACGAAAAATCCCATCGCCATCCGGGATGACAAAACCGCAGGCGAGGCTCTGGAGATCATGGAGCGGAAACTGATCACCGCACTTGCGGTGGTCGATGGAAACAACAAGCTCGTTGGTGTTGTCCACCTTCATGACTTGCTGGGAAAGGGACGGATTCGGTTTTCGTCGTGAACGCCGGTGATTGCCGACCGGCGATACAGCCAGACCGGATTTTCATGGTTCGTTGCGCTCCCCTCCTGCATGGACACGCAGGTTTGACGGAATTTTGCGGAGCGGCCCATATTTCATAGTGCAGCGAGGCTTCTTGCAGGGCGCCCTGGACAAACGGAGGGTATTGATGAAATTGAAAAAAGAGGACCTGGAGTACTTCAGAGGTATACTTCAAAACCAACTTGACGACCTGCTCAAGGGCGCGGGAAAGACGGTGGACGAGATGACGGGCGGCGTGGGAAAGGGGGCTTTCCCGGACCCTACGGACCGCGCATCCATGGAATCGGACAGGAACTTTGAGCTGCGAATCAGGGACAGGGAGAGGAAGCTCATCAGCAAGATCAAGAAGGCTCTGGAAAGAATCGAAGACGAAACCTTCGGCACATGTGAGATTTGCGGCGAGCTGATCGATTTCAAGAGACTTGAGGCAAGGCCTGTCACCACTCACTGCATCGAATGCAAGACCAACGAAGAAGAGGAAGAGAAAATCAGGAAGCTGTGACGGGAGAACAAGCAGGCCCGGCCCGGCAACCATGAACCCTCAGCCGCACCTTGTCCCCTTAAGCAGTTGAACGAGTTTGTATTGTACGATAGGATTCCGACCAAGATCGGTCATCCATCTTATCAACAAGGTTCAATTTCTTTTCATCCGAGAAAGGTTGCGGATATATGAATCGACTTGGGAAGCACCTGCCCAGCCTTGGATTACATTACGGAAACATTCGAAACGTACCCGCACGCCTTGAGGAAGTGGTGCGAATATACCAAGACAATGTGGCCTCAAAGTGGTTCGCTGTGTCCACAGTCGGCAACGGAGGAATTGACGCCGCCTTTCAAGCTATTCTCCGGGACTTCCCTCCGGAAACGGACGCGTTTTGGTCGCGCGCGGAGAAATCTCTCGGCCAACTTGACCTGAGCACCTTGAAGCGCAAGGCAGCCCGAATTTCGACTCCCGCAGTCCTTGAGAAAGTGGAGAGAACTGCTGCGCTCCAGGATGACCCACGAGTTGAAGCGGAACGAGTAGACGTGTCTGCGGCTCCGGAGACCGCAAATGTACTCGCCAAAGAACCTGCGCGTATGCTTGAGATTCCCAAGGATTCGCGGCCTTCGGTTCCGCAACGGCTCCACGCGCACCAGGCAGAGAAGCGGGAGGCGATTCCGCCTGCTAAACCGGAATCTCCCCGAATTGAAATCGCCCGGCAAAGCGCGCAACAGCCTTCGCGTCCGGTGCAAACTGTAGTGACACGAGCCG
>DYLG01000131.1 GCA_020722215.1 Desulfomonile tiedjei
ACCCTCCCACGGGGGAGGCCTATATCATAGTCTCATCTTGAGCGCAAGTTGGTATTATTCGGTGACACACCCCTTTCTACGGCCGTTTGATTCCCAGCTTTTTCATGCGGAACGCCAGCGTGGACGCCGGCAAGTCCAAAAGCTCTGCGGCTCCGCCTTTGCCACGGACTTTCCAGTTGGTCCTGTGCAGCGCCCAAAGGATGTGCCTGCGCTCATTATCCTTGAGAGTCATGCCCCCGCGGTCGTCGGCCGCTTCCACATGGCCCGAGCCTAGCTCCGGGACCCTGAAAAAGGGGCCATTGCTGAGAATGGTTCCGCGTTCCATTATGTTCTCCAGTTCCCGCACATTGCCCGGCCAATGGTACTGGAGCAACTTTTCCATCTCGGAGTTGGGTATCTTGGAGAACGCCTTGCCCATCTTCTTGGAGTAAATCCGCAGGAAGTAGTAAGCCAGCAAAGGAATATCCTGTTTTCGTTCTCTTAGAGCAGGCACATGGATGGGAAACACGTTGAGACGGTAGAACAGATCCGCGCGGAACTTGCCTGCTGCAACTGATTGTTCCAGGTCGCCGTTGGTGGCCACCACGAGGCGGAAGTCCGAAGTGAGGGTTTCCGTTCCGCCCACACGTTCGAATTCTTTGGTTTGGAGGACGCGCAGCAGTCGGACCTGAATGTCTGGGCTTAGATCCGCAATTTCGTCCAGAAAAAGCGTTCCTCCATCCGCCAGCTCAAACCTGCCGAGCCTCCGACGGGACGCTCCGGTGAAAGCCCCCTTTTCGTGTCCGAAAAGCTCGCTGGGAATGAGAGTCTCCGGAAGGGCTGCACAATGAACGCGTATGAACGGCTTTTCCCGACGATGACTGAAGTTGTGGCAGGCCCGTGCCACGAGTTCCTTCCCTACGCCGGTCTCCCCGAGAATCATTACCGTGGCGTCAGTCCTGCTGACCTGATCGATCTGGGAGAGCACCCGTCTTATGGCAGGGCTCTCTCCTACGATGTCCTCGAAGTGGAGATTCTCGAGGTGCTGTTCCTTATAATAAAGGTTTTCCTCGCTAAGCTTGGTGTTGAGCACCGTGATCTCTTCGTACGCCATGGCGTTGTCCATGGCAAAGGCAGCCAGAGCCGCGAAATACGAGAGAAGCTCGAGATCGGATTCGTTGAACGCGCTGCTGAGCAGTCGGTTGTCGTGGTAGAGCACCCCCACAGTCTTGTCCCGGAGAATCATGGGCACGCAGATTCTTGACCGAATCACCTCTGCGGCCGCGGCTTCCGGCGATTCCTCCGTGGCGATTCCGAGAATTCGACCTGAACCGGAACTAGCCGCCTCCTCGATCATGCGCATCGACGAAGCAAAGCTCGGATGCGCGATCTGATCTGAGGTGAGGTTCTTCGATGCCCTCAACACCAGCCGCGGTCCGTCAGGCTCGTCATCGAGGCGGAAGATCGCGCCTCGCTCAGCGCCGGTCAAGCGGTTCACCGTTGAGAGGATGTGCTGAACGAGATCCTTGGGCTCTCTTATGGTAACCACCTGCCGGCCCAGTTTCAGGATCTCTTTGAGAAGGCTTTCGCCTTCCGGCCTGTCCTTGACGAGGGCGGCAAGGTCGTCGGGAACCAGCGCCTCGTTGAAGGAGGCTAGTGTCTTCCTGGCCATGAGGATGAGATCGTTGGCCTTTTCAGCATCCCCAGCGGCCAAGTGCCGGCGCGCCAGGGCAAGCCTGGACTTGGCAAGCTCAACCTCGCTGCCCGATTCCTCCAGCCACCTGACGGACTGCTCGACGGAATGAACGATCTCGTGGTCCGGATGCCCCTCCATTTGCAGGAGAACGGCTTGACATCTGTATGCGACGCCTCTGACGAAGATGTTCTCTCCTCTCATGTTCTCCTCGATTTCCTCGTCCAGATCCAGTCCCGCAATTACCGGCAGTTTGCCCTGTCTCATGGCCAGACCCAGTTCCATCAGATACGGATAAAGATATACCGTTGCCTGGACTTTTCTGGTTTCCCTGAGAAAATTTCTGACATTATCAAGGGCTTGCTGTACGTTGCCCTTCAGATAGTAAGCGTAAGCAAGGGCGATCTTGCCCGTGATCCAGACCCAGTCGTTATGCTCCTGCCGGGCTTCCCGTGCGGAATTCTCGAGGAACTGGAGTGCATCGTCCACCTTTCCTATGTCGAGCAGAATGTTGCCGATGTTGCCCGAGGTGTATGCGGCAAGATAGAGGTTTCCCTTTTCGAGGCACTGCGTGCGGATCGCGTCCAACATTCCCAGGCCCTGGGTCACCTGTCCGATCTGAGCGTAACAGTACCCTACGGTTATAAGCGCCAAGAGAGGGAAACCACCCTTCGGATAGCGCTCGATGTCCGGTACGGACCTCTCATAGGCCTCGACCGCTTCCCTGAAACGTCCCTGCCAGAACAAGAAAAATGTGCTGAATACCGCAGCCGCGCGCAACGTCTTGGGATCGTTGAGTTCCCTGGCCTGCGCCCATCCTTCCTCAAAATGCTTCAATGCGCTGGAATACTGTGACCGGAGCCACTCGTTCTTGGCCATGTGCATCTTCAGCAGAGCCTGGAAGCGCTTGTTGTCACGTCTTTCCGCTCGCTTGAGCGCGGACTGGAGTACGGACAGGACCTTTTCGGTGTCATGTCTGCCCGTGGAAATCTTCGAGTACTTTATCGCGGTTTCGCTGAACAGATGGTCCTCTTCCTCGCCTACGAGGTTGGACAAATCGTCGAGCACCTTCTTGTAACACTTGAGCGCGCTTTCAGTGCGGAACGCGTCCATGTGGAGATCGCCGGCCCGGGCAAGATAGCGGCAGCCTCTGCAATCGTTGGGAACGTGAATGAGGTGATGGGCCAGCGCATACGTCATGCCGTCGTCATCAGCAGTTTCGCGCATGAGGATGTAAGAAATGGAACCATGCAACTGTTTCTGTTCTTCGCCGGACAGCATGGCCATCCACCGTTCACGTTTCTTCGCCTCGGCGTAGCAGTAGTAACCGGGCTTCATCTTTTGGAGCAGCCCTTCATTCACGGCTTGTTCCAGACAAGCCAATACCTGGGAAGGCTTTCGTCCGGTCAACAAGTCCACCAGCCAGTCCAGGGAAAACTCGCCCCTGAACAGCGCCGCGACCGCCAGCAGCCGGCGGTAGTCCTCTGTTCCTCGATGTTGTACGGCAGGTTCCATGTCCGGAATCCTTTGAGAAGAAGCGGGCACATGCTCACGCTATACCCGTGGCTCGAATTTCTGACCGAATGAGGCTGGGTTTCGGTATCAGGATAGGAGTGGGTTCAAATGCTGTCAAGGGCATTGCACAACATTTGGAACCGAGACCACAAACTGTTGTGCAATATCCCGTGCACAGCTCGTGCAATATCCGGTAACAGCCCGAAATGCATTGACTAATCGCTCAATTCCAAACGGCACCGTTCTTGCTTACACTGAAGGCAAGATACCCGCGCTCGGTTCTCAAAGGGCAATCCCTGCCGCGGGATACCAGGTGATGCTCCGAATCACACCGTGGCCCGGCTTGTGCCGGAATCTTCAGATACGGAAGGAAAAGCTTTCAGGCGATAGCAGGAAGGAAGTCAAATGGCTGAGAAGCAGTATGACGTAATTGTGATCGGTTCAGGAGTGGGCGGAATAGGAGTCGCGGCCCTGTTGGCAAGGAAATTCTGGAAGAAGGTGCTTGTCCTGGAGAAGGCGCCCCATATTGGTGGCCGGGTCGCATCTTACGTGGGCAAGGGCGATAAGGTGACCATCGACGGACTGGAACTGGACGCGATGGGGTTCAGGAAGTCTCTTGCCGATTCCAGGTGCTGGGTTTCCTATTGCGAACCAGATGTCGACACCATGTTCAAGAAGGGCCTCCTGGACGGTTACACCTTCGAGAACGGGGGCCACGGGCTGTTTTGGGGCAACAAATCCAGGTGCCGTCTGCTTCTGGATTATCTGGAAAAACCGGTGGACATGCCTGTAAACAAAGGCCTGGGGTTCGTTGACGCCAGGACGGGACGGATTTACCAAGTCCCCGCGCGCAAACCCTATCCCTGGCAGACTGAATCTGGATACGCGGCCACAATGGCTGCGTTGCGCCAAATGGGCCGGCTCACTATGGAAGAGTGCGCCGCGGCCATGGAAATCGACGTTGAGACCTGGCTCAAGGAGCGGGGTCTGACCGAAAACGAAGAAGCCTACGACTACATCAAGGTGGTCATGGCCTGCCAGAATGCAATGGCCGAACCGAGGATGGCTCCCGCCGGGGACTTTCTCGGGTACATGGCAATGGCTCGGGACATCAAGATGAATCTGCATTCCGGTTCGGTGGCAACAGTGGCTGAGCCCGGCTGCATGGCGATCCCGCTTGCCATGGAGCAGGCCCTGAACCAGGCGGGCGGCGAAATTCGGAGAAGCACGCCTGTCGAGGAGGTCGTCGTAGAGGACGGCAAGGCCAGAGGCGTGATCATTCGCGATAAGGAGGGCCGATTCAAGGCTATCGAGGCCGAGAACGTCATCTGCAACATGCCTGTCAAGCACATATTCAACGTGCTTCATCCGCGCCATTTCCCCGCCCAATGGGTGGAGCTGATCCAGACCAAATATTGGTCGCCGGGCCTCCTGTCCGCCCTCATCGGACTGAAGCGCAATGTCTGGGAGGAGTTGGGCGTAGATGAGCGAAGCTTCATTTGGATGCCCGGAATCATCAAGCATGAAGGGTACATCGGTGCGGTGGACATGGTTATGTGGAACATGGCCTCCTGTGCAAAACGGGCCCCAGAGGGCAAGAGGGATTTCGTGTTTTCCACGGCTCTGACCGACAAGGAAATGCGCACCCCCCAGAAGGTCACGCGAGTGATCAATTACTGCATGGACTGGTTCAAGAGCACGTTCAAAGGCTACGAGGAGAATGTGGAATTCGTTCTGTGGACGCCGTCGGACGAGGCTTACGGCAACTGGCGTCCTGTGGGAGAGAAGAGGCCGTCAATCAAATGCCCGTACATCGAGAACCTGTACTTCGTTGGCGACCAGTACGGAGAAAGACTTTGGGGCGGCGGAGTGGACGGTGCTTCCCTGTCCGCCCTCATGTGCGTGGATACCATGATGGGAACGGATCTGGAACATGAGGTGCTTCCATTCTACCATTGCGGAATCCCCGCAGCCAAGACCAGGTGGTAATCGTCCGGGAAAGCGGTCGAGCCTTTCCCCCGGCGGACCGCACGCCCGGCGTGATCATGGGGAGGCACCAGTCCTCCCCATGTGACGAACTGCTTGGCTCAAGCCTGCCAATCATGTGATGCTTTGAGATACTATGCATTTGGACTCACTCACCAGTGAGCGCCGTAACCGGAGGAGAAACACATGCCATTAATGACGGCAGACGAATACAAGGCGAAGCTCGACGACGGCAGAGTCGTCTATTACAAGGGAGAACGCATCAAGAATGTGGCCAAGGACCCGAACCTCAGCGCGTGCGTCAACACAATGGCCGTTGATTACGAGATGGCCCACGATCCGAAGTACAAGGATCTGGCGCTGGTTGAGGACCCCGAGCTTGGGGAATTGGTCAGCAGATACTATTACAAGCCCAAGAACGCGGACGATCTGATCAAGGCGTATGAGCTGATAGTCACGTCAACGGCAATATCGGACGGATACATTCCGCTGGCGCATGACATCGGAGCCGACGCGCTCAACGCGATCAGCATTACAGCCCATCTGAGCGGTAACCAGGACTACGTGGACAGGATCGAGAACTTCCGGAAGTACATGAAACGGGAGGACGTGTCCGCGTGCGCAGCGGTGACTGACGTGAAGGGCCACCGCATGCTCAGGCCGTCGGACCCCGCTCAACTCCATCCGGACTACTACGTTCGCGTGGTGGACAAGAACTCAAAGGGGATCGTGGTGCGCGGGGCGAAGGTCCATATCACGGGCGCTTCATATTGCCAGGAGATCCTTGCAATTCCTTGCAGGCAGATGGTCGAGCAGGACGCTGATTACGCGGTGGCATTCGCCATTCAGCCCAACACCAAAGGCATTACCCAGGTTGTCAGACCCTTCAGGTCTTCTCTCAGTCCCATCGAGTTCCCGAACAACCGTCCCGTCAGGATGCACACGGATTCACTCATCGTTTTCGACGACGTTCTGATCCCATGGGAGCGGGTCTTCCTGTGCGGTGAATGGAAGCTTGCCGCGACATGCGTGTACAACTTTGCGCTCCTGCACAGGAGGACGGGATGCGCATACCGCGTGCCCATGTCCGAGCATCTCCTGGGACTGGGCAAGGCCATCGCGGACTACAACGGCATCACCAAGGCACCGCACGTGCGGGAGAAACTCACCGATCTAGTGATCTACGTGGAGACTCTGAAATCCTTGTCCAAGGCTGCTTGCTACGAGTACGTAATTCATGGGGACATGGCGGTTCCCAACCCGGTGACCACGAATATTGCGAAGTATCACTTCGCTCACAATTACCACGATGTGGTCAAAATCATTGAGGATCTGTCCGGTGGCCTCCTGGTGACCGCACCCACTTACAAAGACTATCAGTTGCCCGAGCTGCACGATTACATCGACAAGTACCTGAGCGCTAACAAGAAAGTGTCAACAGAGAACCGCCTGAGAATGTTCGACATCGTCAGGCGTATGACCAGCGCGGATCTTGAAACCATCTGTCTCCATGGTGAAGGCTCGCCCATGGCCGAACGCATGACCATCTGGATGGAAGCGTCAAAGCTCATGGAGGACTGCAAGAGAATCGTCGAGGAAATGGCCGGCATCAAGCATCAGTAATGCCAACCTGGGCCGCTCCCCGCTGACGCGAAATTTTGATACAAAGGCGAACTTAACAAGGAGCGCTATTCATGGACAGTTCATTCCTTGCACTGGAAGGAAAAGTAGCCCTGATAACCGGAGGAAGTCGCGGCATCGGTAGAGCTTTAGCGTTGACCTTTGCAGACGCGGGCGCGAACCTTTGCATAGCCGCTCGGAAGCTGGAAGATCTCCGGAAAGTCGGCGATGAAGCAAGGACCATGGGCAGAAAATGTCTGGAGGTCCCTGCACACGCCCGCAAGATCGAAGACCTCAAGAACCTGGTGGACAAGACCATGGAGGAGTACGGCCGCATCGACATCCTGGTGAACAATGCAGCCACTAATCCCGCGATGGGGCCCATAGTGGACACGGAAGAGTCCGTCTTTGACCATATCATGGAAACCAACCTCAAGGGCTACTTCATGTTGAGCAAGTTCGTGGGCAAGGTCATGCGGGATCAGAAGCAAGGCGTAATCATCAACATATCGTCCGCCGGCGGCGTGAGCCCGGCCGAAGGGCTCGGCCCGTACTGTATCAGTAAGGCCGCGATCAATATGCTCACCAAGGCCATGGCGCTGGAAATGGGCCAGTACAATGTCCGCGTGAACGCGATTGCCCCGCGCATAGTGAAAACGGATTTCAGCAAGGCCTTGTGGACCAACGAGAAACTCATGGAACGCGAGTTCAAATTCACACCACTCAAGGTGGTCGCGACACCCGAGGAGATCGCGCAAACCGCGCTCTATCTGGCATCGTCCGCGGCTAACTACATGACGGGACACGTCTTGGTAATAAACGGCGGCGCATTCTTCTAGTTCATGAGCGCCTTGCCGCGACGCGAGTAACGTTTGAACCATTGGTGCGCAGCCCTTGCCCTGAGCACGAGGTGATAATGCTGAAGGTCACCAACCTGGAAAGCGTTTACAGCGACATCATTCCTGCGCTTAAGGGCATTTCCCTTGAGGTCGGCCGGGCCAGGATAGTGGCGCTGCTTGGCGCAAACGGAGCAGGCAAGACCACAACCATCAATACTGTTTCGGGAATCAGGAAAGCCCTTAATCTGACAATTGAAGACGGCGTCATCGAATTCGACGGCGAAGTCATCAACGATGCTCAACCTCATGAGATCGTAGCAAAAGGCGTTCTGCAAGTCCCGGAGGGAAGAAGGATTTTCGCGGAGCTCAATGTGGAGGAGAACCTCCTAATAGGTTCCTATACCTTGGCGAACCGGCGAAAGTTCTCGGAACATCGGAGCACGGTTTACAATTACTTCCCAATTTTGGAAAGCCGTGCCTCCCAACTTGCCGGATACCTTAGCGGCGGCGAGCAGCAGATGCTGGCCATAGCTCGGGCGCTGGTAGCGGAGCCGAAACTGATCATGATGGACGAGCCGTCCCTCGGGCTTGCTCCGCTGATCGTCAAAGAAATATTCGGAATAATCGAGACAATAAACAAGCAAGAAAGCGTCGCGATTCTCCTTGTGGAACAGAATGCAGCCATGGCTCTTTCCATAGCCGAATATGGATATATCTTGGAGAACGGTCGAGTGGTCATGGAGGGCCCGAGTCACCTGCTCAAACAAAATAAGGACATACGGGAATTCTACCTTGGTTTGACTGAAGTGGGGTCAAAGAAGAGTTTTAGAGAAGTGAAGCATTACAAAAGAAGAAAGAGATGGCTGTCCTGAAAGAAGACGCCCCGACTATGCTGGAGATCACGAATCTCTCGATGAGATTCGGCGGCATTCAGGCCGTTGAGAAAGTGTCTCTGAATGTGCTTCCGGGCCGAATCCACTCCATAATCGGCCCCAACGGAGCGGGCAAAACCACGCTTTTCAACTGCGTGAGCGGAATATACAAGCCCCAGGAGGGCAGCATCAGGTTCCTGGGAGAAGAACTCAGAGGCATGAAACCGCACAGGATCTCTCAACGGGGTATAGCTCGGGCATTCCAGAACATCGAGCTGTTCAAAGGAATGACGGTCCTGGACAACCTGATGTCTTCACGGGCTCACTTGATGAACTACGGACTGTTTGCAGCGTCAGTGTGGCTGGGAAGGTGTTGCGGCGAGGAATACCGGAGCAGGGACAAGGTGGAGGACATAATCGAGCTTCTTGATCTTCAACAGGTGAGGAAAATGCCCGTGGCCGGCCTTTCCTACGGACTGCAGAAGCGGGTGGAGCTGGGCCGGGCCTTGGCCATGGAACCGAAACTCCTGCTGGTAGATGAGCCGGTAAGCGGAATGAACATCGAGGAAACTGAGGACATGGCCCGGTACATCCTGGACATACGTGAAGAGCTAAAGATAACGTTGGTGCTCATCGAGCACGACATGGGCCTTGTCATGGACCTTTCCGACACGGTTACGGTCCTCAACTTCGGGTTGAAGATTGCGGAAGGGACGCCCGCAGAAATATCAATAAATCCCGAAGTTGTGCAGGCGTATCTGGGGGAAGGGGAGGGCTGAACCCAGTGAGTCGCATCGAAACCACTTTGCCCAAGCTTCTCGTTGAGAAGGCCCGGACGTACGGTGACCGTGTGTCCATGCGTGTCAAACGCAAGGGCATCTGGAAAGAGATTTCATGGAACGGCTACCTCGAACGCGTCAAATGGTTCTGCCTGGGCCTGATGGAACTTGGCATCAAAGCCGGCGACCAGGGATCCATTCTCGGTGAAAACTGCCCCGAATGGGTGTTTGCCGACCTTGCCATTCAGTGTCTCGGAGGCGTCTCGGTAGGAATTTATCCGACAAACTCCCGCGAGCAAGTGAAATATATACTGGATCACTCAAGATCCAAATTCGTTGTGGTCAAGGACCAGGAACAGGCCGACAAAGTGCTGGATGTCAAGAATGCGCTGCCCCTGTTGTCCGGAATGATCGTCATCGACATGACGGGCATGCGCGAGTACGACGATCCCATTCTGATCAGTTACGGGGAAGTGGAAGAACTGGGGCGGAAGGCATACGAGCGTCAGCCGGGTCTGTTTGCGGAACTGGTCGAGAGAACGGCCCCGGATGATGTCGCGTTCATCGTGTACACCTCCGGAACCACAGGGCCACCCAAGGGAGCCATGATTTCGCATCGCAATATCATTCATCAGGTGGCGAATTGTCTTCAGCCCGTATTGCGCCTCTCCGACAGAGACTCGGTGGTTTCGTACTTGCCGCTCTGCCACGTATTTGAACGCAATCTCGCCATGGCGATGCCGCTTGTCTTCGGATACACGGTGAACTTCGCCGAATCCGTTGACACTGTTCAGCAGAATATCAGAGAAGTCTCCCCTACCTTTTTTGCCGCAGTGCCGAGAATACTGGAGAAGCTGTATTCATCGGTGAAGATCAAGCTTGAGGACTCAACCCGGTTCAAGAGATTTACCTACAGTCTCTTGCTGCCCATAGGCGCAAAGGCGGCGCAATTCAGAATGAAAGGGCAACCCGTCCCGCTTTTTCTCTCTCTCGCGTACGCTCTCAGCTATCTGTGTGTTCTCAGGCCGGTGAGAGAGAAGATCGGGCTGATCGATTGCCGGCGTCTCATGAGCGGCGGCGCACCAATTGCCCCTGAAGTCCTGGCGTTCTTCAGATCTCTGGGAGTTACCACAGTCGAGATGTACGGGTGCACAGAGACTTGTGGAGGCGCGGCTGGTCCGCTGGATCAAATCAAGCACGGGTCGGTCGGGCAGCCTGCCCTCGGCCTGGAGTTCAAACTCGGTGATGACGGCGAAATCCTTTTAAAAGGAGACTCGGTCTTCGTGGGGTACTACCGGGACGAGGACGGTACCAAGGAAGCGGTCAGGGAAGGGTGGCTTCATACAGGGGACATCGGTGAACTGGACGAAGACGGGCATTTGTATATCGTCGATCGGAAGAAGGACATAATCATAACTTCAGGCGGCAAGAACATCTCTCCGTCCGAAATCGAGAACAAGATCAAGTGCAGCCCGTATGTGAAAGAGGCCATAGTGATCGGAGAGGGGAAAAAGTACCTCACCGCGTTGATCCAGCTCGAATACGACAACGTGGGAAACTGGGCGCAGAACAACAGGATTCCCTACACCACCTACAAGAGCCTCGCGCAAAACCCTGTCGTGCGCGATCTGATCAAGTCCGAAATCGAGAAGGTCAACGAGACCCTCGCTCAGGTAGAAACAGTAAAGAAATTCACCATACTGGAAAAGGAACTGGATCAGGACGACGAGGAGTTGACCGCAACGCAAAAGGTCAAGAGGAAGGTTGTCGCCAATCGCTTCAAGAAAGAGATCGATTCCATGTACGGGACGCATTAGCGGAGTGGCTTGCCTAATACCAGAGGAAACGACGCAATGGAGAAAATCCTGGAGATAACCATTAACGGACTGGCAACGGGTTCCGTCTACGCGTTGCTGGCGCTGGGTTTTGGGCTCATTTTCAAGTCCACGGGCATATTGAACTTTGCCCAGGGCGAGCTATCCATGATTGGAGCGTTTGTGTGCTATTCCTTTGCTGTTGTCCTGAAGATCCCGTACGTTCTTGCGTTTCTCATGGCGGTGGGAATCGGGGCTCTCCTTGGCGCTATCATTGATATCGTTTTCTTTCGGAGGATGGTAGGCGAGCATATGTTCTCCACCATCATGGTTACGGTGGGACTGGCCAGCATACTCACTTCCTCTACGGGTTTGATATGGGGTCATGAGACCTACTCGATCGACTCGCCCTTCATGAACAAGACCGTGGCCATTGGCGGAATGCTATTTTCCCAAAGCGGGCTTTATACGATACTCGTGTCCATTGTCCTCTTTGGGCTTTTCATGTTCTTCTTCAATCGATCATTTCTCGGAGTGGCAATGAGAGGCGCGGCCGAAGACTCGGACACCGCGGGCCTCATGGGAATAAACGTCAAGAAAATTCACATGATTGCATGGGCCATCGGGACCATGGTCGCGGCAGTGGCGGGGATCTTCCTGGCTGAGCAGAGCTTTGTGCGCGTTTCCATGAGCTATACGGGCATCAAGGCCATGTCCGCGGCAATCCTCGGAGGCATGGAAAGCCTGAAGGGCGCGATTATCGGCGGGTTGATCATCGGCGTGGTCGAAGGCT
>DYLG01000132.1 GCA_020722215.1 Desulfomonile tiedjei
GATCCGAAAGACCGTCTATGGCCGCGTGCATGTAGCGTTCGTCATTGATCTCGAAGGTATCTATCTCGTTGCCTGGGTGCAGAAACAGCCCTCCGCAGGCGCCTACACTTTGATCCTCCATGACTTTGGCAAGCCTGGCCAAATAGTCCGGCTCAAGCCATGCATCGTCATCCACCCTGAAAAAGAGAGGGTTGTTTTCCCCCTCGAGGCCGAACCCTACCTGGTATGCCGCGCCGATCCGGTCGGCCCTCGGCCCCGGTGCTATCCTGATCGAGTGGCCGGTGCGGCTCATCTCGCGAAAGAGTCGCGGGTAGACTCCGGTAGAGTCCCATGGAACAGGGACATCGGAATCATCCACAATGACGAGATCCCAATGTTGATACTCCTGCCGAATCAAGCTCCAAAGGAGTTGATGCAACATATCCGTCCGGTTCTTTGTTGCGACACATACTGTGATCCGCTGATGATTCATCTGGTATGCTCCTTGCGGCTTGGAGGTGGACCAAGAGCTTTCCGGGGACTCGGGTGCAAACACACATTTGATAGTCGGGCCAGGACCGTGACAGTGAACGACTGAGTTTCACCCAATTTGCCGTGTCGCGGTAAACTGTTACGGAAGGCATTTCTTGGTGTCTTGGTGGTTGATCTTCTTCTTGAGCTTGCGCGTTGCTCAACGGCCGTTCCGCAGGCATCAATCGGTTTTTTTGTCTCCGAGCGTCAATCTGATGATTTTCGTTACGGCCGATTTGAGCCGGCCTTTGAACTCGTCGATTACCACGCCCCTGCGGAAACTCGCGTGGGTGACTTTTCCGCCTGCATCCCAGCCTGCGCCCACATGTCCGTTGGGGCGGCTGTTCTTGAAAGTCCAGAAGACAAGATCCAATCCGTCAACGTCTTCAAACGCAACGGTTTTGCCCGTCCATCCGCCGTGACCCTCAGCCATGAGTCCGGCGGTTGTTCTGCGCACCGGCATTCCGGCCCGTCTGGCGGCAAGAAACAGGTATCCGCTGCAATCGAGGCCTTTGCTTTCATCGGAACTGCCGCCCCACAAATAGCGCGGGTTCTTGTTGATAATGGATTGCAGTTCTCTGCCGAACGCTTTGGCGTATTCCAGGCTGAGTGCCTCAGCCCTGGATGCACAGCCAGAAAACCCCCAAAAGCAGAGCAGAAACAACCATGCCGCAAGCAATGCGTGAGGCGTTTGTATGCGTTTCATCTCCGGTAATCCCTTCCAGCCAATCCCCGGGAGTCCAGCGGTCGAATGCCATTACCGCCGCGATGGCCAGCGCGGTGGCTAACGGGACCACTATCAGCAGCCGCATTACATACCGCAGCATGCCGCAAGGATCCCCGACCTGCGCCCACAAAGGCACGGACAAGAGCAGCAACAGGCTCAGACCCCCTGTTATTTTGAGAATCGGGTTGAATTTGTTTGCCGAATTGTTCATCGGCGGGACCTCCCATTTTGATGTCAATGTGTTTGCGAGGGATGGGGTTATTGCTTGGCGGGCAGAGCCCGCCCTACCATCAAAGCTCGATTGGTGCTACGGCGGTTACAGTTGTTGCCGAAGAGAATTTTCCGATTCCTTGGCCGCGGTGGCTTTCAAACCCATGCCTTAGAACGCAGGATCATTAATTAGTTCATTAAAATGCTTCAAAGCACTGACTAAGTCATCGAAACATGTGTGACGGGACAGGTCCTTGCATTTCTTGTCCTTAAACAAATACCCTAACCCCTTGTAGGGATCTTTTTCATAATGACCTGCGATAACGCAACGCACTTTCGCTTTCCATAGCTGGTTTTGCTTCTTCCATTGAAGAGCGCTTGTGCATTCCAGATATTCCATTACGCATTCCTCCGCCCCGGGCCACAGAGAGTACAAAGCGGGAAGGCACATTTTCTCCAGATCTCCGCATTCCTTATCGCTGGGAATAGGTATGATCATCGCCAACTTGCCGCCAATCTTTCCTACAAACTGTGATCCGGTAGGAACAAACCCATGATTCTGCAATTGCAGTCGGAACTCATCAAGACTCCGAGGGTTGTCGTTGTCGATTATCATTGCTATACCATCAAGCGATTTGAATCCCGAAATTGCCGGGAATCCTTGAATTGCCGGACCAAATCCCGTTATTCCCGGGATCCCGACACATTCATGGCTGGTCTTAATCTGAAAGGGTCCCAGTTCGCGCTCCGTAATCAAGAATTCAAGAAGATGTTTATCGTGATCTCCTTCGCAGAGAATGAAGTTTCTTTCTTCAAATTTCCAGTCGCCGGGCATGCATCGTCCCGTTATCAGCGGATTTCGCCGTGTTGCCGTAGTGCAGCGAGAAGCGTCTTGCCATCGAATTGCTCCGTGGTATGTATACCATCTTCGGTTATGGTGCGTATCAAGGAGAAATCAGCATTGTTGCCTTCCATGGCAGTAGCCAGGGATTGCAGACACTCGCTGCTATGTGTAGTTGCGAAAACTTGGACGTCGTATTCCTTAGAAATATCCAAGATCAATTTCCAAATTGACGGTAATCTGTCAAAATAAAAGCCGTTTTCCACCTCGTCAATTAAGACCACACCCTTGGCCTGGGCGGCAATTCCCAATAATATGCATAGCAGTTTGTGCACGCCGGCGGATGACAGCGCAACCGGAATCTTTTCCGGCAGATCATCGATCTGTGCATACAATACCGATGCAGTGCCCTCTGTTTCCAGTGTAATTTCTTTGATAAAGGGGAATTCCGTTTGCAATGGCTCTATAATTCTATGCTGTTTTCTCTGTTTGCTGAGCTGGGAAAAGAAAGCAGCATATTGCTGGGCATGGAACGGGACTTGGGATGCAAGGAAAAGAGCCTTGATAGGGGGCAGAGGAGCAACGTCAATTTTTAAGCCCTTTTGGGTCAAAATAGGCGAAGTCTTGTACGGCTTGCCATCTTCGACTGTATATGTGAATGAAATAGGGATGGTAAACTGAGATGCACTAATATCATCCCCTAATGGCAGCAGCACTTGGGGAGCCTGCTCATATCCTATGACAAGTGATCGCCGAAAACCTGATGATCCAGTGAATTCTATGGATATTGTCTCATCCTGGTCAAGATTGCAGAAAAGGTCCTTCCATAGAGCTTCATAGTCGGACCGATCCAGGCTAAGAACTATGACCTCACGGCCGCGCCAGCTCCTTATCTTGAGGGTCAAATCAGGACTTGAGCCTGCCGCCAGGAAAATAGCTTCCAGGAGAGCTGTCTTGCCGCTGGCATTTTTGCCAACAATAACGTTTATCCGTCGACAACCCGAGAGTTGAACGGATGCGAAGCAGCGAAAATTCTTGATTGTGATGGTGTCAATCATGCAGTGTCCTAAATGCTCATCTAACCCGCTTACGCCAACCGAGGCCCGATTAGCAGTCTGGCATAGCAGCCTCTTTTTGTCAAGTTGGTGATTACTCGATCAGGGTCATTTTATGTCCCTCTTACGGGTACATCGGGCATGATGACTGGTATGCCAACCGCGGTGCACACATGTTCTTTCCAGCGCCAGGTTGCAGTCGCGAACGGGACGGCTCTAGAAGCCTTTTTGCCCGTCACTAAAGACCGGGGCGGCCTACCGACTTGTTCATCAGTGCCGCTTGACGGGAAGTGAAACTTCCCGGACCGATGTGTTCCCAAGCGCAGCTTGGGAACAAGGAGCAGCCCTCATCTTATCGCATGGAGCAATCTCGCCGGCATTACTTGTTAAGCCCGCCGAATATCCATTCAAACAAGGCCAGCGTCAGAGCGCTGAACATTGCGCCGATCGCCCACAGCATGCCGTGCTGTCTAGTCTTGAGGGTGCTCATTTCCTCGGAGAGAACCCTGATTTCATGATCCACTCCGGAATGTCTGTCCGAGCACAATCTTGTGAAATCCTTTATGGATTGCTTGATCTCGGCGATGTCCTTGCTTTGTTGCTCGTTGAGAGCCTGGAGCTTGTCCAGCTTAGCGTTCCAGAGTCGGTCTCTCAAGTCTTCTACGTTTGCGGGCGGCATTCTGGGCTTTTCCTTTCGTCGCCGGGAGTTCACCGTGGAGGCCCCTTCCAGCACAACGCGGCCTTCGGCCGCAACCAAAGCCGATCAACCACCAAGCCACCAAGAACACAAAGGTCCTTTCACTTCGCGTCTTTGTGTATTGGTGGTCCATTTTGTTCTTCGCGGCGAGCTATTACGTCAGCGGCTATCGCCATGCGATTACGGAAACGTTGACAGTGCCCGACGGTGCGGCCACGGTCATGATGGTTGAGTTTGGTTCCTTGACTAGTGCAAGTCTGTGGAGCGAAACGCCGTCATGGGTTATTCTTACTTGCTCGGAACCGCTGACCGTTCCTGTGAAGCGGGCCGCCTCGACCGAGCCCTCGATGTGGATGAGCACCTCTTTGACGTCCACGGTAAGAGATATTGCCTGGCCGGTCGTGCCGACGTTTGCATAGCGTTTGGTGATCACTTCCGACCCACGATTGGTCAGAGGATTGCCGTTGTCGTCCCTCAGTACAGGAGTGATTGCCATGATTAAGCTCCGCAATATGGATGCGCGGCAATGGTTCAGAACGAATGCTTGTTGAACGGGAGAATCCAAGCACCAAGCCACAAAGGCCCCAAGTGAAAAGGCCTTTGAACCGTTCGTGTCCTGGTGGTTAATTCTTCTTTTTGGTTGCGGCTAAAGGCCATGTCGTGCAAGAAGGCCTCTTTCCTGTGGAGTCTTATGCGCTGCTCACAATCTGTCTCTCTGGTAGCGCACGGCGGCTCCCAGAAGAACAACGGGTATGTTGTTCGATACGGATCCCGATGACCTGGAGATCTTGAATATCACAAGATCCCCGTGCTTGAAGTTTGTGCCGGACGCGGACGAGCCGTTGACATAACCGGAAACCCGGGCCCAGGAAGAGGTCATGAGCCTTGCTTCACCGGAGTATGCAAGATTGCCGCTGTAGTCGATTTCCTGGAAGTCCGCGCCGTTGTTGACTGGGGTCGAATAGGCCATTCCGCTCATCTCGTCCCCTTCTCCGACCCTGGCAAAGCTCAGATTCCAGGCGACCTTGCCTGAAGCGGAGTTCGTCGTCTCTGCGGGCGTGGCTGAACTTGTGTAAACCAACTGCACGCCGAGATTTTCCCGAATGTTCATCTGCTGGGGGACCCGCCACACGAGGTATGCGTCGTCCTGATGAGCGGACATGTCCAGGCCCGCAATGCCCGTGTCTTCGATCTGGTCGAAATCCGCGTCGCCGCAATGGGGAAAATCGCCCGCCGAGTCGCCGGACGCACCTATCCATGCAAAACTCTGTACCGGATAGTATTCCTCGTGGTACTCGGAAGCGGGAGGCGTGGACCCGGTTCTTCTTTCGGTTTTCCGTGATACGACCGACATTGTTTATCTCCTTTGAATGATCATTAGGGGCTGCCGCAAAATGATCCCGGCGTCCATTCCGGCGCCGGATGCGAACTCGCCAAGACGCTACAATACTTAGTTCGCGGCGGGCTCTTAATGGTCGCGATTGAGGGCCCGGATTTTGTCCAGGCGGTGCTGAAGGTCCTGCGATTTATCGGCTCGGCCGAGCCGGGCGTAAAGCGATGCGAACGATTAGAACTCTCCAGTCGTTGGCGCCCACGGTTTCCGAATATATGTTTGCTGCTTTGATGGAAGCCTCAAGTACATCGCGGAACCTGTCGAGTTTTACGTAAACCTCTGTCAAAATAAGGTACGAGTCCCCCTGTTCCCAGCTTGGGGACGGAAAGATCTTCTCGGCAATCTCCACAGCCTTCATGGCTTCGCGGAGAGCGCCCTCGTAGTCCTCTTCGTCCATAAGTCTGTCGGCCGACCGGAGATGTTGACGCCGTCGATCCGCCTGTTATCAGAACCCGGCTCCGTTACCAACGGAAACGGAATGTTCATTGCCGGCGGTGCAGCCGGCCTAATGGGAAACTTTTTCTGCAGCGGTCGCGGACTATCGTCCGATCGGGGCTTCAATCGGTCTTTTTAGGTATCCGCGATCGGGGAATCTGAGCGAATACTCCCTGATACCGGCTCATCCTGTCGTCATGCCATTCCTGGAGTTGCCGTAGAAGGGGCTCCACCGCGCGAGGGGGTTCGGGCTCCTCCGTGGATTCGTCTTCATAGGGACGCGGGAGCTTCTTGGCTGTGCCGTGCCTGTTCGCTTCCTCCCTGTCCCAGTCTTCCTGGATTTCGGCCTTGATGCGGTCCATTCGCTCTTCGTGTTCCAGCACCTTGCGCCGGCGTTTTTTCTCGGCGCCCAGGGCATCAAGATTGGCCTGGGTTCTTGGGTCCACTGTCGGCATATTTCGTTCCTTCTCTTGGCGACGGTTCAGGGGGAGACCCCTCCCGGGAAGAAGGGGCCTTCAATACCGGGACCGCCCGCTATCCTGAGGTGGGCAGGCCGTATATCATCCCGATGTTGGACCTCGGGTTCCTGGCCACGACGCCGTACGTCTGGAACGAGATGAGCCAGCGCTGGTATCTGCCTTGAGTGGGGATCTCCTTTCGGTCGAGTTTGTCCTGATTGAAATACCCGTAATAGAATTTGTCGAAGTTCACGAGAATCAGTACGTCGGGCCTGATGTACCGGTCTGCGAGAATGTTGAAGCTCTTGCCGACCTTGGCGTCGAAGGTGTCCACGAAGAAGCCCACGTCCCTGTCGTCCTTGTCCATTCTGCGGTACGCAATGTCGAAATCGTGTATGTACTGGTGAGTAAGGGGGTGGCATACTATCCACCACTGGCCTGAGTTGTAGTTCGCGTACTCGTCGAGCCAAAGGTTTTTTGCAAGTTCGTCCAGATCGGCCTTTGTGAGGGGCTGGCCGTTCTTGTTCACATACACCGCAGGGTTGGGCAGCTCTGCCTGAGTGATGACCGGCCAGGTGCAAATCCCGCACATGGTGGGTTCTTCGGTTTTGTTGCCGTAAACGAAGTTGGAGCCATCGTGGTACGGCCTTGAGCGGAGCACTGCGTACGCCAACTGACGCCTGAGCTTCTCCAGCAACGCCTGGGTCTGATGCTGCACCTCATCCCTTACCACTTCGTACTTGGTATTCTTTCTCGTCTTCGGGATCTCGAAGGTCTCCGCGTGAATTTGTGTGCCCACCTCCCGGAAGATCCTGTCCAGGGATCGCGGATCTGCCGCGTCCCTGTAATCGGACCAGACTTCGGTAATAATGTCCCACTTGACCGCGGCAGCGTCGTCGCTGAGCACGGTGTTGCCGTACGCGGCGACCGTGGCTTCCAGCCCGTCCACGGATGTCACCTTGGCCTGCACTCCGTCCGTGGGGCGCTCCAGAATGGTCCCCTCCCTGATGACTTTCTTCACGGACTCCGCATCAATGGCTTTGCCGAAAAGGAATCCCGAGAAGGTCATCGTGGCGCCGGACAGTTGTGCCGTTATCCGGGATGGATATCCCCACTCCTCAAGCCAGCGCACTACCGGCACGGCAACCGCTTCTCCGACCTTGATTCTGGACAAAACGTCGCTCTGCTCCTGGACGATTTTGTCCAAGCCCTCAAGCAACAATTTCCGTATCTTACGCTCCGATTCGGCGTCGCTCTGGGTCCACAGTTTCATGAAATCGAATACGTTTCCTGCCATCTCTTTTTTCACTCCTTGTAAGAGTTCAGTGCAACGGGGCAAGCTTTGTGAAACTTGATGTTCGCGGATGCGATTGGTCACGGCCGCCGCGTCCGCTTACCAACTATCTGTCCAAGACGGAGGCTCCTGCCCGCAGCCGTGGGCTGCGGGCAGGCATATTGACAGTTCTTGGTGGAGGGGCCTCCCCGGTATACTCTTACCCCCCTCTCCCTCCAGGTCAGCCTCTGAGCTTGTTGAGGCGGGAGAACATTTCGTCGAGGGTTTTGGAGTTTTTCAGCGCCTTATCGAATTCGTCGTCCTCCGCGATGGCAGCGTCCACTTCTCCGCCGCCTTCGAGCACAGCGCGGTTCCTGGCGTTGCGTGCTGCCGCGGATCTCTTGGCGGAATCCGTTTCGTGGCGGGCCCGGATGCTTTTTATGAAATCCGCGGCGTGCTCGGGCCTTAGCCCCAGGTCCTCAACGAGGAATTCCAACTGCTCCTGGTACGGCCTGAGGAACGAGTAATCGGGGTGTTCGATGAATTTTTTCATAAGCCTGCCGTAGGTTCTGTGCTCGCCAAGGACGCCGTGCACGTAACTGCCCATCTGTTCCATGATTTCGGCTTTTGCTCGCTGCACCATGAGCGAAGTTGCGGCCAGAGGATCCTGCGCAAACATTCGGCGCAGCTCGTCGAAGAAGGCCTCGTCCTCGGTATATTGGGACAGGGCCTGCCCGCGTTGCTCCATTTGCCCGATGAGGCTCGTCAACTCTTCCACTTCCCGCACCTTGGCCGCGAGAAGCTCTTGAGCTTGCTCGTATGCCTGGACCAAATCCTCATTGGAAAGCGGTGGGTTGCCTTGGCCGCTGCCGGGACCGGGAGCCTGCCCCTCCTCGCCGTGCGGTCGTGACAGTTCCTCTATTGGGGAAGATTCGACGCCATCCGGCTTCTTCCGTGCTCTTGGCGGCATCTTGTCCTTGGGAAATGTTTCCAAAGCAGGTATTCCTTTCTTTCTATGGATCTCGTATGTGTTGTAGCGTTCGCCCAAAGTCTTTTCCGAATCGGCTTCGCGGACGGGCGGGTTTGAAACCCTCCCCTACCGACTAATAGGAAATTTCTTCCGGTAACGGATATAGGTACTCCATGTCAGGTCGATCTCGTCGCCCACTTGAATACGCCACATTATGCTGCGACCAACGAGCAGCCCGGAATGGGAGTTTTTGGTG
Source organism: Desulfomonile tiedjei (assembly GCA_020722215.1). Lineage (GTDB taxonomy): Bacteria > Desulfobacterota > Desulfomonilia > Desulfomonilales > Desulfomonilaceae > DYLG01. The sequence goes on from DYLG01000132.1 coordinate 8,826, forward strand.
GAGGGGTCCGGCGAGGCCCCTTTTTGCAAAGAGGGGCCTCCCCGCCAATCCTTTCTCCCAAAACACTCAATCGGGGTTGGGTCACGTCCGTTTTGGGCGGGCCTTGATGAGGATGCGGTCAAGTCTGTTGATGACCATGTCGATCCCGGCCACGAAGCCGCGGTTGAAATCGAGGTTCTTATCCCGGTCAAGGCATTCCATGATCTTGATGAATTGCTCACGCTTAAGCAGTTCGACAAAGCCGGGCAGGAAGCGTTCTTGCCATGAGGGGCTCGAAGCGGCCGCAACCACGGCGTCCTCGATCTCCTTTTCTTCTTCTTCGTCCCAGCCGTCCCGAAAAAGGAGATATTCCTTATAGAAAACCGTCATGCTTCGTCCTTTCCGTTGGCTCTATCGCTGCGGCCCTGGGAAAGCGCCCTGAGCCTGCAATTGCAGAAACTGGGCCAGGGCGTTGGCGTCCGTGGGCTGAGGCCCCATGGGACCGCCTTGCTCGACCAGAGCGGGGGCAGTGCCGGCGGGGGTCAACAGGTCCGGGGCCGTGCCGTACGGTCCAATAGGCGGGGTCATTTGGCCGATAAGCCCAAGCTGGGCCGGGTCCATGCGGGTGAAAACGCGATCCGCACCGTCAACTCCGATAAGGTCCAGATAGCGCTTGAGAAGCTCCGAAAAGGAGATACGCACCCCTTCCTGAGCGAGCATCGGCTGGAAACGGGCCAACGCGGGAAGAGCACGTTCTATGCTCTGGGCCTTTGCAAGCCGCGTGGATTCCTGGCGTGTCAGTGTTGCCACAACTCTGTAGCGGCCGGATTGTATCTCGTGGGCAGTGACGACGAGAGGCACATCCAACCCGCTGGAATCCTTGACCGTTATGAACTGGTCATCGAGGATGAACTGTTGCAGCATGGAGAGCGCCAGTCGGCCGAGGGGTTCAATAAAGCAGCGTGCAAACAAATCGGTTCTTGTGGTGAACGGGGACAGGGCCGATTCCTGCAGGATGTGCGCCTCCGTGGCGGTTTTGCTGCCGGACGACACTCCGAGTGTGATGTCGGAAACGGTGGTGCGTTTCTCGAGTATCGAGTTGAGGTAATTGATCAGATTGTTGATGTCCTGCTGGGGAAAGTTCAGAGGAGGGAAGGGTTGAATATCTGCCGGATCGTCCACTGTCCAAACCTTGCCCGGGTATACAACATCGCTCTCAGCACTGATTTGCCGTGCAGCAGAGGAACCGCGCCTCACGATCAACTGGGCGTTGGCCGTGAGTCTTGCATTGTCCTGGGATTGGCTGATGAACTGCGATATCGCGTGGATCAGGTCGAGGTTGCTCTCAACCGCGCCCATGCCGAAGGGCCCGGGTAGCGGAGTGTATTGGGCAGAGAGAAAAGGCCGCAGTCCGGACCATAGGATGGGAGCATCGGCGAGCCGCACCATTACGCCGTTTTCAGGACTCTTGGCGCCTCTTTCCGTGACTATGGCGCAAAGGCACTCTTTGTGGCCCTTGTCCGAAGGTATAAGCCCGTGCCATTCCCATACCGTCAGCCTCTTGATTTCGTCGCCTTCCAGGTTTTCGGCATCAACGTCATGCGACAGGCCCTCAGCCTCGATGCCCGTATCCGCCGGCGCGGCCTTCCACCGCTTAAGGAATTCCGCTCTGTTGAGATTGTAAACTCCCCGATCGAATTGCTCCAGGATGTGTTCATACGTCTTGTCCACACGGTGACCGATGCCGTTATGCCGTTGAACATCACCGTGGGTAGCGGTCCAGTCCACGAGAACCCTGTCCGGAGGTATCACTTGAACAATGGGGCAATCATAAATCCTGTCCTGCTCATGGATCACCTCAAGGTCGTCGTAGTTCCAGCGATTCCTGGTCACGTCCTTGGAATACCAGAAGACCTTGGCATAAACCGTGCCGTACAACACGAGCTGCTGGAGTATCTCGTAGAGCCGCACATGAATCTGACCCTGGGCAAGGCGTGAGAGGAGAAGCTCCTGGAGTTTGTATGATGCGGGAAACTGAACATCCTCGTCGGCCGGGGTTGGAGCGCTTTCCGGGACAACGCTGAGCCAGTCGGGTCCGCTGAAAATCGCTTGATACGCACGATCCACCCACGAATCAACTATATACGATGGGGCAAGTATGATATCCGACTGCCATTTGTTCCTCGCCGAGGCGGATTGTTGCCGCAGCCCCGCAAGGTTTTCAGCCGGCCGCAGAGATACGCCTGTGCTCCATGAGTTCAGATCGCGACGATTGTGATACAGATCTTCCAGCAGCTTCCATTTTGCGACCTTCTTGGAACAGAATTCGTACGATGCCTTGCACCATCGCGTTACATACTCATACGCTTCGTCCTGAAACTTTTTGGAGGGCAATGCAGGCGGCGCGGCGGCCTCATCGGCCGGGTCGGGAGGCATACCGTTTGCCGGGCGGCCGTCGGACATAGCCGCAGAGTCATAAAGATCAGCGGAGCGGTTCATGGCATAGTTCATTTTTTTCCTTTGCGGGTCAGTGAGTAAGGCGGCGCGGGCCGCAAGAGATTTATCCGCAGATCTGGCAGCCGGCCGCATATTACAAGCGGTTGCAACACGTCAATGGAACGAAAGAATAATGCATTATTTTGCAGGGGCGGTTCGTGAACCGCCCGACATCAGGGCGCTTCTCGAAGCGCCCCTACCACGTCACATGTGTATCCGGAGGTTTTTCAACCACTTGCAGAGAAAAGTGCAGCCGGACTCAATGATTTTGCTTCTTCATCTGCGTGAATCTGCGTACTCAGCGGATCAAAATCTTGTTGAATTCCGAAAGCGTGCGGCGATCTTACCAAACAAAATTAGATTGGTCAACCATTCGTTGAAAAACCTTCGCAACCTGCCTTCGGAAGCGAATTCCAGCGTTGAATCGCGCCGCTGCAGGACACGGTTAAGACCCTCCGGCGCGGCGCCCTGCTAATTCGCCCATTGACTTCCGTGCACCGGATAAGCAAAATCGTCAAAGGGTTCAGCGGCAGGGCCTC
>DYLG01000133.1 GCA_020722215.1 Desulfomonile tiedjei
TCGTCCTCCACGTCGATGACGACCTGGTTGCCCTGGGAATAGGCGCTCAATTTTATGGTTCCCTCAGGCTTCTTGTTCAGGCTCCGCCTTTCCTCTACGGTCTCTATCCCGTGATCTACGGCATTGCGTATCAGATGCACCAGAGGGTTGTAGATCTGTTCGATGACTCGCTTGTCAACTTCCGTGTCGCCTCCTTGAACCTCGAGGTTCACCTGCTTGCCCACTCGCCTTGACAGGTCCCGGACAAGACGGAGCATCCTGTTGAAGAGCTGTCCCACCGGCAGCATCCTCAGCTTCATGACTCCTTCCTGCAGGTCCGTGGCAGCCCGGCCGAGGGAAATGCTTGCCTCAGCCACTCTGAGGGCAAGACCTCTGAGAGACTGGGCCTCTCTCTTGCCCAGTTGGCCGGACGCAGCGGCCTGACGCTGAAATGCCTTGAGTTCCAATGAGAGCTGTTCCACGTAGGAGCGATTGACCACCAGCTCGCCGACCTGATTGAGCAGTGTGTCAACTTTCTTGGCGTCCACGCGCATGGTCCGAACAATCGGACTTTCCGGTTCCAAGGGCCTTGGGAGAGGTTCTTCTTTCTCCGGAGTTTCCACTTGGACCGGAAGCTCCTCAGGCACGCGGGGGCCGGCCTGGACTTCGGGGGGAGCAGGCGCCGGAGTGCCGGCTTCGCGGGTCCGGACTGCTTCCGGTTCAACCATTGCGGGCGCCGGTATCGCCGGCGGCTCTTCCGCTGCAACTCCTTCCGTGGGCGGGAGAAGAGGCGCCGCGCCGGCAGCCGGAGGCGCAACAGGACGCGCTGGTTTCGCCCTCGGTGGCTCAGCAGCTACGGGTTTGGGAGGCGGCTTCCTCACGACAGCGGGTTCAGGGGGTGCAGCAGGCGGCCGGGAGGGAACGGACGTGCTTTCAAGCGCCGTAAGGAATGCCTTGAACTCGTTGGCTTTTTCCTCCATGAAAGACAGCTCTGTTGAGGGAATGGAGTCCAGTCTGTCACCTGCCCACAGGATCTTCTCGTACCAGTCGTCAAGGAACGAAGACAGCCTCTGATAATCCATGTACGAGGCGGAGGAGCGGATGGACCGGATGGCCTCCCCGCATGATTCCATGTCTTCGCGGCCAACGGTCTGTTCCCGGACCTTGCGGAGCACCGGGAGGACCTTTTCCAGAATCTCCCAGGCGTAGGAAAGAAATATCTCGAGTATTTCCCGATCGGTTTCCTCCTCGATGCTTTCCAGTTGCTCCAAGAGTTCCGGCGCCTTCGGCCTGGGCACTTCTTCGGGTGCGGATACGGCTTTGGGCGGGCCGACCTGCTCTGCGGAGAGAGCTGCCTCGAATTCATCGAGCAATTCTTCGTCCACATCCTCCAGAAGCGGCTTACGAACGTCACGGGCGGGCACCGCTCTCTTGGCGGCCAAGGGGATGCGGCGCACCCATTCCAGAATAGCCTCAGCCTGGGCGTGATCCATCCCGGCAATCTGCACAAGCGTCGGCACGTCGGAAAGGGCGATTTCCTCCGCTGTGGCGAGTCCCGCCTCCCTCAAAGCCTGCACCATGGTTGAGTCCACACCGGGTATTCCTTCAAGTTCGGCCTCGACTCCAGTTGGTTCAGGGGAGACCTCCTCGGTGGGTGTCACCTGAGGTTCGGGCAGGGTGGGCTCTTCTTCGGGAAATGTGTCCGGGGGATAATGTACCTGCAAATCACGCAACGAAGACCGAAGCTCCCTGACTTCCGCCTCGGGCAGTCGGCCAAAGGTGGTTGCGAAGCCGGCTAAACGCGCTTCCATGTCCTCTAGGATGGAAACAGCTTCGGGGATTCCGATGAATTGAAGGGATTTCTTAAGGATGCCGATGGTTTCGGTGAGAGACAGGCGCACATATTCCAATGGCAGACCATCTTGCAGGTCGTCCAGGTAGAGCCGAACATTGAGCACATGCGGGACAGTCTCCTCCAGCGTTGTTCCTGCGGGGAGTTCCTCAACAGGGGTGGGTTCGGCCTCCGCGGGTGGAAGAGGCTCAGCAAGGGCTTCGACTTGTTCCCGCGCCTCCTCGGGAACTTCAGTAAGCGCGGCGATTGCTTCGGGAGTCAAGCCTTCGGCTTCCAGTTCCTCGGGGATTTCCGGAGGGAACTCCGATGGAACTTCCATAGGAATCTCTTCAGGGGTGGCTTCCGGTGAAAGCGCATCAGGAGCGAGATCCGTTTCAAAAACGCCGACCTCGCCGACAAGTCCTTCCTCCACCCCCAGATCCTCCACTCTTGCCACCGGTTCGGTAACCTCGGGGTACACGACCTCCTTCGTGAGGGCGGCAATCTCCGCTGCCAGCCGAGCTGCCTCGGGAACCGAAGGCTCTTCGACAAGGATACCCTCCTCGCGCGCGATCTTCCATCCGGGTTCCAACTCGGAGAAAGGGACCACTTCTTCGGGTTCCGGGGCTTCTTCGAGGAGTTCTTCCGGTATCACTTCCGCAGGAGTTGTGACCGGAGGCAGTTCGCCTGCCAGTATCGAAGTCAGTTCCTCCATGAATGGGGAGATGTCGGTCTTCTCCACCTTTTCTGCGATAACTTCGTCGAGGAGCGCGGTTATGAGATCCTTGATACGGAAGAGAAAGTCGGTGATGGCGGGGTGAAGCTCCATGGAACCTTCGCGAAGACGATCCAGCAGGTTCTCTACTCCGTGGGTCAGCGTGCTGGAGCTTTCCAAGCCGATGTATTCGGCCGAACCTTTTATGCAATGAACCGCGCGAAACAGGTTGTTCAGCAGCGCGGTGGATGCGCCCTCCCTTTCGAGACGGATCAGGTTCTCGTCGATTTCCTCAAGGAGTTCCCGTGCCTCGCTGGAGTAATCTTGAAGGATTTCGTCGTCGATCATCGTGTTTCCCTCTCGGTGAATCCGCCCTCGCCGAGGTCGGCCAAGTTTCTTCTTGGACGGAAAATGCCTTTTTGGCTAAGTTTCACTCTTTCGCTTCCCTTGTTGCGGCTGCGTGCCGAACGGCCTTGCGCCCGTCGAAGTGGACCTGGTAGAACTCGAAGTCGTTCATCATATGCCTCAGCATATCAATTTCTTGTTCCAATACTATCATATACTTCTTCAAATACGCTGCGGGGGGCGAGCTGTCCTTTTGTTCCGCTGCGAGGATCTCCGCCATGCGGTCGAGTGTGGATCTGCACCTGCCTGCGCTGGTTCCCGTTACGAGTAGGACCTCCTGATAGTTGGAAGCCACGGCGTAGAGCGCTTCACCCAGGCTGCCGATTTCATCGTGTTTGCCCGAAGGGAAGGAAACGTTGAAATTGCCGCCGGCCACCTCGATCGCTGATCCGGTCATCTCATCGAGTGGTGCAATGAATCTTCGCAAGAAGACGTAGATGAATGATCCAAAGCAAGCAAGGCTCAGTCCAAGGAGAATAAGCAAACGATTCATGAACCGGCCCTGAGTCTGAAGACTCGGCCATTGGCCAAGAGCCGAGGCCGTCGCCTCCCGGGTGATCAGTCGCGCGTCGTTCAGAATCGCCTGCCTGGCACTCTCGCTGGTCATCGCGGCGTCCACAATGAAAACAATGTTCACAGCGATGGCCAGTATGGCCAAGCTGCAGAAACCAAGCAGAATCCTTCTGCGGGAGATGAGCCCGCGAGGCTGCGGAACGGGTTTCCTGCCGTACGAGGCCACGTGATCGGCTCCTGCAAGGGCGGTTGTGCTCGCAAGCGCGCCATCGGTAGTGTATTGAGAAGCCATCGCTACTTCTTTTTGTGCTGCTCCATCTGTTCGATGGCTTCAGCCAACGAAAGGGGGTCCGATTTGTTGACGAAACCCACTGCGCCGAGCTTCCGGGCCTCGGCCTTGTATTTTTCGCCCTGAAGTATGGTGAGGAAGACTATCTTCGCCATGGGGTCTTCCAAGAGGATTTCACGGGCCGCGGTCATTCCGTCCTTGTCCCTCATGGTGATGTCCATGGTCACCACATCAGGCTTGAGAGCCCGGTACAGCTCGACCGCCTCCTCGCCTCCCTTGGCTTCTCCTACAACAGAGTGTCCCCAGGAATTCAGCTCCGCTACAATCCGCTTACGCATGAAGCCCGAGTCATCGACCACCAGGACCCGCATTCCCATTTGCGTACCTCTAATCAATTCGTCGAAGGTTGGTCCATGTTCCGTCTTATGGGGGCGCCCGACGTTTGTCCGTGACAGCGCCCCGTTTTCACCTCGGCGGCGAATGGTGACCCCACAATGGGGAGACGCCCTCTGCCGACTACTTAATTCGGAACCGCTCAACAACACCGGCAAGCTCATCCGCCAATGAGTGAAGTTCTCGTGTGGACTCCGAAGCGCCGGCAGCACGCTCTGCGTTTCTGGCCGCAACTTGGGACATTTCTCCCACGATCTGAGTTAGTGTGGTTACTCTCTCTCTCTGGATGCCGGTCAACCGAGTAATGTTTTCAGAGCGCTTCGTCACGTCACTCATATCGGATCGCACTCTTTCCGCATCCTGAACTTCAGTGGTCGTACTCCGGACTATGTTTCGGCTGAGGTCGCGGATCTGCGCCATAACGCCGGCAGCAAGCTCCCTGCGGCGAGCCTGTTCCGCTGTGAGGGTGAGAATGTCCTGGGCCGCGGCGGTGAGTCCTTCCATGACCTTGAGCACTGATCTGGATTCGTCGGCCTGTCGCACAGTACCTGCCGAGATCCCCGCGATCAGCTCATTGGTCTTGGCCACAGCTCCCTGAATCTGGACAAGGGCCTCACGGCTTGACGCGGACAGCCGCTCTCCTTCCTCCACTCTCTTGTTACTCTCCTTAATAAGGTCACCGATCTCGTTGGTGGATTCGGCTGTCCTTTCCGCCAGCTTCCTCACTTCGTCGGCGACCACCGCGAAACCCTTGCCGTGCTCACCGGCCCTTGCAGCCTCGATGGCCGCGTTGAGTGCTAGAAGGTTCGTCTGTTCGGCGATGGAGGAGATAACCTCCATGATCTCGTTGATCTGTTCGGCACTTTCAGCGATGGCTCTCATGCCTTGCACCACTTTGTCAACCGCCGCGCCTCCGTGACGGGCAAACTGGTCGGTCAGCTCGGACTGTTGGGTGGCTTCCGCAGCCCTCTTGGAGACTTCCTCGATATCCCTGGCCATACGCTGGATGGCTTCGGTAACAGCCTGTGCGCCCGAGAACTGCTCGCCGGCCTTGCCGGCAACCTCACGGGCGGTCTGACCCATGAGGTCAACGATCTCGTTGCCTTCGGCGGATCGCGTATCCTGTTCCTGGGAACTCTTTGAAATTCCCACAAGAGCCTCAGCGGCCTCACGGAGGAGATCCGCGGTTGATTCAGCAGTTTTAAGGGTTTCGGAAGCTCCCCGGGAAACCTCCTGGGCCGTGGCGCCCATCTCGGTGATTCGTTCCTGCACCGTGTTGGCTCTTTCCGCCTGGGCGGTTGCATTGATAACGATTCCCTGGGTGAGTTCGTCCACGTTCGTGGCTGCCTGACGCACCGAGGACACGAGCCCGAGGACTCGCCCGAATGCCCCCTGCATTCTGTCCAGGGTGGCATTGAGAGCTTCGGAGGCTCTGCCGATTTCGTCCACCGTAGTAACTTGTGTTCTCAGGGTGAGGTCCAGATCCTCCCCCACCTTGGAGATGGTGTCCGAAAGACGCACGACCGGGCGGGCAATGGTTCCTGCCATGATGTACGCGCCAATGAGAGCAATGACCAGAAGCACGATGGCGATGATGGCCTGCGTCCCAACGAGGGGTACGATCTGAGCCATCAGCTCTTCAGTATCCGTTCCCAGGGTGATGGTCCAGCCGAGACCCGGAAAGTTGAGATATTTTTCCGGATAGTACAGTCCCCGGATGACTTCGGCGTGTTTGCCGGTTCGCGGATTCACTCTTGAATAAACCACGGTTGCCCGTTTGGAGCTAATGGCTTGATCCAGCTCGACCTGTTTGATCTTAGGATCGCCGGGCGTGAGTCCGTAGCGTGGCCGGTCCGGATGTATAATGAATTCTCTTCTCGAATTGAAAACCTGGACGTAACCCGTCTGACCGACACGAATATCGCGAACGAGGGCTTCCAACTGTTCCCACTTAAGGTAGGAGATCATGATTGCAACAAGTCTACCACCTTCCTTGACCGGGGCGGCAAGGGTCACGGTCCAGCCGGCGCTCTCAGGGTGCACCTTCTTAACCAGGGGAGAAACGTGGGCATCGAGCAAGGCCAGCCTTGCCAAACCCTTGGCCTCCTGAAAGGCTTTTGATTCGGCCAAGCTTACGCCGACGAGTTCCGGCTTGGTGGCCATTTCGATTGTCCCGTTGAGATCTGTGACCACGATGGCATCGTAAGAGCCGTAACTCTTGAGCAAATTCTCAAGTAATTCGTTTGCGCGCGGTCGTTTGTCCGGGGCGGCCACCGCTTCTCTTATGGGGGGGAACTCGGCCCATAGGAGGATGTCCGAGCACCTCTCATGCATGTAGGTATTGATGATTCGCGATGTGGCTTCAGCTCTTTCCACCAACAATTTTTTGACGACTTCCAAGCGTGTGGCTCTTATAAACCAGTAGGTGGCAAGGTTGGTGATCAAGAGCGGGATGATAACGATCAAGGCAAAAACAAGAAGCAGTTTGCCTCGAAGGCTCCTGCGGACCTGCAGGAATCCGGGGAATTTCATGGCCTTTCCTCCTCGCAAGGATATTTGAAGCTGTTTACCGGCTTTGTTCGCATGTCGGTCATCTACAGGTGAACTTCCGCAACCTGCGTTGTCAAAGGATGAACAGATAAAGGCTTCGCATTCTATCTAAGGTGCTCTTTCGCTTGCCGCTCAGTGCCGCCGGGCAGCATTGTGGGGACCTGCTCCAGCACGGTCTGCTCTTCGATAGTAAGTATCCGCCTGAAATCGAGCACAACAAGAATGCTGTCGTCCAGATGGACCACACCGCTGATGTACTGGCTCTGAACTCCCGCTACGATGATGTCCGGAGGCGGCAAGATCCTCGACAAGGGAACGGTGAGCACCTTGAGAACCGTGTCAACGATGAATCCTGTGGTGTTTTCGTCTATCTCCACCACGAGGATCCGGGTTCCAGTCTTCTGACCCTCGACGCCGGGACCGCTGCGTATCCTTAATCTCTTGCGGAGGTCAAGAATGGGAATTATGTTGCCCCGCAAGTTGATTACCCCCTCCACAAAATCCGGTGCATTGGGGATTTTGGTGATGTCCGGAATCATAATGATCTCTTTGACCATCAGGATCTCCAGACCGAACTGCTCAGGGGCCACGGTGAAACTGATCATCTGAATCTGCTGTTCCGCTTCCGGTGCGGCCCTTCGAGTGTAGTCCCTACCGTTCATGGAAGTTCTCCTGTCCGCTAGAGGCGCGGGAGCCTTGGGCCCCTAGCCGATTAATTCTCGAAAAGACTCTGCCAAAAGGGCGGCCGACCATGTATGGTCGACAAGATCCGCTCCGAGGACCGCCTCTGCCATCCTGGGATCAACGCAGGAGTTCGGGTCTTGAACTGCGGTGGCGCCGTGAGCTTTCCTGACCGCTCTGAACCCTTCCACGCCCTGATCCGGTCCACCGGAGAGGAGTATGGCCGTGAGGTCCTTCCCCATGACCCGCGCCGCGGATTCAAGGAATCGGTCGACCACGCCCGTTCCGGGGCGTTCGGCAAGCACCTGCAGAACCGGGTTGCCGCCAAGGGTTGCCAGTTGCAGAGGTGCGGTCATAGGGTGAATGTAACATACGCCTTGACGGGGGATAATGCCAGACTCCGCAGGCCTGACGTTGATAAGGCTTCTTTCGTCGAGGTACTCAATGAACGCGCTGAGGGCATCCGGCTGCATGTCATGAATAGCCACGAAAGCAGAAGGCACGTCGGCCCTGACTCGTGGCAGGATCCTTATAAGATCGGCGCAACCGCCGGTGGAAGAAACCAGTACGGTCAGCCTTGTACTCGGACTTCCATTTTCCGGCGGCTCCGCCTTATCCTCTATCCTGTCGGGAATCCTTATTCGCCGAATCCGCTGGGGGTTGATGTTGCAGGCCTGCCATATCCGCCTCAGCAAGTCTTCGGCTCTGCCGTCGGTCAGCCACTTGCTCTGCGGTTTGCGCAGGAAGTCAACAGCTCCCAGGCACAGCAGGTCGAATGAACTGGAACCCGCGCCCTTCACGTACCCGCTCAGGATGACCACCGGGCAGGCGCTCTTGATCATGATATGCATCAGCGCGGTTCCGCCCATCATCACTGGCATGTCCCAGTCGAGGAGGATCAGATCGGGATGCAATTGATCCAGCTTGGACAGCGCATCCCTGCCGTTGGTGGCTAAACCGGCCACCTCAAGGCGAGGGTCGGATCGAAGGATCTCCTGGACAATCTTTCGTATGAACCTGGAGTCGTCAACGATCATGACTCTCTTTACCTGAGCCGGGGCCGCCACGGCAGCGATGCGATCCCCGGGGGTCGAGCGTTCCCCGGCGGCAGGTTTCACGTACGGCCGACCAGACGAGGAAGGATCGGAGCCAAGGGCATGCCGGATCTCGTCCCTTTGACGCATACCCTCCATCAGGACGCTTTGCCAATCCATGAAAACCGTCTGCTCGGGAACCTCCAGCACAGACTGTGTGCAGAACTCCCCTCCGTCCCAACCGATGATTTCGAATACGGCCTCAACCCCACGCAATGTGTCGCATTGAGCATGGACGATCTCCCCCTCGTGAATGCAGATCGCTCCCATGCTGTCGCCGAAATAGACGGTGAGCAGAGAGCTGTCTTTTCTCAAGCAGAGCATTTCAATGACGTCTTCGATCCTGACCCCCACGAGTCTCCCGCTGAATCCTCGATCCGGCTGAAGCATCTCGAAAACCAGCTCAGTGAGCTTGTCCAGCGGCGGGTTGACGAGAAACGCGTCGCATCCCCATGCAATGGCACGGACGCTGTCGTGCTCCAGCGGCGGTTCCGTGCAGAGAACGAACCTGACGGGTCTCAGCGTCTTGGCCGCACTTGGCAACAATTGGAGTCCGTCAATTCCGTCCGGCCCTTCATGGTGGCAGACTGCGATGTCTATTTGGCCATCATCAATGATGTCGAGGGCTTGGGAGACAGACCCGGCGGAAACGATTTCATGGGCGGCCCCACGGGATGCGAAATCATCGGCAATGAAGCGATACAATCTAGTCTCGCTCTCGACAATGAGGATCTTTTTTTCGGTCAACAGCACCTCCTAATGGCGCTGAATGATCGATTGGAACCCGACACTCCTGCGGCCAAAGGCAACCGCGCTTCCTGTCCGCCGCGTTGCCGACCAAGTTCGTCGGTATGTTGTTCAGGCCGGTGACTCGTCCTTGGAAAGATAATCCAACAATCAGGTAACATTTCCGACAAAGGCAGTCAACTTCAAAGATGCCGGACTTCCAGGTAATGGGCATCTCTATGTGCGGGAAACGTCTTTCCGGAACAGATCCAGAAGCACCTCCGTCGAAATCCTCAGATTGCTCTCAGGGGCATTGGCCTGGTACACGTCCGAATGGGCTTCTCCTTCCCAGGACAGAATATTGAAAAACGCTTCGTCTCCTTCTCCTTCCGTACTCTCCACCCGGTAGATCTCTCCGTCCTTTATGAAGATGGAACCCTCTTTTCTGAGTTTCTTCACATCGATCCTTCTGGATTCGCCGCTGAGAACGATCAGCCGTATGGTGGTCCGAAGATCGTAACTGGAGAAATCAATGAACTCCGAAAGGTCCTCCGGTTGACTTGGACCGCTCGATTCCACATTGCTTTTGTGATTCGATCGATGATTCATGGGATCATCTCTTGGGAGGTTGCTTTCCGAGATTGTGTTAAGTCCATGAAGCAAACTTTGATTATGTGTCCCGCGCGGACTATTCGAAAGATCCTGCCGTGAATGCCGGTCATAGCCGCAAACAAGGCAGAACCCTACAGCCTATTGGGACCGTGGGCTGAGGCCTTGCCGTTGGCCGCAGCGATTCGCAGTACTGAGACTCTGCTCCGGAAGTGACGGCAATAGCGCTGGAGCGTTACCGGCTCCTCCGCTGATTCCCGCGTCCGTCGTTCGTGCTCGCTAAGCCAATAATCTGTGCTATAGCTAATAATTATATCATCCCCAACGTGCCGAAATCAACAACAATTGGCTGGGCGCTGCATTTGAAGCGGATCGATTTGTCATTCGATTCTACTAGGTTATTGATAAATCTACATGTTGTTTGCGGGGATTCCATAGTAGCTATGTCAAAGCGCAAAGAAGGCACAGTCAGGCCAACATCCATGCCCTGGCTCACAGCGAGCAATGAAGGTCCCGGGGGGCGTGTCGTGGCCTCGCGCCGGATGAGAGCAGCGCACTTAGAAGTCGAAGGTCCTCAAGCACTCTGGAGCGGCGCGGACTACCAGAGCAACCGTGGGCCCCGGCGAGGGCCAGGCCGGGGCGGTGGGGGGCCTGGACTCACGCGGACGGGAACCTCCAGAAAAGACTGTCTCACAAATTTCTCCGATTCGTTGAGCAGTTCACGCACGCTGCCGGCTCTTGCGGGATCCTTGAGGAGAGGCAAAGCTTTCCGGAAATCTTGAGCAGCCTGAGAGTATTTCCCTTTTTTCATGTATGCCGCCCCCCTTTCGGCATAGGCCGGGCCATGGGATGGATCCTTTCCCAGGGCCTGTGTGAAGCCGGCAATTGCCCCGTCAAGATCGTCGTCGGCCAGAGCCGCTTGTCCGAGAAGAAAAAATACGTGGGCGTCGGCAGAGCCTGAATCGATCTCTATTGCACGTTTGAGGTCCCGCGCTGCCTGCTTGTTCTGCTTCATGGCCAAGAGGGCCGTGGCTCGATTGATAAGAGCGCGTGCGTCGTCCGGGTTTATATTGAGGGCACGGTCCAGGTCGTTGACCGCCTCGCGGTTCCTGCCAAGTCGGAGGTGCGCCTCACCACTGAGCGCGAGCAGCTCGGCCGATGAGGAGTCGCCGGCAAGGGCGCCGGCAAGGTCCTTCAGGGCCTCCTCGGGCCTGCCCATGGCGAGGAGGAGGCGGCCTCTTGCTGTAAGGACGGCTGGAGTCTCGCGTTTCAGTCTAATCAGCGTTGAGAGGTCTTCAAGAGCTTTTTCGCTCTCGCCGAGTTTAATATATAAGAATGCGCGCTGCTCCAGCGGTTCCGGTGATTTACCATCCAGCTCGATGCTGCGATTCAGATCGGTCAGTGCTGAGCGAAGATCACCTGCCTCAAGTTTGGCGCGGGCACGCTTGGTCAACAGGTTCGCATTTTCAGGATGAATGCGGACGGCTTGGTCGTAATCCGCGATTGCCCGGACCCACTGTCTCGACAGGAAGAGGACGTCCCCGCGTCTTTCCAAGGCTTCGGCATGTTTGGGATTCATTTCAAGAGCTTTGCCGAAATCCTGTTCGGCCTTGGACAGCTCTTTCTTCTCGTAGTGAGCCAGCCCGCGCCGGAAATATAGTTCCGCGTCGGCCGGACCAAGCTCAACTGCATGATTGAGGTCAGCCAAAGCCTGATCCCATCGGCCGAGCGCAAGTTGGGCCTGGCCCCTGGCCC
>DYLG01000134.1 GCA_020722215.1 Desulfomonile tiedjei
TTTCGTTCTCCTATGGCGAGAGGTCACCGGGGAGGCCCCTTCTTGCAAGAAGGGGCCTCCCCGGCCCCCTCCACCAAGAACTCTCATTATGCCGGCCTGCTGCCGTCTTCGACGGCAGAGGGCCGGAGGCTCACGCCTTAACAAACCTTCGGTAACCGCACGAATGCCATTACCGTCGATGAATGCTATCGACTCAGGACGGGACGGCTTCGGCATTTGTGCTTCACGAAACTTCGCATGTCCGGCGAACTGACATCTCCTGTCGCAGTCACCTGGTGGTGGAATCTCTTCTGCCAGGCTTGAGAGCCGGCTGTTTCAAGGCAAGTCACCTGCGATCATCTCCCGGAAAGCTTCGAGGCGGACTCGCAGCCGCCCCGGCGAAACGCTTCCGGCGGATGTCTCAAGGACCAGGCTCGGGATCTGAGATTTCTCGAGCGCACTCTGAAGGTCGGGCGTGTCAAACGCCGCGGGCTCGCAGAATTTCGGGTTCAAGAACAGCACCCCCCGGGCCCCGCTCATTCTGACTCGCTCAACGAAGCCATCCACTATGGATTTCGGCTCAATATGGCATCCTGGGTAGGCAATCGTAGCCATGTGCCGCTGGACAAGCGCGTCCAACGGATCTCCGTCCAACGGTGCGTCTGCGGCTACGGCACGAAATCCCGTAACCATCTCGTCGCCTGCATTCATGAATCCCAGCTCGTCCAGAAGCGACAAGACTGCCGGTGGATCCCATACCTTCCCCCGCACATAGACGGCAATCCTCTCCTTGTGCTCCGGACCGGCCGAATCATTCCACGGCAGCGCTTCCATCCGTTTCAGGTGGATTTCCCTGGGCATTCTCAGAGCAGAGGCCGTCAACATGTGCACCCGTTCCATAGTCCAGAGGTCCGGGCTTTCCCCGTGCTTCTCGTGGGCCCTTCTGAGTTGCGCCCTGCTTCGGTTGTATAGATTGAGGCTCTCTCTCATCGCGGCAGTATCAGGCCGGCGGCCCGTTAACCTGCCGACGGATTCCGCCAGGCGTGAGTACTCGCTGCGCAGGTAATCGCGGGTCCCGTCAAAATCGAGCCGTTTGGGAAGCCTAAGCAACTCCTTGCTCATTTGAGGAAAGAGTTCGACCCAGAGGTGAAACAAATTCCTTGTTGTATCGCATACATAAGGGATAATCATGCCGTCAAGGAAGCTCAGGTCGCCACGTATTGCCATCTCAGCGGCGCCCATGGCATGGCTGCACGTGTATCCCGGTATGTGGGCCTGAGCGTGGGACGCGTCAGGCGCCCAGACTCCTTCTATTGCCACCGGAAGGGCGCCGGCGCTGTGAAGGATCTCCTCCGGCACGTCCGGCAAAAGGTGACCGATAACTTTGCCGCCGGTTTTCTCCTTCCAATGTCGAGCCTCCTTCCACGGATCTTCCAATATCTCCTTGAAGCGATTCCACGGGTCTTCTACGCTCATGAACTCTCCTTTGCACGGTTTTCCCGGGTTGTCAGGAGTTTGCCAATCCTCCGCCATCGACGAATATGGTCTGCCCATTGATGTAACGCGCCGCGTCAGAACAGAGAAACAACACCGCACCCACAATATCTGCCGGCTCTGCCAACCGGCCGGCCGGAATCCGCGATGTGAGGCGGCGCTCCATGTCCGGATCGGACCAGAGGGGCCTGCTGAATTCGGTCTTTGTCATGCCCGGGCCTACGGCGTTCACGTTTATGTTAAAGGGAGCCCATTCCACGGCCATACACATGGTCAGCATTTTCAGGGCCGCTTTGGCGGCAAAGTACACGCCCATCATGGGGCCGCCTCTCTCGGTTCCCACGGTAGTGATGTTCACGATGCGGCCTCCGCTCTTGCTCATCATGATCTTGGCAACGGCTCGGCTCAAGAGAAAGGGCGCCTTAACATTGGCGCCGAAGATCTTGTCGAACCCGTCTTCACGAAGATCCATAAGAGGCCTGAGAAAGCTGCGTGCCGCGTTATTCACGAGGATGTCCACGGTTCCGAAGGCCTGAACCGTTGCGCTGACCAGACCCTCGATCCGGTCCCATTGCATTAAGTCGATTCTATGGGCCAAGGCCTGTCCGCCCCTGGCATTGATCTCCCCGGCCACGGCGTTTATGTCGGCTTCCGTCCGGGAGGCTACCACAACCCTTGCCCCGGCGTCCGCGAGCGCCAGCGCGATGGCTTTGCCGATTCCCTTTCCTCCGCCTGTCACTATTGCCGTCTTTCCCTCAAGATCCCATTGGTCGCCCATCCCTTTGCACCTCCATACTCCGGTTCGGCCGGCCACTGCCTGAACAGCGCTGAGCGATCCGAGATTGCTCTTCCATTCCTTCATACGGGACTTTGAGTGACAAAACAACTCAAATACGCCTTACCCGGTACCCATTCATCTGCGGGAAATACCACCGAGGGTCCGTCACAAGAGGGATCCGCCAGTCCTGCCGACTTTGCAAGCTCGCAACGTCTTGACATTCCAGGCAAGCGCCTTTAACATTTCCCCCAATATTGATGCTTGCTGTCCGACAGGAGTTGCCAAAGTCTTCCCGGCGGCGGATGCGGCCAATTCAATGGGGACTTGACTGATTTGTAAGAATGTGGAACTTGAGACCTCACGCAAGAGGCTTGCGTGGAAATCCCCGCAGACTCGCGAGTTCCTGAGTTGACCCCGTGGTTCGGGGAGAACGGAAACGTGCCGTTTCCATTACGTCCTGGTGAAACTAATTATCTAGGAGGCCAATCGGAGCACAACCATGAGAGGCGATGATCTCCTGGGGATGTGCTGGCGTATGGTAGTGAGGAACAGACGGCGCTACAGGGCCGTTATTGTGGCTATCAGTATAGGCACGATCGGATTCATCATGATCCGCACCCTCAGCAGTTCCGTTGAGGATCGGATATCGGGCAACCTGGAACTGGTCGGCCGAGTAACGGTTCTTTCGGCCGTTTGGGATGATCGGAGTTTCCCGTACCACCCTGGGGAATACATCCGGAGAGACACCCAAAAACTGAGGGAACTCAAACACGTGGCCTGCGTTGCTCCCATGCGCTACACTGACCGGGATCTCAAGGTTCAGGTGGAGAAGCGGCTGGCATACTTTCTTCAGATCACTTGTGTAGACCAGAATTACTGGGACACCATCACTGCGCCTATCGTTCGAGGTCGCTGTATCAGCGCGTCGGACGTGGAAAGAAAAGAAAACGTGTGTGTCCTGGGTAACGAAGCCGCGAACGAGCTTTTCGGCAGAATCGATCCTTTGGGACAGATAGTGTCCGTAAGGGGATATCGCTACCGGGTGATCGGCGCCCTGGGGGAACCGACCAACGAAGAGGTTGCCAGGTCGGTATTTGTGCCGTTTTCCCTTGCAAGCCAGCATATGGGGCAGCTTCGACAAGTGATGCGGGTGGAAATCAAAGTGGACAACGTCAACAAAGTGGAAGAAGTCAGACAAGCCGCTCAGGAGGTCCTCAGGGAATTGCACCCGGTCAACAGCGACGCTGTTATGGTTATGAGTCATTCTTCGCGTCTTAGCAGAGTCCAGTTCATAATGTTTATAGTGAAGGTTTTCTGTTACGCCGCGCTGGCGGCGATCTTCATAGTCGGAAAGACCGGCCTGACCAACGTCATGTTGGAAGCCGTGAAGGACAGAACCAGGGAAATCGGTTTGAGAAAAGCCTTGGGAGCGACGGACTCCCTCATAAGGATGCAATTCGTCATCGAATCCGTGCTGGTAAGCGCGTTTGCAGGGGCCATAGGAGTCATCGGAGGCGTGACGTCCGTCCTGTTATCCAAGAACGCGCTGGGGATCGAGGCCTCCGGTTACGTCTTGTCCGCAAGCATAATCATTGACTTGTGCGTAACTCTGATCATCGGCGTGGCTGCAGGACTGTATCCGTCGTCTCAGGCCAGCCGTTTGGACATTGCCACCGCTATGCGCTTCGAATAAAACACCAAGAATCGAATCACAAAGGCATAAAGACACTAAGGAATTGTGAGAGATTTTCTTCTTGGCGTCTTGGTGGTTGATTTCCTTTGACTCCGCCTGGAGGTTGAGTCGTGCGGGAAGGGGGGTTCCCCGGTAGACTCTTACCTCTTGGCATCACTCGAAGCGCAAGGCCGCGACGGTATCCAGTTTGGCCGCGGATCTCGCAGGCAATACTCCCGACGCAACACCGGACACTATGCCGGTAAGAAGGGCTACTGCCGCGGCGAGGAGCAACATCTCAAATTCGATACTTGAATGGAGCGCCAAGAATGCTATGCACACCACTATAATGGAACCGATGACCGTTCCGATAATCGCCCCTATGACGGTCACAAATACGGATTCCATAAGGAACTGGGCGGTTATGTCTCCATTGGTAGCTCCCACGGCCTTTCTCAAACCTATCTCCGATGTGCGTTCCCTCACCATGGCGAACATGACGTTGGCTACGCCCACAGCGCTCAAGAGCAACACCACGATCACACCGATACGAACGAAAAGATCGAATACATCCAGGATATCTCTTATGGCCCGGACTCGCGCCGCATCAAAATACACTGCCGCACGCTTACCCTTGGACTGTGACAAGATAGCGTTCACTTGCTTTTGGACCCGTTCGATGCTGTACACGTCCTCCGGGAGGACCGTCAGTCGTCTGACCGCATTCAATCCCGCGAACTTCTTGGTTGCAACCGTAAGAGGTATGAGGGCAACCGAATTGAGCCTGACGTCGTCCGCAGAATCAAGCACGCCCACGATTTCAAGGGGATTTCCGGATAGGATTAGTATTTGACCTATGGCAGAGTCCCCTTCCTCGAAAAAGAACTGCCGGACGTCCCTGCCGATTACGCAAACGTTCCGAACCTTTACCACATCGTCTTCAACAAGTGTTCGTCCCTGCGCCATAGGCAGGTGCGCGGTCAGCCGGAAGAACGCGGCGTCAACTCCCATAACGTAAATGTTGTGGTACGTCTTCCGACGTGCCCAAGCATCGAATCGCAGCCTCTTCGGCCACCACGAGTACACGCACCGGGACACGGTGGTCACTGAAGGGATTTCCTCGATGCGCATCACGTCATAATCGTTGAAATACCATGTGTCGTCAGGATAATCGTAGGAAGTGGGGTTGAGATTCGCTTTTACGAGCAGGGCGCTGCCGATGACCGTCAGGTTGCGTCCGATGGTCTTCTGAATCAGGTCCCCCAGGGTGATCACCGCTATCAGGGATGCTATACCGAAGACCAGCCCCACCAGTGGACCGCGATACCTTCTGCGCATCCGCAGGACCTGTCGAGAACATACGATGCACAGGTCGAGGATTCTCACGCTAACCCGGTTGAGCAGATTTGTTCATTCGCCCTCAAACAAGCGCGAACCTTGTCCCGGCGCGGGATCGGTAGTACGGGCGGCTCGCCGGTGGGAAGGAACACCTGACCCGCCCCCTTCAGGGGAATCCCCTGTAAGGAAACTACCGGTGTTCGGGTGGGGCCGCTCGCGCACATGTGAAGGCAAACAGGTGCTAAAACTCCGTCAAGTGGGGCAGGTCATCGGATCGTCTCGGCAAATGCTTTCTTTCAGTCCCTTGAGGCCCAGCCCCCGGGACGGATCATACACCTATGAAGCCGACAACGCAACGTGCGTTGCCAATTCAAGAGCGGGCTGCAAAACACCGGCCGAACAATTCGTTTCATTCAAGGGGACGGGATCGCCGCAGGCCGGTCCGCCTGCCGGTTCCGGGACACTCTGCTCCTGGTGAGGCGACGGAGATTCAGCGCTCTGCATTTGGGACATTCGCTGAAGTGAAATTGTGACTCAAATCCGCAGAACAGGCATGCATATTTCGGCGGCACACGTTCCATCCGAACAAGGGGGATATGAGAAGCGTCCCTGCCGCCCCTCATGTCAATTCGTCTGCACAGGTCTCCGGGGCTTAGAAATCCTTCGTGGTACAGCCTGGAATAAACTCTGCCCAACTGCTTCCAGTTCAGGCGGTACTTGCTGCAGATCTCCTCGTCGCTTGTTACGGACCGAAGATCGCGGACGAGATTGTTGATACTGATGAGTCGGGTAATTTTGGTGACCCTTCTGATCTTTAACATTTGCGCATTCCAAATGAGAAGTTACATTAATAATAGCATACAGCTAATTGAAACTGCAAGGCTAATTTGTCGAACAATCCATGCCGTCGAGTTCAAAGAAATGTCCTCACGAACCGTGGCGGGGCTGACGGCCAGGGATACGCCGCGGCGTTTGCGAGAAATCACAGGCTCGCCCGTGGGGACGTGCAACATCACAGGCCGCCGGCCTGTGCTGCCATATGTGCCGCCCTTATTTCCTGATAATCCCTTGGTATCAGTCGGTAGTCCACCGGAAGGATTGTTGGATCTCCTCAACGGAGGTTTCTTCGGGGAAGCCGCCTCGGAAAAGCTCGTCCACACTTGTTATCATGCGGTCTCCCGAACGGCCTTGTGCGACAATGAGTATGTCGCGTCCTTCCTGTCTGGAGAATTCCTGCAAGTACTGAAGGCATGCACCACAGGGAAGGAGCGGAGCATGCAGGTCGGATACCACGGCTACGGCGAGGAAGCTTTTTTCGCCGTGGATGATGGCATGGTTGACGGCGTTGCGTTCCGCACAGACGCCCAGGAGAGGAATGAGGGATTCCGTGTTGCAACCCTCGAATATCTTGCCGCTGCTGGTGAGCACCGCCGAACCCACACGAAACCGGCTCAGAGGGACGGAAGCGTTTTTCATTGCCCTGAGCGCGGCACTGATGAGTTCTTCCACGTCCCATTGCCCGGCGGGGTTGGGTTCAGGCAGCCGAGGATGCGTTGTGGTCATGGCAGCCCTGGATATCAGTACGGGCCGACATTCGCAACCGGATTTGCGCGACGGTGCATCAAGATCACCATAAGATCCTGATATTAATCTCTTCCTGGTGTCTGTGCGCCTTGGTGGTAAGAACTCTTGCCTTAGGACGTTATCTTACGATTCCGAACCGGAGATCCCGGAATCGGCGGATATCTTCCTCCGAGACCCGAGACCCTATGCGCGCGAGAAAGAAGTTCTCTTGTCTCAGGCACTTGGTTGGGCAACGGGCAATGGGATTCTTTTTACCTGAATCGGACGATTTGCGGCAGCGGCATAATACCAACGTTATGTTGGGGCGGACCCTTAAAGCGCCGGCGTGCTGCCGGAGGAGGGGAGCCGCTGCGAGCCTACCTGGCATTTATCATTGATTAGTGGGGGATTACACTTACAATTGACGACGACAGCTCTGTTATTAGTATAAAATGGTGTTTTTTCAAGTGAAATATTTCATACTCAACCCGATTTCTCGATAAGTTGCAAAAACTTTCGGAATATTAGCATTTTTTTCTTGACACAAATCTGAAAAAATTATTTAAGGCATACCAGTCTTTTTGAGCTGGGAGGAAGGGTGTATGGGAAGAAACACCTGTATGATACTGGTTTGCCTGCTATTATTGTCCGTTGTCTCAGTCGCGGCCGCGGAAGAACCCGATTTCATTGAGGTTGTCTGCAACCACCCTGTGCCCGCCCCTGCGTCACCTGTGCGCTTGCCGATGCTTCAATGCCCTGAACCTGTCTCTTTCAGACAGGCTTCGGCCGCGCCCTTTTCCACGCGTATGCCCCGATTGCGGCACACGCCCGCCAGGCCGGTAGTCAAGTGCAAGCCTCCTGCTTGCCTCCCGGCTGCCGCGCCGTGCTGCATACTCCCCCGTCGGTTACCGGGGCAGTTCGAATTCGCAGCTCAGGCTTTTTTCGCCCGCACCAAGGGAACCGTTGACTGGGCGTACGGCCCTACTGTAGCGCCGTCTCAAGTGGACCTCAATGATGATCTGGGCATACCCGCGCATGATACGCTCTTTGAGGTGATCGGCCGCTACCAGTTTCGTCCCAAATGGACGCTGCACTACTCGCTGATGACCGGGGTCCTTGACGGCTCCGGGGTGGCCAATCGTCAGTTTGCGTTCGGCGCCTGGACGTTCAGCACGGGGACAATCGTCAATTCCCGGTGGGATTTCACGTATCAGCGAGTCGGCATCCTGTTTCAGCCGATCTGCACCCCCTCAGCCACCGTGTCTCTGTTCAACTATTGGTTGTTCAACGATCAGAAGATTCGGGTGACCAGCGGTATCTGCGGCGGGCAGGGCAGCACCCTGGATCGTTCCAGGAACATGATCATGTCCGGCATGGAGCTGCAGAAATGCGTGATCAACTTGTGCAACGGCGCAACACTTTCATGCGATACCAGAGCCGGCATCGGTTATCTGGACGACGGCGCCGCGCTGGATGTTCAGACCGGTTTGCAGTTCAGCGTGCCCATGAACTGCAACAGATGGGGATTCGTTAAGTCCGGTTATCGTCTCTTGCAGTTCAACGAGTCACGGGACGATCTGACGTTGAACAGCACGTTTGAAGGCTGGTTCTTCGAAATGGGACTGATTTTTTGACTCTTGGATAAACAGGCGCAGGCCAGCCTGCGCTCGACGCAGTTGGCGAGCAGGCGCCGCCCCGCTGTGCTGCCGGGAAACCAAGTGTCGGTTACCGGAACCATTGTCCGGGTGTTGACTACGTTCGCCAACAGCTCACGCGTACGGTTTGTTCCCGAATACGTGCGTCGGGCGGCGTTTCCGGCCCGCAGCCGCTGGAGGCGGCAGCAGACCGACACTTCAGGAGTTCTTGGTGGAGGGGGCCTCCCCTGTGAACTCTTACCTCTTACGCTTTTTGAATGACGCCGGGCTGAATGTCCTAACCAGTACCGGGCTTTGAGCGTTCCACCTTGACTGAATGTCCTCTCAAGACGAGATGGGTACTCAAAGACCCTTCCCTCCGGCGTCATTCACTTTCTTGATAACCGACGAATCGTGCCACGGCAAGTTCTCGGAAGGGACCTCCCCCGAGGAGTCCCTCCCTCAAAAAAAGAAAAGCCCGGTTACGGCTTGCCACAGCCGCCCCTTTCTGGGCTTTTCAAGAGAATCGAAAGGGTATGTTGAGAAGTTCCTCTGTCCTATCACATTTTTTCCCTGTGGCAAGCTTTTTCTAACCGGAATACATTCCCCGTCGGGAAGAAAGCCCGGCGCGAGGGCGCAAAGACAGCTAGAAATCACAACAGATTTTCTTCTTGGCGTCTTGGTGGTTCGCTTTTTCTTCTTCTCGGTCCCTTGGCGGCGGGCTTTCTTTTCTTCTCGGTCCCTTGCAATTTCTTCGCTCTTCGGGTACATTGACTGCTCACCCATCGTTTTCCCTTAGAGATCAATGATCAGGAGATCAGGCTTATGGAAGACTTTGAGCCTACGATAGTAGCATTTTGCTGTCACTACTGTGCTTATGGAGCCGCAGATCTGGCCGGCAGCATGAGGCTTGAATACCCGACGAATATCAGGATCATCCGCCTCCCCTGCAGTGGAAAGGTTACTCCCGTTTTCTTGTTGAGAGCCTTTGAAAAAGGAGCTGACGGCGTGTACGTGGCCGGTTGCCTGGAAGGAGACTGCCACTTCATCCACGGCAATCTCGTGGCCAAACCAAGAGTCAATTACACCAAGAAGCTGATCCAGGAAGTCGGCCTGGAACCCGAGAGACTCGAGATGTTCAATATGAGCGCGGCCATGGGCCCAAGATTCGCTGAAGTGGCAAAGGAATTCACCGAGCGAATCAGGCAACTTGGTCCAAGTCCTCTGAACAAGAAAAAAAGGAAGACCAATGAAGCAGCGTAATCCGTATTCTTACGTTTCTTTGGAGCAAACTCCCCTTGGAGGCATAAGATGGTCATAGGTAAGCGAAAACCCTTTGAGGAAATCCTCAAGATGATCGAACCCTACAAGAAGATCATGGTCCTGGGCTGCGGCGGTTGCGTTACCGTGTGCTTGACCGGCGGCCATGACGAGGTTCGCGTTCTGTCCAGCCAGTTGCGCATGGCCAGGGACAAGGACGGCAACCAATTGGAAATAATAGAGAAAACCATCGAGCGGCAATGTGATCCCGAGTACCTGGATCAGGTGCAGGATCTAGTTCCCCAGGTGGAGGCGGTCCTTTCCATGGCTTGCGGCGCAGGCGTCCAGTTCATGGCGGAACGCTACCAGGCCACACCGGTTTTCCCCGCATTGGATACCACTTTCGTCGGCGGGTCGCTCAAGGAAGGCTACTATGTGGAACGCTGCCAGACCTGCGGCCAGTGCAAGCTTGCGTACACCGGCGGGATCTGTCCCATAGCGAGATGCTCGAAAAGCCTGCTCAACGGTCCCTGCGGCGGTTCCACCAACGGCAAGTGCGAGATAGACCCGGAAGTGGACTGCGCCTGGCAACTCATTATTGACAGGTTGACCAATCTGGGGATGATGGACAAGTACGAGCAGATCCTCGATATCGTTGACTGGCGCACAAACAGGGACGGCGGGCCCCGCAAGATGATCAGGGAGGACTTTCAACGATGACGGCTGAACTCAATACGGCAAGCAGGCTTGAAAAGATCCTTAAGTCGGGCCAATTCGCAGTAACCGCGGAATGCGGTCCTCCCAGAGGAGCGGATGCGCATCATATCCGGGAAAAGTGCAAGCTCCTGAAAGGCAACGCCGACGCGTTCAATATAACGGATAACCAGACTTCGGTTGTGAGGATGTCTTCCATTGCCTCGGCAGTCGTCATGATGCAGGAAGGCATGGAACCGATCATGCAGATGGTGTGCAGGGACCGCAACCGGATCGCCATCCAGAGCGACATTCTCGGAGGCGCCGCGCTAGGGATCAATAACATCCTCTGTCTTTCCGGGGACCACCAGAAATTCGGCGATCACCCTCAAGCCAAAAACGTATTCGATATAGATTCCATCCAGCTTATCAAGACGGTCAGGCAGATGCGGGACCAGGGCAAGTTCCTCGGCGGCGACGATATAAAGGGTGCTCCCAAGCTCTTTGTGGGAGCGGCCTCGAATCCTTTTGCCGATCCTTTCGAGATCCGGGTTCCGCGGCTGGCAAAGAAGATCGCGGCCGGTGTGGAGTTCATCCAAACCCAGTGCATCTTCAATCTCAAGAAATTCGGCGAGTTCATGAAACGCGTGGTGGATCGCGGCCTGCACGAGAAGGTTTTCATCCTGGGCGGAGTCACGCCGTTCAAGTCCTTCGGAATGGCCAGGTACATGGCCAAGAACGTCCCAGGCATGGATGTGCCCGATGATTTGCTGGCCAGAATGAAAGGCGCCGCCAAGGAAAAGCAGGCTGACGAAGGGATCCAAATAGCGGTCGAGACAATTGAACAGCTCAAGGCCGTGGAAGGAATAAAGGGAGTCCACATCATGGCCATCGAGTGGGAAGAAAAGGTCAACGTGATCGCCGAGAAGGCCGGCCTGCTGCCCAGACCCGCGGTTTAGGCCTGGAAAAAATCAACCACCAAGACACCAAGAAATCCCTATATATTTTCTTCTTGGTGGCTTGGTGGTTTGCCTTTCTCTTCTTCTTGGCGGCTTGGTGTCTTGTTGGTGAGGATTCGTCTCGCACCATTTCAAATGACGGGCAA
>DYLG01000135.1 GCA_020722215.1 Desulfomonile tiedjei
AGTCGCCCGCTTCCACCCTGAGGGTCGCCTCGCGGATTTTTCTTGTGCCGATAACCCGATCCCTGTAATCGACGTCGCTCACATACCCGCGTTTGAGAAAGAAAGTGGGAGGATTGTCGAACTCCGCCAGGTACGCGCTGCCATCGTCCTGGACTTTCAATAGGGTGAAGGTGCTGTATGCGATCTTTCGCACCTGACATTCGGGAAGGGTGTCGGTGAGTGTGTCAACGACCTCTTCCAAAGGAAGGCCCCGTTCCATAAGGCGGGTGGCGATCTTGGTCGTCAGGGTCGCAAGGATGTTGGCTTTGACTCCACTGCCCAACCCGTCGGAGAGCACCATCAACTTGCCGCCGTTGATCGGGGCAACGGACAGGGAATCACCGCACAGGATCTCTCCGTGCTTGCAGACGTTGGCGCCGCCGGCCTCGATAAAGAGGGGCGGCTTCATCGCGATTCTCCTGTTTCTTTTGCCAGGTTGATCAATTCAAACAGTGCCGCCTTGGTCTCCGCTGTGGTTTCCCCCAGCAAGCCTGCAATCTCCTGAGCCACTCGCATCTGCTGGTGTATCACCCGCTGTGCCCGGGTGAGTGTTTCCGCCCTGAAGACCTCGGCTTGCTGGTCCTTCTTAACTGTCTCTGTGACGTCCAAGAGCATAAGGACGCGCAAGTCTTCCTCCAACAGTTTGAAATTGTATAACTTTGCGGTGCGGCCAAGCTTTTTCAGTTCCAGCCAGGCGGAGCGCGGCGACTCTCCGTCGGTCTTCGCGATCTCAAGGGGGTCCACTCCGAACAGCTCGTAGAACGTCTTACCGCGTACCGGAGTCTGCCCGTCCCTGGAAGCCAGCTCCAGAAAAGCCTTGTTGTTATAGACCACCCTGTGGGCTTTGTCTGCAAGGGCAATAGCCACAGGCAGTCTCTGGAAGATCTTTTCCGCTCTTTGGGCTGCGTGTTCTCTCCGGGTTCTTTCTACGGCCTGCCTTGTTTGCAGGGCCGTGTACACCATGAAGGTGATCTGGTGCGGACCGAAAGGCTTGGGAATATAATCGAACGCGCCCAACTTGACAGCTTCTTCGGCTTCCTCGGTGGCCTTGAAAGGAGCCGTGAGTATCACAAGAACGTCCGGCTGTCTGTACTTGATCTCTTTGAGCATATCCTTGCCGGACATGGAAGGCATATCGATGTCTGCCACAACAACGTCGAAGAAATCTTCCTGCAAATCGCACAAACCGTCTTCCACCGTGGGCGCCGTCACTACTTCAAAACCTTCGTTTTCCAGGCTTCTCTGGCAAATATCCAGCGTGTTCTCATCGTGATCGATGATCAGTATCCTGTTATGCGCGGCCCCTTCGTCGTACGCTGCGGCAGAACCCATGGGATCGGAAATGTGTGCCATGATGTGGGACATTCCGTCGGCCATCTTCTCCAGGGATGCCAGCTTTTGCACACGAGCCACCTGTTCTCTGGCCTCGTCCAAAGCCCCGGCCTGAACGGCTATCTTTGAAGCCAACTCCTCCCCCCATTCCTCGAGTCTCGCTTTGGAGTCGGCCAGATTGCGGATCATGAGGTTGAACGTTGCGGCAAGTTCCCCCACTTCGTCACGCGCGATCACGGGCACTTGCTGGGTCAGGTCTCCATCAGCCGCACGCCTGGCCGCGTTGAGCATCAGTTGCAGAGGATGGTTGATCCACCTGACCAGGAAGTATGTTATGCATGCCATGAGCAGCACGCCTACCAGGGCAACGGTGAGAAAAGTGACCACAAGTCGGTCTATCACGGAAGTGATGGGTTTCTGCTGTTGGGCCAGCTCAATGGCCCCGACTATTTTGCCCTCCACGTCTCGAATGGGCCTTGCCGCGGAGAGGTAATCGCGGCCCGTTAGGGTTTCTAATTCTATGGCGGATTCGCCTCTCACGAGAACGTTCCGCTGAATTGCACCTGCTGCCTCAAATCCTGCCAGGGGCAGTCCGTCCTCGCCCCGGAGTGTTGAGCTTATTGCCTGTTTCCCCTGGTAAATGGCCACGAATCCAATGGGCAGTCCCCCATAAGTGTCGCCCGCAAATGCGAGTCGGGACATTCGATCCACGATCACGTTGCCGTTGTTTATGAGAATCCCGCCGTAAATTACGGCAAACACCTGGTGTTCGGCTTTCATTGGCTGGGCCGCTTCCAAAACCATTCCCCGGCTGCCATGTTCGCCAGGCAGCCGGTGTACCAGCGTTGATCTTTCTTCGGCGAGCCTTTCCCCGGAAATAAGTAGCATGCCCGAATGGCCTTTGCCTCTGAATGCGGCCTGAATGATGGGGTCGGAAACCGGACTGCCCGCATTGAACTTCTCGGAGAAGGCCCGCGCAATGACCTTTCCCTCCGGAGTCGCTATGGCGAGGAAGTCAAGCTCCTTTTCCTCACAAACCAAAGTCAACCTGCGAGCCACGCTCTCCATGTCTCCGTACCGGACAAGCGTTCTGAGGGTTTCGGAATCCGCGGTCATACGCAGTTTCAGTTCCAAGGATTCCTGAGTGTTTTGGAGAACAACCTCTGCCGTGACCAGATCGCTGAGTAACCGCTTCCTCGCGCTCTCCATGATTGTGTCTCTGGCGAGGTTGGTCCCGACAAAGCTTGTGGCCAGGCCCACCAGCAATACCACCGCAAAGAAACCGCCCAGGACCTTCTGCATCAGCGAAAAATCCTGAGCCCACGACGTAAAGTCCTGCCAACTCTTCAAGGGCTTGCGCTTTTGCCTGGCTGTTCCCATGGCTTCTCACCTTCTTGCTAGCGTTTTTGGAGGATTTCCCGCTCGAAGATTTCACGCGCCTCGTCAGTGCTGTTCGCGTGGAAAAGCTCTTCGTCGATTAGGAGATTTGCACCGTCAGTACACTTATCCATGCAGAAAGTGCCTTTCAGTTCCACATCTCCTTCCAGTCCGGCGTCCTTAATGGCTTGTTTGAAGTAATTGATAATGCTGTGGGACCCTTTCAGGTGGCAGGCACTGCCCACACAAACGGTCACGACATGCATGATCGGAAGCTCCTTTCGTTCCTATGCTCACGCGTATGGGAACCGGGCCGCAGATACATGAGCCCGACAAAGCTGGGGGATATGCTTGCCTTGCGTCACCCGGCCCGCATGTTGCCGGCCTTTCTTGGCAGTGGCACGCATTGGCATTTGCGTCAAGACCGCATCCACTTATCCGCAGGCGTTACGGCCAAAGGGATGGCAGTATCCAGCCGACCTCGGTCCGGAGAGGCGCCGGTTCGGGGCGTTATTTCCCAATTGCGAGGTGTTGATTCATCCCGTCATTATTATTACAACCATCCAGGGCACGAGTGGAAGCAAAATCATGCCCCGATGGCCCTTGTGGACATACGGTTTTTCACAGCCGTCCGCCTGCCAAAGTGATCATGAACCTGTTCCATGAACGCTTCCAAGCGCGTCCTTTCGTTCGTTTTCTTCAGCCCGTCGTACACCAGAGTGAGCATGGGTACCCCAGGATACTGCCTGAGAGCTCTGGACAACGATGCAGTCACGACGGTGCCATAGGAGCAATTCAAGGCGATAAGGTTCAAGACGCCGTCAGCTCCACTATTCAAGTGATGCAACGCGGTGACAAGAGGAGCGGTTATGCCTCCCGGAAGACGCGTGTCCACATGGCGGCCGGCCGACTTCCACATGCGCAACCCGAGGAGGTCCAGTGAAGAGCGTACCACAGTGCGGCCCAGTGGCCCTCCCTTCACCTTGAATTCCGAGGCTGCAACGGCCATATAGAGCAGGCCTTCCTGGGCGGCCTCGCGGAAACGCCTGCTCCGGACTGCCCAGGCAAAATCCTTCACCACCTCCATCTTGTACGCGTCCGAAAAGGTCGGAGGCGGCAGGACTATCCCTCCAAGTCGCTCAATCTCAAGATAAACGTCGTTGTTGGCAAATGGAACAATCCTGGTGTAGTAATCGCCGGTTACGGAGATCACGGGCTTGTCTGAGCGTTCCACCAGGGGAATTCGGTAGAGTTCGTGCAGTGCTTGCTCAATTCCCTCACGAGCACGGTCATTGGCCAGAGCCTCAAAGAGCTTTTCCCTGCACCGAACGTAGACTTGTCCGAGACGCCGGGGATCCTCGGCCAAAGGTCTAATGGCAAGAAATACCTGCTGAAGCAGATCGTACGCGTTCAAACCTTCCCACGCCGTGATCATCACTTTGCGACGATCCGCAGGACCCATCCCGAATATCTGCATCATCACGTCGAGATTGGAAACCACAGGCAAGGAATACCCTAGATCCCTGCGCAGCATCTCCATGTAAACCGAATAGTGCCGCAAGCGGCACGCCTCCGGCCCGAGGATATAGAAGACTGCATGCCGTGTACTTTCCGGCCGAGCAGACCGGGCAAATTTCAGATAGTCGCCCAGTATGAGCGCGTAGGGGTGGCACTCTCCCCCTACCAGATGAGGCCGCCCGAGACGCTCAGACTCATCGTCGGGCGGAGGCAGTACCTTCGCGTCCACGCCCACGGCTCTTGCAGCAGCGGCAAATCCGTAGGAGTGGTCCGAAAAATAAGGGAGAAATACCGTATCCCGCTTTCTCGGCCTCCTTCCTTCCCGCCAAGAAGCCCCAGCCGAACCGTCAAGGCAGGAAAGCGCACGTTGTCCGGAGAATGGATGTGTTGTTTGGGCAGCAAAGTCACTGTGCGCAGCGGAGGATCCTGTTGCAAGCCTCCCATGGCGGCGTCGGTATTGCTCAACGTATTCCAGGTAGGCCTCGATTCGTGTGGTCAGGCCCGCTCTGGAAGTATGTTCGTCCATCTCCAGTACCAGCAGAGGCTTGCCGCACAGAGCCGGCCTCAGATGACGTACAGTAAACGGATCCGGCCCGCACCCGAAGAAAGTCAGCAGCACCGGGAACAATCTGTCGTCTCTCGCAATCGCCCGGGCAACCCGAATCATGTGCAGATGGTATTTCCACGCCACATCAGTGGCATTATCTCCAGGCTCAAGCGGATAAAGATCGCTCGGTACGGCCCGGATGCCCAACCTCTGAAACAGGCTTCCCAGATTCATGTTGAGGAACGAGTCCGCCGTGTGGTAGGGCTTGCCGAGAACAACGAGCGCAGGTTCAGCGCAGTCCAGAGAATCCAAGAAACCTTCTCCGGCCCGCGCGATACGGGCCCGAAATTCCTCCAGGCCCTGAAGGCCCGCGTCTATGGCTCGGTTGGCTCTTGCAGAGGAAAACCCCAGCTCCCGGGCAAATCTGACATGCTCTCTCTGAAAGGATTGGGGATCGAGCTTATAACTGATCAGCGGCTCCTTCCATTCCACGTTGAAGGATTCCCGAAAGAACTGTGATGTGGCCTGGATATACGGACAGTGAACCAGGATCTCCCCTCCGGGCAGCGCCGGTTCCTCAGTGAGAATGGTGGGATTGAAAATGGTGTCAATGCCTGAGTCCACCAGCGCCGAAGCCTGTCCGGCCAATGCCTTGACCGGGAGACAGGTTTCCACTTTGAGATAGCGAAGGCCTTGCTCGAACTGTTTTCTATTCGATGCACCGGCCAGTCGGATTGATATGCCCAGTTCATCGGCGTAGGCCTTCCAGAACGGGAGCCATTCATAAGACTGGGGAGATCGGAGGACTCCCCACGCTTGAGTTTCGGTCGGCTCTTGGCCGGCGACTTCTTCCAGCAGTCGCGTCCTCAGTTTGAACAGGTCGCCGGAGGGGTCTACGCGTCGAGAAACCTGATCCACCTCCCATCGGTCACACAGCCCCCCGTGAAAAACGGTCCTGTCCCCCATGTGGTACCGGTCCACCAGGCAGCCGTTAGCGCAACCTGCACAGCGGAACTGATCCTTGCGGACGGCCTCGGGGTCAAACGCCAAGGGGGCTTGATCCCGGCGGCGGACGGTTGCCAATTCCGGGCTGTCCAGAGCCTTCAACGCGGCGCCCAACGCGCCGGACACCCGAAAGAAATCGGGCGTACGGAAGTCAAGCCCCGTTTGCGCCTCGAAGGCCGCTCTTACGGCCGGATTGGCCGCAACGCCGCCCAAGAACAGAATCCGCCGGCCGAGAGGCTTGTGCTGCATCACCCGTTCGAGGTAATTCTGGACGATGCTCACGCAAACTCCAGCAGCCAGATCCTCGCATGTCGCTCCATTGTTCTGATGGTGAATGAGGTCGGATTCCATAAAAACAGTGCAGCGATTCCCAAGATCCGCAGGCGCCTGTGAGGCAAGGGCCGCATCCGAGAATTCGCGCCCCATCTCAAGCCCCAACCGGTCCGCCTGTTCCATAAGGAAGCTTCCAGTGCCGGCCGCGCAGACCCGGTTCATCTCGAAGTCTTTCAGCGTGCCGTGCTCAAGGGCGATCCACTTGGAATCCTGGCCTCCGATCTCTACCACGGTGTCCACACCGTCATCAAAACTGAGAGCCGCCCTCGCCTGCGCGGTTATCTCGTTGACGATCAGGTCCGCCTGCACCAGTCTGCCGGCAAGGTATCGTCCGCTGCCCGTGACCGCGAGTATTTCGGGGCGCATACCCTGGTGGTTCAGTGCGTCCATCACTTGGCGAAGCGTCTCGATGTTCCGGGATCTTGAGAGCCGATAGTCCTCCTTCAGGATTCGGCCGGTTGAATCCACAAGAACCCCCTTCACTGAGACCGAGCCCACATCCAGGCCCATGACCAGCGGTCGGACGATTTCATGCTCTTCGGCGGGCAGGGCGACGCGGAGAGCGTCCCTTGCCTGAGAGCAACGCAGGGGAGGAAGACTGGAACGAGGCGGCCGATTGTCCAAGTTGGCAAGGGCCCGTCCAAGGAGGACCCGGAGTGGAACGGATTCTCCCGTGGGGTTGCGGCCGGCCAGGACTGCGCATCCGAGTGCTCCGAGCACGTCGAAATGTCGAGGTCTTGTTACCTCGTCTTCCTTGAGATCAAGCAGGATCTTGAATGCATGGACCACTGCCGCGTTGTTCATGACACCGCCCTGAAGGGAAACCACAGGAACCAACGGTTCGCCCCGCACCAGGGTGGCGATGTAGTTGCGGGCCAACGCCAGAGCTAGGCCCATAAGGATGTCCGGCAATGGAATCCCTTCCTGGGCCTTGTGGATCATGTCAGTTTTGGCAAATACCGCGCAACGTCCGGCAATGGCTGCGGGATTATTGCTTTGCAGCGCTATGGAGCCGAATGATTCCACCGGGATTCCGAGACGGGCAGACTGCTCGTCCAGGAACGCGCCTGTTCCGGCAGCGCAGATTTCATTCATGCGGAATACGGGGAATCTGGGCCTTGCTCCTCCCGTGCTGGGATCTACCCGAATGAACTTGGAATCCTGACCGCCGATCTCGATAATTGTCCCGATTCGTGAGTCCGCGCTAAGCGCGCCTGCAGAGTGTGCACTGATCTCGTTGATTGCAGGCACTTGAAGGGCCTCGGCAATGAGTTCCCGGCCGCTTCCCGTAACAAGAACCGATCGTAGGCGCAGGTCCTCGCCGCAGGAGTCAATGAGTTCCCGCAGCGCATCGACGAAGGTCTGCAACGGCCTCCCCCGAGTGCGCTTGTAAACCGAAACCGGTTCCCTGTCGTTTTCGCTCAGCAAGACAAGGTTTAGACTTACCGAACCGCAATCTATTCCGAGACGACACTCCCTGACCATTGTCAGTCCTTGTTGAGGCCGGATGCCCCATCCGTCAGAGAGCCCTCAGAAACTCCGGTCTGAGAGCCCTGGAATCACGGACCGCAAGAACTCGGTCTATTGCTGCCAAGATCGCCTGCTTGCCCTCGGGAAGAGTAGCCTTGACAGGCAGATAGTTCGATGCGTGGTTAGACCGAAAGACGCAGTTACTGAAAGACGACTCGGCTATCATGGTTCTCAGCTCTTCGATGAGGCCGAAGGGATCCGGCAGCTTGAACCTCCCCTGCATGTAATCCCTGTGCAGGTCCGTGCCGGGGACAAGCATGACGCTGAGCGCTCCCACGTAATCGGGATCCATGTCCGTGAGTATCCTGGCTGTGTCTTTTGCATGGTTGCGGCTGCCTTCTATTCCGCCTATTCCCAGCAGAACCGTTACGGAAAGCGATATTCCCGATTCCTTGACTCTCCGGGCTGCCTGGACCATTTGTTGATACGTGGCGCCCTTCTTGATCTTTACCAGAAGTTCCTCATCACCCGTTTCCACGCCGAGATAGATGATGCCGAGCTTCAAGGACCGCAGATGCTGCAATTCATCCAAAGACTTGCCGAGAATATCGTGTGCATTTGCATAGATGCCGATCCGTTCTACGGACGGCAAGAGTTCGTTTACCGACTCAAGGATTTCAACAAGCCTTTTTTGCGGGATGCACAGCGCATCGCCATCCGCCAAAAAGACCCTGATGACAGGCCCCAGATGGCGGGCAGCATCTTCCAGGTCCGCCCGAATCTCCTCCAGGTTGCGGATTCTGAAAGGCTTTTCCAGATAACTTCCACAGAAGGTGCACTTCCCGTGACGGCACCCCAGAGTCACCTGAATTATCAGACTGCGTGCCTCGCTTGGAGGTCTGTATACCGTTCCTTCATATTCGATCATAGGTTCCTCTGAATGGCCTGAGCGGCTACTTGTACTGGACCCCGTTGTGTACAAGATCCTCAAACTTCTTCATGGCGGATTCCACCTCGTCTCCATCCGCTCTCATAAACAGATAATAAAGATAGTCCTTTCCTGCAACAAGGTACATAGTTCTCTCCCGAGGAATGATCGGCCCGTAGAGCACTGGAACGAGATTGCCCGTCGCCGGGTCGGTGAGGCTTCTCAGGGACCATCCCCCGGGAATCTCCTGCGCCTTGTCCTTGTCGGGCAAGCGTTTCCTGTGCCTTATGTATTTGGTACGGTAGACCACTTTGTACGCCCTGTGATTTTTCACCTTGACGTACGTTTCCTTGTCGCCGGGTCTGACAGGCTCTCCCTCAGGGAAGAAGGATCTGTAATGTATGGCGAGATTATCCATGGGCTGGGCGATGCGGGCTCTCCTGACCTCCATGAAGACCTTGTCTTCCGGGTCTGCGAACTTCTTGGTGGAATCGTCCGTGTACGTGAGGGGGTACGGTTCGGAGCGGATCTCGGATATGCCGTGCGCCGCAATGCAAGCCCCGATCAAACCGCACCACAGGAACGTGAGCAGCAATCTCCAGTGGTGCAACGGGCTGCGTTCGAACATGGCGAGCAGACCTTGAACTTGCCGGCCTCGATTTCGGCCGGGAAACTCCCCGTCCAAGAGTTCGCCGGGGCGACCCCTTTCTGCAAGAAGTCGAGGGAAACGGCGGACTTGCCGCATAGCGAGAAGCAAAGGCCTTAGTCCACCATTTCCCGGTTACGGTAGCGTATCCTCGACCGTCACCCCTGTGGATACCGCGGCCCGCCGGACGGGGTCCGGTCCCGCTCGGAACGTGGGGCTGGATTCCGGCTTCCGCCGGAATGACGATCAAGAATTCCCGCAGATGGTTCATACGTCATCGTATCTGAAAAAAGGCGGATTAGCGCATCGATCTACCACAGTGCCTACCGGCGGACGTAGCTTTTCAGATCGAGTCGGTTGACGAACTTCTCAAGAGGCAACGCGGACGTGTCCACCTTTGCGATGTCACGGTCCTTGTCATGTTTCAAATCCAGTTCCAAGGCGGCCCTGCGACTCTTGCGCAAGTACTTGTCGCTGGGGTCGAGGTTGATGGCCGTAGTATAATCGTCCACGGCCCTGGTAAGATTTCCTTTCCTAGAGGTCTTGAGGTACGCGTAGGCCCTCAGTTCATATGCCTTGGTCAGCTTGGCATCGTTAGCTGCGGCAGATGTCAAATCGGTGATCGCATCTTCAAACTCATTTCGCAGGCAGTCTATGAGGCCGCTGAGCATCAGAGCCTGTGCGTCTCGACTGGAAAGCCGCAGGACCATTTGGAAGTCCAGGAGGGCCTTGGACATGAGACGTCCCTGATTGACGCTCCCCGATTCCTCTTTGAATGCCAGTTGAACATGGGCCACGCCTCTGTTGAAGAAACATTTCTCCAGAATACTTGTCAGTTTCTTCGGTTCGTCGTCCGCCAAGGACAGTTTGGTGATCTGGTCATAACATTCGACCGCCTCCGGAAGCTTGCCTTCCGTCTGGAGCGCTACCGCCTCCTTGAACTTCATCTTGACACAGTCGGCAACCTTACCCTTAATGACGCCGGGGGTCTCTGCCGCGAAGGCGTTTCCCGCTGCATCATGAACAATGATTCGGAGCTTGTGGGAAGACCTCATTATTTCCGGGTACCACTCGCTGGGGACTTTTATCCTCAGGCTCTTCACCACAGGTTCTCCCGAAGGTTCCGCGCTCTGCCCCGCAAAAGAGACCTCACCTACCTGTATTGGAGGCTTCTGCCACACATCGTTGTTCACGAGGTACGCCCGGATTTCCGCCACCGGAGCATCCGACTTGATCTGTGCTGCCAAATCGGCTTCCTGCCCGGGGCACAGACCGGTTATGTCCTTCTTCGGGTCTCCCGGTTGGGTGAGTCTGATATTGTCCACCTGTGCCTTGCTGCAGCGAAACTCGAGTTCCGGCGAACCCTCGCTGTACGACACGATCATGTAAGGCGGATCAAAACTGTACCCCGTCTTGATAGGCATGAGTTTGAAAAAGCCTTTTTCGGGCGTCCTGATCGCGAACTTTCCCTCCTTGTCACTTGTAGCAGGCGGGGCAACCCTCTTGCCCTGCTGATCCGTCATCACGAATTCCACACCTGCCAAACCCTTTGCCCCTTCCCTGACTTGGCCCGACACGGTGAGAGCCACGCTGAAGTTCACGGTCGCGGAAGCTTTTCGCCCGTCAGGAAGACTCACGGTAACGGTAGCCTTGTACGAATCGTCCTTCAGCACACTTGGGAAGGATTTGCCTCTACCTATCGGTTGCGGCCGCTTCACCTTGGAAGGAACAACGCTCCAAAGAAGATCCGAATCCTTTATCGCGTATCCCTTGGGGTCAACTGAAGCCTCGAAAGTGATCGGGCGATTTAGTGGGTAAACCTCGTTGTTTCGGGGGGATATTATCTTGATGACCGGCAGCGGTTTCTCTGCTTCTTCGGCCGCCTTCTCCCGCTTCTGCTGCACGAACGTGAGAAGCTTCTGCAAGGATTCTGGAACCTTCCTCTTCACGAGGGCCTCCGGATCGCATCCGGCAAGAACCACAACGCAAATCAATACACAAACCTTGT
>DYLG01000136.1:0-7940 GCA_020722215.1 Desulfomonile tiedjei
AAGCCACCAAGACCAAGTTATCCTGTGATTTTTTGGTGTCTTGTTGGTTGGATTTGTTCTGTTTCCGGGCCGCAGCCCTCGTAGCACGTCTCGTGAAAGCGTAGCACACTAGAATTGTTGTTGATTTTCTCCGCCGGCTGAATTAACCTGTTTTGATGTTGAACGTTTTCCGGTCAACAACCTCAGATCTTCCAAATCAACCGGCCGACAGAGGTCAGGCTCCGGAGGCGCCCCCGCACCAGATCGCGGGGACTCGCATTGAATACAGGTGATGTCGGGAAGGTATTCCTTCCCTGATTGGTTTGTCCCCTCGATGAGGCGGGACACAGGTGCTCACGTGAGAGGCAGTTGTGGAGTTTGGTGGCAGCCGCGAGGCCTATTCGTGCGCGTTACTCGGCCGATGAGGGTTCAGCGACTATCCGTCAACAGGGATTGCATTTTTTCAAGTCCATGCAAGGAGGTTACTGATGGACAAGCCCATTGAGGTTCCTGAAAGACTGGCAGAAAAGGGAGTATCCAGACGGGACTTCATGAAGTTCTGCGGGCTTATGGCGACCGTTCTTGGCCTGCCCATGTCATTTGCCCCGAAGATCGCGGAGGCCATGGCCAAGCCCAGGCCCACGGTTGTTTGGCTGAACTTGGCCGAGTGCACAGGCTGCACGGAGTCCTTCATTCGCACCACTTATCCGTGGGCGGCAGACATCATCCTTGACGCCATCGACCTGGCCTATCACGAGACCATCATGGCCGCTGCCGGTAAGCAGGCCGAGAAGGTCCTCGAAGACACCGTCAAGGCGCATAAGGGCAAGTACATTTGCGTGGTTGAGGGCGCCATTCCGACGAAGGACAACGGGGCTTACGGGAAGATCGGAGGCAAGACCTTTATCGACATCGCGAAACACGTGGTTGGAAGCGCTGCCGCGACGATCTGCGTAGGCAGTTGTGCCTGTTACGGCGGGGTCCAGGCTGCCAAACCGAATCCCACCGACGCCAAGAGCGTCAGCGAAGTTACCGGTGTGAAAACAGTCAACATCTCCGGTTGCCCGCCCAACGCGGACAACATGGTTGCCACTGTAGTGCATTACCTGTTGCTCGGCAAGCTGCCCGCACTGGACGACAAGGGTCGCCCTTTGTTTGCTTACCAGTACCTCATCCACGACAATTGCCCGAGAAGAGGCCACTATGAGAATGACGAATTCGTCAAGGAATTCGGAGACGAAGGCGCTCTCAAGGGCTGGTGCTTGGCCAAGGTTGGGTGCAAAGGCCCGAACACTTACAACAACTGTCCGATAATCAAGTGGAACCAGGGCACCAATTGGCCCATCGGCGCAGGGCATCCGTGCATCGGCTGCAGCGAGCCCAACTTCTGGGATGACATGAGCCCCTTCTATAAAGAGGGATAGACGAGAAACGGGTCAAGCAGCTACTCCATGAACTGATCATTCAAGTTTGCCAAAAGGAGTTACACAATGGGAAGACTCGTAGTTGACCCCATTCCGAGAATCGAGGGTCACCTCCGGATTGAGGTGGAAATAGAGAATGGCAAGGTGAAGGATGCCTGGAGCAGTGGAACGCTGTTCAGGGGGCTTGAGATCATTCTCCAGGGTAGAGACCCGAGAGACGCTCACCTGATCACCCAGCGCTCCTGCGGCGTCTGTACGCTCGTTCACTCACTGGCCTCGGTGAGGGCAGTGGAGGACGCTCTTAAGATTCAGATTCCTCCCAATGCCCGACTGGTCCGCAATCTCACGCACGCGGCCCAGAACTGCCACGATCATACGGTTCATTTCTATCAGCTTTGCGCTTTGGACTGGGTTGATGTGGTATCCGCGCTCAAAGCCGACCCGAAAAAGACGTCCGACCTTTCCGGCGACGTGAGCAAGAGGCCCCAGACCAAGGCATACTATGAGGGCCTGAAGGCCAAGCTCAAAACCTTTGTCGATTCAGGACAGCTCGGTCCGTTTGCCGGTGCGTACTGGGACCACCCAGCGTACAAACTCCCGCCCGAAGCCAACCTGATGGCTGTGGGCCACTACCTGGACAACCTGCGTCAGCAGGTCTTTGCAGCTCAGCTCACCGCGATCTGGGGCGCCAAGAACCCGCATCTCCAGGGCCACCTCCCCGGAGGCGTGACGGTCCTCGAGCAGCTCGATGCGGACAGGATCTCACATTATCTGACCTTGCTCCAAGAGCAGATCAAGTTCATCGAGGAGGTCTATATCCCCGATGTGTTGGCCGTGGCATCGTTCTACAAAGACTGGACCAAGTACGGCGGCAACAAGAATTTCCTGGCGTACGGCGACTTCCCCGAAAGCGAGAAGGAGCCCGAAAGCTTGTACTTCCCCCGTGGCGCGATCCTCGACGGCAAACTGGAACTTGTCAAGATGGATCCCCAGAAGATCACCGAAGAGGTTGCCCGTTCCTGGTACGAGGGCGACAAGCCTCTGTATCCGGGCGTTGGCGAGACCAAACCCCTCACGGGCGAGAAACTCAAGAATGCGGATCCCGACACCAAATCCGCAAACGGCAAGTACAGTTGGATCAAGGCCCCGCGTTATGACGGCAAGGCCATGGAAGTGGGGCCCTTGGCACAGTGCCTCGTGTCCTATGTTGGCGGCAACAAGGAGATCAAGGACACCGTGGACGCAGTGCTCAAGAAGTTGGGCGCGGGCCCGCCGGCCTTGTTCTCGACTCTCGGCAGAATCGCTGCCCGCGGCATCAAGTGCCTGGTCAACGCGAAGCGCGCGGAGAAGTGGGTTGGCGAACTGATCGAAAACCTCAAGAAGGGTGACACCAAGACCTTCACCCCGTACAAGCTTGACGAGAGCACCAACGGCGAAGGATTCGGCCTGAATGACGTCGCCCGCGGCTCGCTGGGCCATTGGGTCAAGATTGAGAAGGGTAAGATCGCCCACTATCAGCAAGTTGTTCCGTCAACCTGGAACCTTGGCCCAAGAGACGCGAAAGGCCAGAAGGGCCCCGTTGAGAATGCTCTGATCGGCACGCCCGTAGCAAAAGCCGACCAGCCGCTCGAGATCCTCAGGACCGTCCATTCCTTTGACCCGTGCCTCGCGTGCGCTGTGCACGTAATCGATCCCAAAACCAACCAGGTGTACAAGTTCAGGGTGTCCTGATCGTACAAGGACAATGACATTCAACGAGCGGGCGGCCTTCGGGCCGTCCGTTTCTTTTGACGTGGCGGGGCTGATGGGCGCTCGCAAACAAGTCCGCATTTCACCGCCAAGGCACGAAGGAGAAAACGAAGAGGGCGGACACGCGGGTCCGCCTCTACCAAACCGACCGCGTGTTTCGCCGGCGCCCGCCTTGGCGACACCCGCGACCCGCCCCTGTGTCGATCGCGCAATGGGCCGGCACGGACCCCGGGCCCTACCGAATTTGGGGGCAGCGGGCGGTTCGGTGGGGCGGGTTTGAACCCCGCCCCCACACCGGATGCGACAAGAATCTCCAACACCCAGACGCTAACACACCAAGAAGATGATGTTTTCAGGGATTTCTTGGTGTCTTGGCGCCTTGGTGGTTTAGTTCTCTGTTTCAAGAAGGAAAGCGAATACAAGGTGCGCCCCTACAAGAGGGCCGGCGGCTTCACCGGCTGTTCAAGAAGTTTTTCGGGGATCTCCACCTTGAATTCGGTGCCGCCGTTGGCAAGGCAATCCTCGATCTTCGAGCAGCATGAGCATGCAGCTATGTTGCCTGGGCAGACATCGCGTACCGTTGGAATGCAAGAACATCTGGTGCTCTTGAATGAGATCTTGAATCCAAGCCGTTCGGAAAAGATCTTGATCTTTAGAAGATCCGTTCCCGTACCCCCTGCGTTGAACTCGTAGCGGCTTCCGGAACTGTACAAGTCCGTTTCCTGAACCGGGTAGAATCCCTCGAATATGTTGAGTTGCTCGCTCTGGGGAATGCCGACTCCGAAGTCGGTCACGGAAATTCTGTAGCCTGTATCGGTGCGTTCCCCTTTGATTACGATCCTTCCCTGCTCGGGAGTATTCTCCACTGCGTTGCGGATGAGGC
This sequence comes from Desulfomonile tiedjei, assembly GCA_020722215.1. Classification (GTDB taxonomy): domain Bacteria; phylum Desulfobacterota; class Desulfomonilia; order Desulfomonilales; family Desulfomonilaceae; genus DYLG01. Next base: position 4,036 of record DYLG01000136.1, read on the forward strand.
CGCCGATGACGGACATGAGGATTTGGGGCTGCATTTTGATCATCACCGGATCGGGTGGAAGGAACCGGATGTCGAGTTGTCGTTCCCGTGTCATCTGCCTGACACGGTATTCTGCAGCCTGAAACGCCGGCTCTATGGCTACCCGTTCCGTTCCTGCGGTCTTCTCCGGGAAAAGCTCCTCGATCTTGCGCCTGAGTGATCGCAGTGCCGCGGCAAAACGCAGTTCGTCCTCCTCTTCCATCTCGATGAGGTCTTTGAGGTGATCCAGCAACTTGGACATGATCTGGCGCCCGGTGGAGTAATCCTCTTCCACTATGTGCCCGACCTGTTTCTCGATCTCCTTGAGCCTGTCAAGGTTTCTGAGGATGCGCTTGAAAGGAAAACGGTCCGGCGACAATCCTTCCGCCTTGAGTCGCCGTTCCAGAAGTCCAAGTGAGGCTTCGATAATTGCCAACGGCGTCTTCAACTCATGGGACAAATGATTGAGAATCTTGTTCTTGACCCTGTTTAGCCTTTCCAGTTCCCTGTGAGAGGACATGAGGCTTTCGTACTGCGCTGCGTTCTCCAGCGCCATGGCAACATTCGTGGAAAGTGCCATGAGGATCTCCACGTCCTCCACGGAAAAATCGGAATCCGTCCGATTCAGCGCATATAAGAGTCCCAATAACTTGTCTCGCACCTTCAGCGGAACACATACAATGTTGCGGGTCGTGAAGCCCGACCTGGAGTCTACCCCGCGATAGACCCTCGGATCATTGGCCGCATCGTTGACCAACGCGGGTTGGCCGGTCCTGAAAACCCATCCGCCCACGCCTTGATCCTTGGGAAATCGTATCTCCTCCCTTGCGGAATAGAGAAGCCCGCTGTCATCCTGAACACTTCTCCAGTAGAAATCATCCCTCTCTTCGTCCCGGAGCACCACCGCTGCTCCCTCACAGTCGAGCACCTTTCTCACTTCACTGATGATGGAGCTGAGAAGTTGATCCACATCCGTTGTGGATGCAAGGGCTCTGGATGCGTTAAAGAGAAGACTCAGTTTCGCCGCGTCAAGGGGAATTTCCGACACGGCAGTGGAGTCGACCGAGGTGTTCGTCCCGTTTTCAGGCCTGTCGGCAAGCATATTCGGTTTCTTCAGCCTGGGTTGCACGCGGGATTCGGGCCGGTCACGATATGAGGCCGGCATTCTGGCGCAGAAACGGGCCCAAGTGGCGTATGTCTACACTCGGGCAGCGTTTCCTGCAAGGATTTCCTTCTGTTCAGAAGACTCGTCGAAGCCTCGGCGCAGAGCGATCTTCAAACCAGGATCGGGCGTGCCTGACTATGCCCTGAGCGGTCAGTCCGAGGTCCTCGAGGAGTTCACTGCGTGTTCCGTGCTCCACAAAGTGATCGGGGATTCCCATCCGGGAGATCCTTACACCCAGCATTCCAGCGTCGGAGAACAGCTCCAGGACGGCGCTTCCAAATCCACCCGAGAGAGCGCCTTCCTCCACGGTGAGAACGTGGCTAACCTGCGAGGATTTTTCGAGGATCAGATCGGCATCCAGGGGCTTGACAAATCGAGCGTCGATCACTCCTGTGGAAATCCCCGCCTTCCGGAGAGCCTCTGCTGCTTCAGCCGCGGGATTCACCATGGAACCCACTGCGATGATGAGCAGATCGTTGCCCTCGGTGACAACGCGTCCCTTGCCCACGGGAATGGGCGAAGGCCGGTCAGGCACAGGGACGCCTGCGCCACGAGCCCTGGGGTAACGAATTGCGCTTGGCCCATCCAGCGAGAGGGCCGTAGCCAGCATGTCAGCAAGTTCACGTTCGTCGGACGGGGCCATGACCGTGAAGTTGGGTATGCTCCGGGTGAACACGATGTCGAAGACGCCGTGGTGGGTGGGGCCGTCCTCTCCGACTACTCCAGCTCGGTCCAACGCGAACACCACAGGAAACCGTTGCATTCCCACGTCGTGGATAAGATGATCGTACCCCCGCTGAATAAATGTGGAGTAAATTGCCACCACAGGCCGGTACCCCTCGGCTGCCATTCCCGCGGCGAAGATGACGCCGTGTTGCTCAGCAATACCCACGTCGAAGAAGCGATCAGGATAAAGGTGAGCAAAGGAGGTCAATCCGGTTCCGTATTCCATGGCCGCGGTGACCGCCACCACTCTGGGATCGGAATCGGCAATTCTGACAAGGGCGTCTCCGAAGACCGAGGTGTACGAGGGCGGACCTTCGGACCTGGTTATCTCTCCGGTCTCGATGTTGAACGGTCCCACTCCGTGGTACAGGCCCGGGCGCTCCTCAGCTTGCGGATAGCCCATTCCCTTGCGGGTGACCGTGTGCACCAGGACAGGTTCTTTGAAGCGCTTGACATTCTGGAATGTATCCACAAGGTGCTTGATTCGGTGTCCGTCGATGGGCCCGACGTACTTGAAGCCCAGTTCCTCAAAGAGCGTGCCGGGAGTGATGAACCCCTTGAGCGCCTCCTCGAACTGCTTTGCATATTCATACATGGAACGGCCCATGAACCTGCCGGGCAGACTTCTAAGTATGCTCTTGATCTCGCTTCGAAAACGTGTGACCACTTGCCCGGTCATGATACGGTTCAGATAGGCAGCCATGGCTCCCACGTTCGGGGATATGGACATCTCGTTGTCATTGAGGACGATGATCAGGTCCTTGTTTGCATCCCCGGACTGGTTGAGGCCTTCATAGGAAACTCCGCAGGTGAGCGAACCGTCTCCCACTACAGCAATGACCTTGTGATCCTTTCCACTGGAGCAGCGCGCCTGGGCCATGCCCGCGGCTGCGCTGATGGCGATCCCCGCATGACCGACATCGAAGAAATCGTACTCGCTTTCACTTCGCTTGGGGAACCCCGACAAGCCGCCCTTGGAGCGCAACGTAGAAAACCGGTCTTTTCTACCGGTAAGGATCTTGTACGCGTAGGCCTGATGGCCAACGTCGAATAGAATACGATCGTTCGGCGGCGAGAACACCTTGAGCATGGAAATGGTAAGCTCCACGACTCCAAGGCTCGACGCAAGGTGCCCTCCGGTACGGGAAACCGTCTTGACGATCAAGTCTCTGATTTCCTGAGCAAGCAATTCAAGAGACTCGACGGAGAGGTCCTTGAGATCATCGGGAGATTGTACGGCGTCCAGAATGGCGTCCGTGCCTGGTTTTCCGTCCTGTTTCATCGGATTGATTCGGCCATCAGTTGACGCGTTTTCCCACGTATTCACCGATCAATGCAAGGGGCTCGGACTTGTCGCCCAGAACGCGTACGGACTTGACGGCTCCGCCCACGAGGCCCTGCATGAGAGATCTGGCCTGTTCCTTTCCAAGAAGATTAGGATATGTGGCTTTGCCACGCTGTTCATCCTTGCCTACGGCCTTTCCCAGCCTGCCGGCGTCGCCCTCCAGATCGAGCAGGTCATCGCGTATCTGGAAGGCAATACCAAGATCTTCGCCAAACCTGCCCAGAATGTCAATCTGTTCCCGCGTCCCTCCGGCAAGCCGAGCGCCGCAGGTGAGCGAGGCCTTGATCAGCGCTGCCGTCTTGTTGCGCACTATGTGATCAACCGTTCTTGCGTCAACCGTCTTGCCTTCACACATGATGTCCGCGACCTGACCGGCGATGAGTCCGCGGGCGCCGGCAGCGCGGGCGAGTTCGCTGATGACGGCAAGAAGCGTGTCCGGCCGGTGAACCCTGGTCATTAGAGGCGCGGCGAGAATCTCAAAGGCAAGCGTCAGCAGGGCATCCCCCGCCAGGATCGCCGTTGCCTCGCCGAATGCCTTGTGAAGCGATGGTCTTCCGCGCCGAAAGTCGTCATCGTCCATTGCCGGCAGGTCATCGTGGATAAGTGAATACGTATGAATGCACTCAATGGCAACGGCCAGAGGCAGGACCG
>DYLG01000136.1:7950-11157 GCA_020722215.1 Desulfomonile tiedjei
CTTCAGCGTCGCCCCCGACGGCTTCCGCAGCAGCCATGGCGAGGATCGGTCTGACCCTCTTGCCCCCCGCGAAAAGGCTGTAGCGCATCGCCCTGATAAGAACGGGGAAATCACTCTCTTCCTCGTCGGGGAGAGACTCATCAAGAGCTTTTTCCACAAGCTCCCTTCTTGCCGAGAGATATTCCGCCAGGTCCATGGCCTATTCTTCCGCCCGCCCGAAGGCCACCTTTTCCATGGTTTCCAACAATTCCTCGACGCGGCCTTCCGAGCGATTGAGTATATCCATCAACCGCCTGGAAAGATCCACTCCTTCCTCGAACAGCTTCAAACTCTCATCCAACTTCAGGTCGCCCTGCTCCATCCGCTCGACGATCGAACGAAGCCTCTCCAGATGAAGTTCGAACTTTTCGGGGCCTTCTTCCTTTTCCTTGGGTTTTTTTGAGTTCATGTCTTAGGGCTCTCGGGATACGGTTGATGAGATGCCGGGCAACAAATGAGCCGATTGAAGGCTTGTCACTCCACCCGCCCTGATTCCAAAAGCTCGCTCAGTTCCCGTTTGGCGGCGGCGAATCCGGGGTCCATGGTTATGGCTTTGCGGAAGCATTCCATTGCCTTTTCCTTCCTCATGAAGAATCGCTTGTGGATGACCCCTTCGACGTAGTATCCCATCCCCAACTGCTGTGGGAGTACGCTCGGGAGCTTTTCCATAAGGGTGTTGGCCGCTTGAATTTCTTTCAATGCGCTCTTTACGTAAGCAGCAGGGAACCCCTGGTGCAGGCGGCCTTTTATCTTTGTCTGCGCAATCTCGAGCAACACCTCCGCGTACAGCCTGCTCTGTTGCTTCCCGTCGCTCTCCAGGATTTGTCGGGCCTCATTGAGCAGGTCAAGCCCTTCAAGGTAACGGGTCTTCTCCACCAGGATCTTTCCTGTCGCGAGAAGCTTCTTGGCCTGCGATTCCGGGGGCTCGGCCGGGTTTACGGTCGAGGATACGGCAAGCACAAGTCCGATAATCAACCACAACCCTATCCGAGATCTGTTGCGCGTCTCCGGATTGCGTAAGACCGTCGGAAAATCGGGAGCCGGCAGCGGGCCGGCACGCCCGCATTCCTTCCCGTTTCCGGACAAAACATCCATTGGGCCCCAAGCTTTCCCCTGTTCCGAGAGGACATCCGTCACCGAACCGCTTGCCCTTCTATTGAACAAACTCGAATTCCACCCTGCGGCCGGACACGTGCGCGACACGGCCTTCGGGAGCGAGGTCCGGGGCGACGCCGTGCCCTACCACTCCCATCCGAGCCTGGGGAATCCCATACTTCTCGGCAAGATAGCGCTGGACTGCCGCGGCTCTACGCTTGGAAATCTGCTGATTGTGAGCCTGGCTGCCCTTCCCATCCGCGAAGCCATGCAGGATAAGTCGAGCGGCAGGATTCCCCTGCAAGTGCCTGCCCACTGCGTCCAGATTCGCCCGGTTGGAAGCGTCCACTCGCTGATCTTTGGAGCGTACCGAAAAGCTGCCGGAGTCGAAATAGACAGGTCCCACTTCCAGAGAAGCGGCCGGGGCCTGGGGAGCCTCCTGTCTCGCGCACGGCATTACCAGGTTTCTCCTCATCCACGCGTGCCAGAATGCAGGGGGGAGATTCCTCCCGATCGGGGTGTAGCTGCCTCGGCACTTCCGGGCAATCCCTTTCAAATTGAAGGCGCCTTCCTGGTCATCGCCTATTTGAAACGCGTGGATCTCCAGCTCAGGATTGTTGAAAGCGATTCGGTCGGCAATCTTGATCGGGTCGGAGCGGCACGATTCGCCACCCGTCCCGATAAGAATGATTATGCTCTTGCCCTCTGCCGCGGAGCAGTCCTCCGCCGCCGCCCGAAGCCCCGCGCTCAGAGCGCTTGTTCCGTAAGACAACGTGGCGGGAAATGAATTCATGAAGCGCTCGGGATCCCAAGACTGGATCGCGAGGATACTCTCCGTGCTCTCGCACCCCAGTCCGACTTTCAATCCATAGTAGCGAAGTCCCACGTTGAAGAATCCGTCTGCGGTGAGCGGTATGGCGGCCTCGAATTGCTTCATTGCCTTGATGAAAACATCGTAGTTGTTGTGCTGCTTCATGTTTCCGGAGGCGTCGAACAGGACGAGAATATTTTGAACCCTCTTGCATTCGTCCGCACCAGCCAAGGAAAACATGCACAGAAGCATTACCAATACCGGCGCCGCGACGGCGCTCTTCCGAAAACGGGTTCCCAGAACCGGTCCCATGAATGTCCTCCCATTCTATTGATGGACTACCGCGTCAGGCGCTGCCCAAACGCGCCCTTCTTAGCAGACGCGGCAGGCATTGTCAAGAAGTGCCGGAAAACACTGGAGATCACGGATCGCCAGGAAAATCCTTGACAATCGGCCCTCCTCGCCTATGCTTTCACCATGGATGCCCCAGAGTCAAGAGCACTCACCGCTGAGCATGTCCTTGTATTGGCCTTCGCTTCGGTCGCCATCATGGCTTCCGTGCTTCTTGAGCTGGGCCCGGACGATATGATTCACCTACCCGTTCCTTTCCTTGGGAAAACCGTTCCGTTACCGCCAGGGTGCATGTTTCGGACTCTGACAGGTTTTCAGTGCCCGGGATGCGGCCTCACGCGGAGCTTTGTAGCCATGCCTCGGGGTGAGTTTCGCACTGCATTGCGCCTCAACCCCATGGGCCCGTTTCTCTATGTGGTGTGTCTGCTTCAGATTCCGTACCGCATTATTGAGTTGGTGGGAATAGGCCGCGGCAATGCTTTGTGGACCGCGGTGAAGGAAAAACTCGCACTTCTCGTCTGGGTGATCTTCATCGGCCTAATGGTGCAGTGGGTGGTCCGCACAGCTCTCGGACTCACCTGGGATTCCGAATGGCCCCTGCGACGGCTGTTCTTTATGTGAGTTTTTTTGCCGGCAGCATTCGGTCTTGTGGGGAAGGCTTTCCGAGAGTGTCTCAAAAACCTTGCAGAAGCTCGAATCGTGGCACGCCGGCACTCAAACATCCCCGGGTAGCCTGGACGTTATACGTCCAGGCCGCGAAGCGGCAGGAGGCATATTCTCCAGGCCCATTTGTCAGCGCCAATTTGACGAAGCAACTCGATTGTTGGCTCAGACCTCCTGTCCCTTCGGAACCCGGACGCAGTAGCGTCCGGGCTACCCGCGTAGCACGATCTTGAACGCAAGGGAGGTTT
>DYLG01000137.1 GCA_020722215.1 Desulfomonile tiedjei
AGAAATACTCAGCACGCTCGAAGGAATTCTGTCGGACGAAGGCTACGAGGTCCTTACGGCCCGTGACGGCCAGGAGGCTCTACACATAGTCCAGAGCGACGCACCTGACGTTGTGTTTCTCGACATCTGGATTCCCGGCATAGACGGGATGCAGACCCTCAGGGCCATCAAGAGACTCGACCCCGACTGCTCCGTCATCATGATGAGCGGTCATGGCACCATCGAGACCGCAGTGAAAGCCATCAAACTGGGAGCTGCCGACTATCTGGAGAAGCCCCTCAATCTGGACGACGTTCTCCATCTTGCGGAGAAGGCCGTTTCCAATCGGACCGAAGCCCGGATACCTGTTCCAGTGAACGGCGGAACTCCCGGCCTGCTGATCGGGCATTCGGCAAAGGCGGCGAGGCTTCGCCGTGCTTTGGAGCAGAGCGCGGCAGAGCGGGGATCCGTGTGGCTTGCAGGCGCAGAAGGTACGGGCAAGGAATTTGCCGCAAGAATAATTCACTACCTTGGAGGGCACCACGAACGAGGCAGCCTCGTGAAGGTGAGATGTGCAGACCTCACGGAAGAGAATTTTGACGAGACTCTCCTGGGCAGAGATCGGGGGGCCGGGGCCGGGTGCAGTGGGAAGGTGGCCCAGGCGGCTGACGGAACGCTGCTGCTCATCAGAGTGGACCGGCTGCAACCTTCGCTCAGGCCCCGGCTTGGAGAACTCATCCGAGGCCTGATCCAGGAAAGAACGGGGTCTCCACGCTCTCAGCACTTTAAGGGCCGCATCATGGTCACGTCGGTCCACGCTCCGACGATTCTCGTCCGAGATCACGCTCTTCCCGCTGATCTGGCCGAAATGCTCTCAGATCGCGTAATAGTTATTCCTCAGTTGCGCGAAAGGGCCGAGGACATACCGCTTTTTGCAGTCCATTTTCTCAGAGAGGCAACTCAGGAATTCGACAAGCGGATAGAGCAAATCGAGGACGAAGCCATGAAACGCCTGATCCGGTATTCATGGCCCGGCAACATCAAGGAACTCAAGATCCTCATCGAGCACGTGGTGATGACCGCGGCAGGCCCGGCGATAACGGTCGGCGACCTTCTGATCCCAGCCGAAGAAGATGCAGAATCCACTTCCAAGCATGCTCCCGCGTCTGCGTCGGTCGCGCAAACGAGTGTGGCGCTTTCTTCTTCCGGTCGCTCCCACAGCTCCGAGTCCGCAGCCCCCGCCGGCAACGGATTGTTTGCCATCAAGGAGCATTCCGGCCGTTTCCGGCACCAGAAGACCCTCAGAGGCCGGGTGGTTATGTACGGCCAGGGTCTTCATTCCGGGGTTAAGACAGGCCTCACCCTGTCCCCATTGCCGCCGGGAAGCGGCATCCTGTTCGGACACATCATATCGGGCGGAGCCGTGCCGGCCATCCTATCCAACGTGGAATCCACCGAGTACGCGACGTGCCTGAGGGGCAACGGCACATCCGCCCGAACGATTGAGCACCTTATGGCCACCTTCCACATCTATGGTCTTACCAACCTGCTGGTAAAGATCTCCGGGGAAGTGCCCATCATGGACGGGTCGGCCCTTGAGTTTTGCCGTCTTGTGGAAGACGCTGAGATCATTCCTCAGGACGCTCTTATCGAGGCGGTAGAGATACGGGAGCCATTTGAGGCGACCTTTGCCCCGGAGAGCGGAAAAAGCTTCAGGGTGGAACCGTGCGAGCATTTCCAGGTGGAATACTACCTGGATTATCCGCCTCCTATCGGCAAGATGCACATGACATTCTCCTGCGACGATCCTGTCGAGTTCAAAGCCAACATTGCTCCGGCACGCACGTTCGGCTTCGTCAAGGACATGCGTATCCTCGACGAGATGGGTCTTGCCGGCGGAGGCAGGCTTTCCAACCTCATTCTCGTGGACGAGGACAAGGTGGTCAATCCGCCGCTGCGGTTCCCCGATGAGTTCGTCCGGCACAAGGTGCTGGATATTATAGGTGATTTCTACCTTCTCGGCAGGCCGTTCAAAGGCAAGGTCATCGCCAAACAGACAGGCCACAGCGATAATATCGCCATGCTCACCATGATAGACCGGAAGATGAAAATCCTGTAGGCAGAGGCCTCTGAGGTCTTCACGGCAAGCAATTGTCCGGGTCAAGACCTCCATTGTGCCACTGAATTGAGTTCAAGGGGTTGGGCAGGAACCTCCCGGAATCGGTGCGAGGCACCAGCACCGATTGGAACTTGATTCTCATCGTGAATGAGGCGGGACTGGAAGTCTGCCGCTTCTCCCAACCGGTTATGGTGGAATCGCTTTCCTTGGGTCAGGCCTCCGTGGTTATCTCCATCAAGCGCCGCACCATCAAGGAAGTGGTCACCGTTTCGCCAGAGGAGGTTAAGCCGTCTTCCACATGAATTCTGTGAACTATACGACCGGGAAGTATCAACACGATCCCTCCCGGTCCAAACATTAAGAAGAAACCAAAGGTTATCTTAAGTAACCGATGTGCATGAGTAGATCCGATCCGAAAAACATCAATGCCCCATGGCAAGGCGTTTCCCTTGAACCGAGGAGGCGCCCGTATGAGGCCGCATGGAGCACGCCTGCAGCGCGTCAAGGAACCCTTTTAACCTTTTTCAGTTCCTCCGGCGTTCGGCTTATCTGTTCGCCCTGTATGGATTGGATGTTTGTCAGCACTGCGAATCCGAACTTGTCGCTGTAGCCTGTCTCGCCCCAAACCACGTCTTCTACCGCCTGGTGGTCCTCGGGCCGCATAATCTTCCACCCCTCGGGGGTCAGCCAAGCAAGGGGCTCCTTTTCAACTGCCTTGACCAGCGCGTCCGGATCCGTCGTCCCAGCACGAATCAGGGCCGCCTTGATGAAGTAAACGCCCGCGTAGGTCTCTTCGGCCATATAATCCGGATATTCTTTGTATTTCTCGTAGTACTTCTTCACAAAGTTGCGGTTTTCGGCAGAGTCGGGACTGGTGAAAAAATACCGGGAGGACATGTACAGGCCTGACGGCGTCTCTTTGCCTAGCGGGACCAGCGTTTCCAGAGCTGCACCCACCGGAAAAGCGAATTTGACTTCGTCGAAGAGCTTGACTGCCTTGCCCTGCTTGATGAAGTTCACGGCATCTTGACCCCAAAGTGGGCACCACACCGCATCGGGCTTGGCTTTGCGGATCAGTTCGATGTGTTCGGAGTAGTCCTTGGCCATGAGCTTGGGAAACGTCTCGCCCACAATTTCCACATCCGGCTTCAGCTCCTTCAGTTTTTCTCGGAACAAGCGCCAGGATTCGTGGCCATAGTTGTAATCAGGTCCGATACACATCCATTTCTTGTAAGGTTTTGATGCCATGTAGTACGCGCCTGCGCGGGAATGCATCATGACGTTACTCAGGACACTGAAGAGATAGGGATTGAACTTGTCCCCCGTCACGGTATCCGTGGCTGCTTGCGTGACAATGAGGACCTTCTTGTGCTTTCGAGCAATTTCCGAGAGAGACAAGGCCACCGCGCTGGAAGTGGGGCCAATGAGAAAATCCGCTTTGTCCTCGTTGATGAACTTCTCGGCAAGCTCCTTGGCGATTTCAGCCTTCAATTTCGTGTCCCCGAAAGAGGCCGCCAGCTTTCTGCCAAGCACCCCGCCTGATGCGTTGATCTCTTCCAGAGCCAATTCCACGCCGCGCTGGCCGTTGATTCCATAACCTCCCAGCGGGCCTGAACTGATGAACATAACTCCCAGTTTGATCGGTTTTTCCTCGCCCTGGGCTGCGCCAATGAATGCTATCGCCAGGAATACGCTCACGCAAACAAGAAGCATCTTTTTCATGATCCGAATCCTCCCAATCATGACGTTAATGAGTTATTGTAAGAAGACCCGTCCCTAGACAGGAGTTGTGCCGCAGTCCTGCCTTTTCAGAGTTCTTCGGGACGAAAACCGGGAGAGGCGTTATGCTCTAAAGCCCGAGAGGTCTCCTTGTCTCCTCCCAGAAGACCGGACAGAGGCAAGACACTCGTCACGTTGCCGGAGAACACCCTACTTTCCTGATTCTAACCGTACCTCACCATGGTCCCTCGGTCAAGCACAATCCTTTCGGGAGCGTGAGGCCTCAGTTACGGGCGGAAGGGGGGGGGCCAGCACCGCTTGGGGCGACGGCCGGGGGCATCCCACTGCAAGCCTGACTCCGCTTAGGGGCACACCTCCGGGCCTGCCGATCTGTACACTCATTGGCATGAGTGTAGCCGGCGCACGAATATCGCGCGTCGTGGCTCCAAGTCTTCACAGTTCGGACATGCCCCGGTTAGCCACTTCAGGCTCGACGATAGGCATTCAGAAGGGGGTGCGGCAACCTAACCGTACGACGTGTAGGCAAGGAGTTGCTTTCGCACCTTTCCTAGAGAGGTTCGGGGGAATTCCTTCGCGAAGGTTACCTTTTTCGGCCACTTGTATCGGGCTAGCCTTCCGCTGCAGAAGGCGATGACATCTTCGGCCGCCAGTGCGGAGCCGGGCTTTAGAATGATATAGGCGTGACCGACTTCCCCCCAGGTTTCGTCGGGGATGCCCACGATCGCTATGTCTTCGATTGCAGGATGCTCGCGCAGTATGCGCTCCACTTCGGCAGGATACACGTTTTCGCCGCCTGATATATACATGTCCTTAGCTCGGTCCACCAGGTAGTAGTATCCTTCGTCATCCATCCGGGCCAGGTCTCCGGTGTGCAACCAGCCGTTTCTGATGGTCTCTTCGGTATTTGCCGGATCCTGCCAGTATTCGTTCATCATGATTGATCCACGCGCGACGATCTCGCCGATTTCCCCGGGCCTGACGGCTCGGCCCGAGCGATCGACTATGTCCACTTCGGCATGAAATACGGGACGCCCTACAGTGCCGGGTTTCAGAAAGGAGTCTTCCTCCGATGCCCACAGCAGAATGGAGGTTTCCGTCTGGCCCATCACCTGCCTGAAGGCAAGCCCCGCTTCCCTGCAGCGGACAATAAGCTCCGGAGAAGTCTTTTCCCCGCCGCCCGCACAAACCTTCAGGGAAGACAGATTCCCCCGCTTCTCGGAATCTACCTTGAGCAGCGCCTTGTAGACCGTGGGAACGCCAAGAAACTTCGTCACCCTATATCGTTCGACGTCCTTATAGAACTTCACAGGATCGAACCTCGGATGAATAACCATGGTAGCGCCTTTGTAAAGGCTGGGCGAAGTCTGAATGAAAAGCCCTCCGGAATGAAACAGGGGCAGAACGACCAGCATGACATCGTCCGAGTCCATCTGAAAAAAGATGTCCGCGTTCAGGCAGTTGAAGAAGGTCTTCCTATAAGACAGCACCGCTCCCTTCGGTTGTCCGGTGGTTCCCGAAGTGTACATGATCACCTGCGGCTCTTCGGGAGTCGACGGGGCAAGAGATTGTGTCAGGACCGGTTTCTGCCCGTTGAAGCCCTCCGTTTCGGAACGGTAGTCGAAGATCGCCGCCGAGCCTATACTGGGCCCAACGGACGCAAGAAGCAAAGGCGCGCGCGTTCCGGTCAGATTCAAGGCTTCCACGTTCGATGCAGCCTCGCGTCCGAACACAAAAAGCCTCGGGCGGGAGTTTTTCAGAAAGTAGTCAAGCTCGGGTGCTGATATCCGGTGATTCAGCGGCACAAAGATCGCCCCGAGCCGTGCACAGGCAAGGTACAGCTCGACGAATTCCGGGCAATTGGCCAGCATCGCTGCCACACGGTCTCCTTTTTCAATGCCGAGCGATTGCAACCATGCTCCGGTTCTGTTTGCTCTGCGGTGGAGATCCAGGTAGCTGATGCGGTTTTCCTCGAAGATAATCGCGGTCTTATCGGGGTGAAGATCCCTCCATCGCTGCACCCACCAGGCTATGTTCATGGACTTGATCATGTATTGCCGTTCCCGTGATCACAGCGTTTGTCAGCTCGCCACTTCGATGAACTTCGTCTTTTTCATCTCCCTCGGGATAGTACCGTGCGGAACCCATTCGAATCGGGGAGCGACCCTGACATGTTCTTTGAAATGCGCGAGAATCTTTTTCCCCAGGGCAGGCAGGTCCTCTTCCCCGACATCCTGGCCGAATTCCAGTTTGATTCTGAGTGGCGGTTTGACCAGGGGGCCCGGGGTATCGAGCAGGATCCGAAATATGCCGGTGACTTGAGGAACGAACTTGAGCAGCGCAGAGTGGATCGCCTCAGGGTAGATATTCACCCCCTTGACTATCAACATGTCATCCGCCCGTCCGATGATCTTGAAGCGAATCCCCGGCATTCCGCAGGGACAAGGAGTGGTATATACCTTGAGCATGTCTCCCAGGGCATATCGCATAAATGGACCGCCTTCCCAGTCAAGGAAGGTGAACACCATTTCACCTACCGCACCGTCCGTCAACTCAATTGTCTGTTTTGTGCTGGGGTCAACAAGCTCAAGCAGACAGTGATCTTCCGAAACGAAATGCATGCCGCTGAACTGATCAGGGGGCTCATCGCAGCTAATGCCGTGAAAGGCATGACCGCCCCCGGTATGATCGAAGACCTTCGCGCCGAACCCGCTTGCCAGCATCTTCCGGACTTCCGGATTGCCGCCTCCCGGTTCACCGGCGCAGAAGAACCATTCGAAACCCAGATCTTTTGCCGTTTTGCCGATAAGTTCAGGGCACTTCTCTATTAGGTGCTGACCGAAAGACGGAGTGGCTATTATAGCCGAAGGCGACGTAAGCCGTACAAAATCCAGCACTCTTCGAGTGCCCCCTTCAATGCCCACAGGCACCACGCACGCTCCCATATAAATGATTCCCTGGGACAGAGGCAGGCCTCCAGTAAACATGCTGAGGGAAAGAGCCTGGAGCATTACGTCCCCAGGCCGAACGCCCGCTCTCCAGTACTTCCGGGCATGCATTTCGTTCACAACATCCACATCATGTTGCGTCAACGTGTACAGAGTGGGGGTCCCCGTAGTTCCGGAAGTGGAATTGATGCGGACGATTTTTTCTCGCGGAGCACAGGCCAGAAGCGCATAAGGATTGCCGTATCGCTCGATGGACTCCTCCTGCGCTTTTCGATGCTCGTCCTTGGTCATCACGGGGATGCGAGCAAAATCATCGAAGGTCTTAATGTCCTCCGGTCTTGCCCCGACCTCATCGAGTTTCTGCCTGTAATAGGAAGAGCTTTGATAGTTATAGAAAACCTGCTTCCTGAGCCGGTTCAATTGCAGGCGCCTCAACTCGTCCCGGGGCATCGCTTCGATGCTTTCGTTCCAGAGTTTTCTTTCACGATAGAATGCCATAAAAACCGTCCTTCAGTCCTGATGTGCAGTCAGATTGTTTTGCAGGGAGGTCTGCCTCCGACACTTCTTTCACCGGTGCTCACATATTTCGAGCAAGATTCCCCCCGTGGATTCAGGTTGGAAAAAGGCGACCGGGCCGTGGCTTCCCTGACGCGGAAAGCCGTCCGTAAGCCTGGCGCCTTTGTCTTCAAAATCCTTGGAAGATATCCCCACATCGTTTACTCGAACAGAAATGTGGTTGATTCCCGGCCTCGCTCCCATCACTCTTTGTGCAAACCCTGCTTCTCGTGTGACATACTGGATCAACTCAATGTCCACATTTTGCGTTTTGACTTGGGCTATCTTGAGCCCAACGTCATGCATTTCCTTCAAGACGACGGGGCGCACTCCGAAGAGGCGCTCAAGCAGCGAAATGGAATCGTCCATGTTTTCTACAATGATCCCTATATGATCGATGTAAGGTCCGGTCACGCCCTTTCTCCTCTTCTTTGGCGAGTAGCCTCGAAATCCACAGTGAGGCTCTCAGGGTCGATGATGACGCCATAGTCATCTCTCGCTTTCTCGATGGAGACCAACTCGTTTGTCACGTCTTCAAGCACCTTCTCAATGGGCCTTTCAAAAGGGTGGCCGTATCCTCCGCCTCCGCCTGCGATCTGTTTGAAAAGCGTCCCAGTCGGGATGTTTCGGATGATCTCCTTGGATTTCGCTCTTTTCACGTATCCATCGGGATACCGCAATTCCACGCTATTGAGGGCGCCTTCCTTTCCCCCGAAGAAGCCGAAGGCCCTGGCTTCCTCGTCGATTCCGTCCCCGAAAGCAATACCGGTGACGTTTTCTCCATTGATGACAAATTCGGTCTCCACGCCCAAACCACCTCTCCACTTTCCGGCGCCCGCGGAATCAGGCAGGTACTCGTGTTTCAGGAGAAGATGAGGGTCGTGCAGCTCGAACATCTCGTAATCCTGGGCAAGAATGCCTCCGGCGCAGTTGATGAGGCCGATATGATCGTAGCCGTCCGCCTCCCATGTACCGCCGGAGCCGCCCTTCAGAGAGAGAAAGAGGATGTCCACATAGGGTCTGGCTTTCCTCGGATCGGTCCCGGTAATCGTGAACCCGAGGAAACGGTTCCACCCGGCAGTCACCTTTTTCGGAAGGGCCTGGGCCATGGCTCTGAAGATAGCGTCAGAGTTGGGGCCCGTGATGCTGTTGCCGAAAGTCGTAGCCGCCGGGAAACGGGCATTGAGAAAAGAACCTTCGGGATTGACAATATGAATAGGCCTCGTAATGCCGTCGTTGTGCGGAATATCCGGATTGATGAGCATGAGAAAGGTAAGAAACACGGCGGATGCCGTAGCTCCGTAAGGCGCATTGACAAAGCCTTCAGTCTGGGGAGAAGACCCGCTGAAGTCAAAAGTGATCTCGTCTCCATGCACGATGACGTTGAGATTGATTTTCATACGGGACCCGTCGTGGATGCCGTCGTAGAAGACAATGCTCTCGCCATGATATTTTCCGTCCGGGATATTTCGGATCTCGTTGCGCGCCATTTTTTCAGTGACATCAAAAAGATGCTCTACATGACTCCGGAATCTTTCGATTCCATGCTTTTCCAGAAGAGCTTTGACGCCTCTTTCTCCTACCACGCAGCCGCCCATCTCGGCCTTGATGTCTTCCTCAACGATATCATAGCGGATATTGGCAAAGATAAGGTCCCACACATCTTTCCTGAGCTTGCCCGCTTCTACGATCTTCACGGGAGTGATTCGCAGCGCTTCCTGCCAGACCTCTCTCGCCTCAGGATTATAACCTCCGGCCACCGCGCCGCCTATGTCCGCCTGGTGGCCTTTACAGGCCGCCCAAGCGACCAGAGTATTCTGATGAAATATCGGTTTGAACACGGCAACATCGGCATTTTGGTTCCCGCCGGTGAACACATCATTGTGCAAGATCGCGTCGCCCGGATGAATGTCGTCTCCGAAATAATCGATGATGTACTTGCACACGGGTTGAATGGCAAAGGCAAGGATGGGTATGTACTCGGTCTGCTCCAGCATTCTGCCCTTGGCGTCGTAAAGGCCGGTCACAAAGTCCCGGGCTTCGTTCAAGATAGGGGATCGAGTTGTCCGCAGAAGCGTAAGCCCCATCTCCTCGGTGATGGATTTGAACCTTCTTTGAAGAACGGAGGCAAGGATGGGATCGATATTCCCGTTCATGTTCGACTCCTACACTAGGCTCAACAGGTAACTTCCGTAAGCATCGCATTCCACTTCATATTCCGGCGGCATGAAGACAGTGGTATTGACCTGCTCGATAATGGCCGGGCCTTTCATACCTTGTCCGTAACCCATTCTGTCCCCATCATAAACGGGAACGACGCAGAAATCCCGCCGAGACGGGATAAACACCGGCCTAGTTCCTTTGAAACAATCGCTAGGATCCTTTCCCTTGTGCGCTTCATTCTTGAGTGCAGGCTTTTCGGTTAATCCGATGCCGGTCAACCTTATGTTGACGAGTTCCACGTCCGTTCCTTCTTCCCGTAACGAATAACCGTAAAGGCGATCATGTCCGGCGTGAAAAGCCTCTTTCATGGCCTCCTCGTGAAATGTCGTCAGGTCTTCCATATCCACGGGAACGTTGACTTCGTGGTATTGCCGCACATATCTCAGATCCAGGGAATAGCGATACAGCCTTCGCTCAGGCGGAATACCTTCCAGCGAAAGAATGCGCTCACCTTCACTTCGCATCTCATCCAACAAGGAGTGAAAACGGGCAAGATCCATTTGCTCACGGGAGAATAGGGTGTGATAAGTCCTCACGAAGTCATGCTTTAAGTCTGAAAGGAGCATGCCTGCTGCACAAAAGATCGAAGATTCTTTCGGGATCAATATTTTCGGAATTTCCAATTCCGAAGCGATCATCGCCGCATGAATAGGGCCGGCGCCACCCGCGCACACAAGCAAGAACTCCCTTGGATCGTATCCTCTCTGCACGGAAATCTCTCGAATGGCGGAGGCCATGTTTATATTTATAATATGGCACATTCCGTAAGCAGCCTCCGGGAGAGACATGCCCAGAGGGCGGGCGACCTTTTCGAGAATGGCTTTCTCGGCGCCGGGACGATCCAGAACCATCTTTCCACCGGCAAAATGATCCGCATTCAAGTAGCCAAGGATGAGATTGGCATCACTGCACGTGGGCTCAGTCCCTCCTCGACCGTAACAAACCGGCCCCGGCCGTGCTCCAGCGCTCTTAGGGCCCATTCTGAGAAGACCGCTCTCATCGATCCATGCGATGCTCCCTCCGCCGGCTCCGATAGTGTTCACGTCCATCATTGGTAAGGCCAGAGCGTACCGAGCGAGTTTGCCATCGGTTGTCACAAGAGGATTCGAGTCTTTTATGAGGGTTGCATCAAAGCTCGTTCCTCCCATATCCACGGTGATGAAGTTTGTATGTCCGTGGGGGCCCGCATAGGCAATGCCCGCCACAGGCGCTGCTGCCGGACCGGAAAGGAGCGTGCTCGATGCCAGTTCCCTGACCACTCCGGGGAATGTCACTCCGCCGTTTGACTGCATTATCAGCAGTATTCCTTTGAAGGAGTGCCTCTCCAACTTAGTGGCGAGGCTTGCGAGATACCTTTCGAGAAGGGGTCCCACTGCCGAGTTGAGCACAGTCGTGCTCAACCGGTCGTAGAATCTAACTTGCGGCAATATCCTGGAAGAAACAGAGAGGTAAGCCTCGGGCATAAGCTCGCGAATCTTCTCGGCTGCAACCTTTTCATGGCTGTCATCAGCATAGGAGTGCATGAAGCATATAGCCACAGCCTCGACGCCGTCTTCCTTGAATACTGCGACCCCTGCCTCGAC
>DYLG01000138.1 GCA_020722215.1 Desulfomonile tiedjei
TCTTCCGAATGGGATTCGCAGACGGGCGGGTTTCAAACCCGCCCCTACCAACGAATCGGAAATTTCTTTTGGCAAAGACTATAATCCGCAGATGTCGCAGATGGCCACAAATTCAGGAAGAACGAGACAGACGGGCAATCATCGGCCTTCGGTATTTCTTCATCTGCGCAAATCTGCGTAATCTGCGGACGAGAATCTTATCAGGAAGCAAACTTGGGAACGACAAAAATCCGACCACCAAGACACGAAGGCGCCAAGAAGAAACCAATTCCGGATTTGCTTGGTGTCTTGGCGCCTTGGTGGTTAATTCTTCCTTTTGGTTGCTGTCGGAAGCCGCATCGTGCCGGCAGGGGCCTCCCCGGTGAACGCTTAGCCGGCCTTTTGCCTCAGTAGCCCAGGGCTTTGGCTGCGGTCCCGGCCCCGAATGTGACGACGAATTCGCCGTATTCATCGCCGACTTCCAAACCTTTCGTCTGCTCGCAGTCGTATGTATAGATGCCGTTGGGGAACGGGTCCCCATAGGCCAGATCCATAAATGCCGCAGCAACACCTCGGATCATGTATGCAAAGGGCCGGTTGAGGCCTGCCTTTTTGGCGCCGTCCGCCTCGTAGTAGTTGTAAGCCCGAACTACCATCTTTTCTTGGGGCACAATCTCCACGATTTCCGAGTCCGCCCAGCCCCATGCGGTGAACACTGCGAACGCGCCGTGAAGAATATCCTCCGGGGCCTTTTCCACCATGGGCGCCACCACTCTGTTCCACTCGTCGGAGGTTATTATGCCGTGTCCCGTATAGTAACCGCATTGATGGGCCGCATCTACCAGCAAGCCTTCGCACAGTGTCATGAGATCCGGCTCAACCGAATTGATCATCCTCAAAGTGAACTCGTTCCAGAAGTCCGTGGGAAGCTGCTGGACATACACGCCGAACGCGGGGATCAATCCTTCTTCATTGCCGATAACCCGCACCTTTGACATCTCTTCGATGATCTTGCTCCTGTCGATGGCCATGGTTCTCTCCTATCTCAGGGTGATGGTGAACTCGCCGGCCTTATCGCCCCTGGCCAGGCTCTTGGTTTCTTCGACATAGTACGACCGGGGGGGCTTGTCATAAACGGCTGCGAAAACTCCAGCCAGAAACCCGCGAGTGATAATGTTGACGGGCTTGTCCGACCCGCCCCATTTTTTCAGCCATCCTTCGTCGAGGTGGGAATATTCCATCTTCGCCGCGCCCCCGCTTGCGTCGGAAGAAGAGATCTCTATGAGCCCCATGCCGACCGCCTGCCAGTATTGCTGCGCGATGCCGATCCTCTCCCCGACCGAACTGACTGCCTTGTCCAGGAAATACTGTCTGAGGACCCGTCCGAAGACGTCTTCGCCCGTTTCAACGAGATGCTCCACGCCATCCAGGTCCATGGCGAGTTTTGTGAAGAGCGTTGAGTAATGGTGGCAATGAAGAACAGATAATTCGTCATTCAGATAGTGCTTCTTTGTCCCCGGATCGAACCTGTGGTCCAGTCTGAATTCACCGGACATTTCCTGCACCTCCCTGCGCTGAAAATATGTGTCCGGGCTACCCGGACCTCTTTGAGTGCCGACGTGCCACGAATAGAGCATCCCCAAGACTTGCCCGACAGACTCCCGGGTGAACGACCGGCAAGCAGGCCGGCTCAGGTCTAACGCCCCCATGATGCTCAGTAGCGGTCACCGATTCCATTATAGACCGTGGGCAGCCCTTGCGCAAGGCAATTCGTCGGCGACCAACAAGATGCCGGTCTGTTGACCGGACCGATCACGGCGCCAGGACCTTGTGGCTGAAAAACCTGCCCAGAAAATCAAACGCTTCGCGATTACCACAGAATCCGTTCGGGGGTATGCTCTGCCGAAAATGGTCCAGACGTGATTCAAACCGGGTGAACAGATCCGCGGAGGGCTGCTTTCCCTTGAAATACGTCCCGTAGGAAAGCTGATCCAGGTAATACGCGCTCAACTCTTGCTCGAAGTAGTAACCGGGAAACGACAGCACGGGCTTTCCGTAGAAGAGCGCCTCGGACACAACCGTGTGACCTCCGCCGCAGATTACGTAACTGCTGGAAGCCATGTCGTCGAGGAAACCGTCATCGGATCTCCTCTTGAACCGGAGATTGCCGTCCACGGATTCCATATCGTACCCGTACACTATGACCGGCCGCCTCAGTGCGCGCAACAAAGGCAGAAAATGATCAAACCCCGAGAAGCTCTTGAAAGCCAGGATGTGGTCTCCATCGGACGGCTCTCGCTCCAGAGCCTTTTCACGTAAGATCGGAGCGACAAGCCTGGTACGGGCATTGGGCTTCAACGGCGGAAAGAAGAACGTGGTGACGAGATAGTAATCGGCCCTGCTGTAAAGCCAATCGATCAGAGCGCTGTCCACCGCGTACCTGAGCCTTTGGGACAAAGCCACAGGGAACACACATCTGGTCAGCAAGTGTCCGTGATCCAAGGAGAGGCACGGCAATCCGGTTTTCCTGCCGGCAAGACCTGTGAAGAACTCCAGATCCGTTATTGCCACATCAGGTTGAAACCGGTCCATGATCTCCAGAGTCTTTCGCAACCAATGCTTTTGACGCAGAAGTATCCGCGCCGCGTTTGCCGCTGTCGCGCCAAAATCCACACGATCTTCGCGGATTATCGTTTCAAGACCGGGGATCTCCTCTACAGGGAACTCCTCTCGGATGATGTCGGCTTTCGGTCTTGGGCAAACGAAAAGAAAATCGTGCTCAGGGAAGTTGCGCGCCACGATCATCGCTCTCTGAACATGACCCTTTCCCGTTGTGTGAACTCCGTACAGAATCCGTGCCATCTTGCTCCGTTGGTGGACCTCGGGCTTTTTTCCCGGCATGGTGCTTCCGGTCTCATGCGGTCGGACCGGGACGGCAGTTTAAGGTAATTCGCGACGGAGCGCAACCGCGGCGGCAATTGGAAGTCCTCTCCGGTATTGAAAAACCATCGAAAATGTGGCATGTTAGGTCCTCACGTTTCATGATTGGGGACCAAGGACAATTCTATGTACCCTTCGGGCAAATACGGACCTGTGCGGCCGCTGGAAGACAAACCCCGGTACGAATTGACCACCCGGCCGCCGGATTCGGAGAAAGAGGCAGTTCCGGACCGGGGGCTCGCAAGCCGCGTAATGGGCCGAATTGAACCAGTGCTGATTGTGCTCAAACCAAGAATGCGACTCGCAGCGGACCTGCTCAGGTTCGCGTTGAGAAGAATTTACAGGAACAGGAAACGATACAGGGGAGCGGTGCTTACCAGCGCCCTGGGGATCGCCGGACTTATTACGGCGCTCACCCTCGGGGACGCCGTTGAGACCAGAGTGGGACACGATCTCGAGCTTCTTGGCTCAGCCACTATCATCGAAGCCACATGGGACTACGATCGCTCTATCCGATGGCATCACGGGAACTACTCGCAGAAGGACGTAGAGGATTTGCGCAGACTTCCCGGTGTAGTGGAAGTTGCGCCGGTCTTGTGGGATTGGAAAGGGCATGTCGCACACAAGAAAAACAAGACGACTGCCAGAATAGCCGGTGTTGATGGTAGTTACTTCCGGGCTGTTGCGCTGAACGTCGCTCTCGGCAGACAGATCAACCAACAAGACAACGATGTGGGACGCGCAGTATGCACAGTGGGAAAGGAAACGGCCCAGGAACTCTTCGGGGGACGGAAGGAGGCACTGGGACAGGCCTTGATGATTCAGGGCATACCTTTCGAGGTGGTAGGAGTCCTCGCTTGGAACCTCGACCCGCTGTATGAGCGGACCGTGGTGATTCCGTTTTCCCTTGCCCAAAGAAGGATCAAGGGTATGGACGTGATCAGACACGTCAGGGTTAGGGCCAAGGACTGGGAAGCAGTGCCCGCGCTTGCAGACCAGGTGCGCGAGGTCTTGAAGCGGAACAAGTCGGGATATGAGGATGCCATATCCATATTTTGGTACAAGGACCGAATCGGCCACATAAAGAACATAGCTTTTCTCGTGCATTTCTTTGCCCTTGCGTTCGTGGCGGTGGCCCTGGTACTCGGGGCTATTTCGATCTACAACCTGATGAATGCCGTGGTCAGCGAAAGGACTCGGGAAATAGGACTGAGCCTTGCCATAGGGGCGATGGCCAGAACCGTCATGTTCCAATTCCTCTGCGAATCGGTGATCGTCAGCGTGCTGGGAGCGGGCCTGGGCATTCTGTGCGGATTTGCCGCCGTGCAATTGGGGTGGGGCGCTTTGGGAACCATGCGGGATTATTCCACATTCATCTTCAGTCTCCAGGCTTCGGTAATCGTTGGGATTTTACTGGGCGTGGCTTCCGGTCTTCTCCCCGCCAAGAGGGCCAGCGGGTTCAGTTGCGTGGATGCCATGAGATTTGAGTGATCGGCTTCACCCGCTCCGGCTCACGTTTCCGCCGGCGGGCATGCGACCCATGAGCCTTGGCCCGATCTTCCAGATGATGACGCAGTACAATATGAGCGTTGATGCGACCGCAGGGCGCAACGTTACAATCGCTTCCATCCCGAAAAACCAGCAGAGGCATGCAGCAGCCGGCCAGAGAGGATACAGGAGATCGGGGAGCCTGAAAATCCTGAAGCGGACCTGACAATACACCGAGGTCATTACGGCCAACGAAAGCTTCGTAAATATGATCGTAAGGCACCCGCCGAGAAGGCCGGTGGTTCCCACCAGAGTGAAGTTCAAGAGCATGTTCAGCGCGGTTGCAACCACGGCGAATAGCAGCAGGAGCCGCTGCGCTCCGACGACCATCATCACGTAAGCGAACAGGTACTGCACAAAAGACAGTATTATGGTCCATACCAGATAACGCTGCATCCAAGCCGCGTCCCTGTATTCATTGGGATAAACCAGACTTATGATCAAATCGCTCTCGACAAAGAGAAAAAACATTATGGGAAAAGCAACTGCGATGAGCCATTGAGCGCCGCTCCTTATTATCAGGGTGAACCGCGGGTTCTTCTGAACCCACAGCGTGGCCAGCACGGGAAAGACCACCCACCCCAGCAACTGCTCTACGGTGAACCAGGAAACCGAGTCGACAATGATCCATGTGGCGCTGTAGAAGGCCACGCCTTGGGCGCCCGTGCTCCATTCCAGGAACAGGATGTTGCTCTTGTTGCAGATGTTGGTGAGAATGTCGATTATTGCAAAGACTGCGGCCAGGCGTACCACCGGCCACAAAGACCGCGGATCGGGCAGAATGTTGGTCATTCGGCCGTAGTCCGCAAAATATGCCTTTGCCGCGAACAGTATCCTCACAAGGGAACACACAAGCTTGTACAGCCCCACCAAAATCGGATGGAGCCCCATCAACGCGGCACAGATCCCGTAACCGAAACCTGCTACGCTGCCCACTATCTTGATGCAAGCTTCCCTGTACTGCTCGCCCCTCACCCGAAAATCTGCAAAAAGCGTATCCGCCAACGCCTCAAGGACATGGCCTGCACAAACGAGAAGAAGTATCCATGCCTGCTCTGAAGAAAAGCTCCTGAACCATGCCAGGGCCAAGACAAATATCATGGACGGCGCCATCAGAGCGGCCTTGATCGCGTTAACCCGCACCAGAATCCCCGCGGACTCTTCTCTCGATACTCCTGCAAGATTGCCCACAAGCCAGTAGTAAAGACCGAACTGCACCACGCGGAGGACTATCACTCCCACAGCTATGGAATACATGATCTCGCCGTAAAGCGCGCGATTCACCCAGGCCACACAAACGAAAAACAAAATACTGAGTACAGCCTCGGTAAACTGCGCGGAAAACACGTGGGAGAATCGCAGAAGAATCCTTTTCGCCAACGAGGGGGTCGCAGATCGGCTCTTATCCGGAGTTGTCATGTTTTTCGCACGGATTCCCTTATGGTCTCAAAGACGCCCAGCATATCAGATTGTCTGCTCCGGACAAATGGGGCTGCTTTGCGGCCGCAGGGGGCCGGTTTGAAACCCGGGCCCACTGGCAAACCCCTCCCTTTTTCTCGCTGACAGCCAGAGGCGCCAAGTTTGAGCGTGGGGAGCGTGAAACGGTTCTCGTTTGGCAGCCCTCGCACTGTATCACACGCGCTGTCGGGAAGGGTCCCAACCGTCCATGATTCCGGTTAGTTGGCATATTTTCCTTGAGGGATCAAGTTGAAGCCGTTAAAGTATAATCGTTGCCAAAAGAAATTCCCGATTTGTCGGTAGGGGCGGGTTTCAAACCCGCCCGTCCGCGAAACCCATTCGGAAAGAAATTTTGGCAAACTCCGTAAGTGAAGCGCGTCTCACGGGAAGCCCCCATGCATTTCGGTTTCGCCTGATCGGGTGGTAATGAATCAACCGTGCGTCTGTCCGTCGTCTGCACCGACGTACCCGAACACCCCAAGAAATGATTAATGAAAATAATAGCTTTCACCGACCTGGACGCAACGCTCCTCGATCGGGAGACCTATTCATGGGAGCCGGCGGGCGAAGCGTTGGACGCATTGAGATCCGTTCAGGCCTCTGTGGTCATGGTGTCGAGCAAGACATTGGCCGAGATGGAGCCCTTGCACCGTGCCCTTGGCTTTGACGACCCCTTCATCGTGGAAAACGGAGGCGGCATAGCGGCAAGGGAGGGATGCCCGACGTCAATGGATCTTCTCCGGTCGGAGCGTCTGCCTGCCCCGGTCGAAATTGGCAATCTAATCGTCTTTTCAATGGGTTCCAACTACCCTGAGCTGGTACGGGCTCTGGCCCTTATCTCCACACAATTGAATCTGGAGCTTATCGGGTTCTCCTCGATGTCCGATGAGGAAGTTGCCTCACTTACGGGCCTGAATCCCGAGGACGCGGCAAGGGCTCGGGAAAGAATGTTCGACGAGCCTTTCATTGTGCCTACTGAGGCTAAAGGCCGCGAACTGGAGATCGTGACGGCTGCCGGGTCCAGGGGTCTAACGGCCGTCCAAGGCGGGAGATTCTGGCATCTGTTCGGCCACCCGGGCAAGGGGGGCGCGGTATCCGTGATTATCGAGTCGTACCGCTCACTTCATAGAGAAGCCGTTACCATTGGCCTGGGCGACAGTCCCAATGACTTCCCGTTCCTTGGAGTGGTGGATATTCCGGTGCTGGTGGGTTGGGCTGATAGGGCCGATCCGTTGCCTGCCTCGATAGCAGGTGCGCGCAGGACCGCAAAGGAAGGTCCGGAAGGCTGGAAGCAGGCGATATTGGAGATTCTGCCTCTGATTTTCCGTCCGTAAAAGCGGTCGGCCGACTGAGACCGAGTTGCGTTGAAATCGGTGAGTCGCGAGGTGGCCTCCGAAGCGAAGTCAGGCTTGCAGTGGGACGGGCCGCCCGGCCAATGGCCGCTGACAGTAGGACCGGCATCTTGCCGGTCATTATTCGCGGGATCGGCAGGCATGTCGGTCCTGGGGCAGTTCGGTAGGCTTCGGTGACCAGCGGGAACCGCATCGTTCGAGACGTGCGCGAATGACGGGCAAGATGCCCGCCCTACCAAATCCCGCGTCCGACGCCCTGCTTTTCCCGAAATGCGGCATCGCCGCCCAACATGGCACCGTATTTGCGCCATAGAGACTTAGCAAGGAGGGTTTAAAATGACTGATTTCGTTCAGACCGGACCCATCAGCACCTTTCACCTTTTGCGGGATCGCGATCCCGAGTCCATCGAAGCCGAGCTGCTGGAAGCGTCCAAAATCAGACCTGTCGCGCTTGTACTGCCATGCCTCGTCTCGGAGATGGAAACGCCGGCTTTGATGAATATAGTGAAGACACTCGCAACGGTGGAATATCTTAACGAAATCATTGTTACGTTGGGACCGGCCGATGCAGATGATTTCAAACAGGCCTGCCAATACTTTCAGCCCCTTCAAAGATCGGGCACCCACGTGCGTGTTCTCTGGAACGACGGCGAAAGGATTCGCTCTTTGTATGAAGACATGCAAAATGAAAAGCTTTCGGTCGGACCTCACGGGAAGGGGAGAAGCGCGTGGATGGCTTACGGATACGTTGTGGCTCGCAGGGAATCATATATCATCGCGCTTCATGATTGCGACATAGTGTCCTATGATAGAAACCTGCTCAGTCGGCTGGTGTACCCGACGGTTATCCCAGACCTTGACTATGAATTCTGCAAGGGATACTACAGCCGTGTGACGGACCGGATGCACGGGAGGGCGACACGGCTGCTGGTGAGTCCCCTCCTCCATGCTCTGATAGAGATTCTGGGCAACGTGCCTATTCTCAGATATATGAATTCGTTCCGATATCCTCTGGCAGGTGAGTTCTCCATGGTGGCGGATCTGGCTCGTGTAAACCGTATTCCAGCGGATTGGGGTCTCGAGGTGGGGGTTTTGGCGGAAATTTTCCGGAACTGCGCACCCAGCAGGGTGTGCCAGGTGGAATTGTGCCAAAATTACGAACACAAGCACCAGGACCTCTCTCCGGATGATCCGGAAGCCGGCCTGAACCAGATGGCAATTGACATCTGCAAGACAATCTTCCGGGTGCTGTATTCGAGCGGAGTTGCTCTGGTCCACGGTTTCTTCAATACTCTGCGGGCAACCTTTCTCAGGGAAGCCCAGGATCTTATGGCCATGTATCATGACGACGCGCGAATAAACGGCCTTATCTACGATCGCCACGCCGAAGGACAGGCTGTGGAACTGTTCACCGAGGCGATCCGCGTCGCAGGCGAAGCCATCGGGGAAAACCCCCTCGGTGCAGCGCTCATTCCAAGTTGGAACAGAGTTTTCTCTGCTATTCCCACATTTGCCGAAAAGTTGCGCGATTACGTGGATGAAGACAACAGGGAATTTTTCTGAGGCGTTGACTGTTGCAGAGCAGGAAAGCCTGTGGAGGTTAATATGAGATTCCGTAGCGCCTTGAGGCCCTACGCTCAGAAGAGGCTGGAAGAAATAGAGAAAGCAGACATCGTTGTGGGAATACCGTGCCTGAACAACGAAAAGACTATCGAGCACGTTATCAAGATGGTAACGCACGGCCTCCACGACTTCTATCCGAAGCTCCATTCCGTGATCATCATTTCCGATGGAGGATCCACGGACGATACGAGAGACGTGGCCAAGGACTTCCAGCTCAAGCCCTGGCAGGAAAAGGTGGTCACCATCTACAGGGGAATGCCGGGAAAAGGCACCGCGCTGAGAATGGTGTTTGAGGCCGCTACCTTTCTGGATGCCAGGGCATGCATGGTGGTGGACTCGGATTTGCGCAGCATCACCAACAACTGGGTGCAACGACTTCTCGAGCCGGTGATCGACCATGGATTCGATTTCGTCGCGCCCATATACGCGCGGTACAAGTACGACGGCACAATCACCAACAATATTGTGTACAATCTGTGTCAGGCAGTCTTCGGAAAGAAAATCAGACAACCCATAGGCGGCGACTTCGCGTTCAGCAAGAATCTCGTTCGTTTCTATGTGAACCAGGACGTATGGGAAACGGATGTAGCTCGTTTCGGCATCGACGTCTGGCTCACAATCCAGGCAATTACTCACGGCTTTGGGGCCTGTCAGGCACACCTGGGCCGCAAGATCCACGACGCAAATGACCCGTCGGAACATCTCGGCCCCATGTTCAGGCAGGTCGTGCTTACCCTTTTTCAATTGATGGAAGATACGGAAGAGGTGTGGAAGCCCATAACCACAGCGGAGTCCGTACCGACGTTCGGCGAACCCTCAACCGAAAAGCCCGACCGCATTTTTGTCAATGCACCCAAGCTTGTTCAGTCATTCAAGCTTGGGCTACAGCAATTCGGAACTCTTTGGAAGGAAGTATTCTGTTCCGATTGCTTTGACGCGCTGGTCGCTGCGGCAAATATGCCCGACGATAGATTCAGGCTGCCTATGGACACTTGGGTGCGCGTTCTTTACGAACTTGCAGCAACTTTTCACAACTGGCCGGAAAACAGGCGTCTTCTCGTGGACCTGGTTACTCCTCTGTATTTCGGCAGAGTGGCTTCCTTCATTAACGAGACCTCCGGCATGGATTCCGCTGAAGCCGAGGCCGTTGTCGAAGAACAGGCCGACTTCTTCGTCACCAACAAGGACTACCTCATTGAGATCTGGGACAAGCCCCACAAGCCTCCGGAGCATTTGCCATTGTAGGCTTGCAAACGCTGCCCCTGCGGGCATTTTGCAGTTATCTCAGCCATCCGGACCGGGCTGCTGCAAGTTCCTCTTCGGTGTAGAAGTGGCGGGCGTACTTGGAATTATGCAGAAAATCCAAATGTTCTGCCGGTATTCTGATGCGCTCTTTGAATTCAGTATATAATCGTCCGTAGGGAGTTTCTTCTCGAACGTTCTCAGGCTTGATCCGGAAGTCCTCAATATTGAGGTATTCCCTGAAAGCCTGCCAGTACACACTTTCGAGATTCTCCAGCTTCAGCAGCAACAGCTCTACGTTGCCCGAGCTGTACGTCACGTATCCGCGATCCTTGGGGAACTCGCAGGCAAACACGTCAATCCCGAACACGGCCTTCATTTCCTGATCGAACCATCTCAGCGGCAGAGAATCGGGCCGCTCAAGGAATGCATCGATCAGTTCTTCAGCGGCCGCCGAAGCGTCTCTCACCCGATTCTCGAAGAATGACGATATGTTTCTTGCAACGGGTTCTCTCACAAGGCTTATGACTTTCACCTTCCGGTGCGACCCGAGCACCTTGCGCGACACGAAGAGACTCGTTCGCATCTGGTCGGAGAGGGCCGCGCCTTGTGATTCGAGCCGGGCTTTCAACCTGTCCAGTCGCTCCTGATTCAACATGTGAGTGTGGTACACCGGAATTCCGGGACACGCGGTTCGCAGGGCCTGGTAAACCGCGCTGGACCCCACCTTTCCCATTTGATGCACGACAATCACGTGGTCAGCGCCGGAGGTTGCCAATTCCCAGTGCAGCCACATCATCCTGACATGGGGAGCCAGCCGGTTCAGCAAGGGGAAGGCTTTGAGCGAGCGTCTAAGTCGGCGCGCGATGTTCCGGTGCGTCCAGTCG
>DYLG01000139.1 GCA_020722215.1 Desulfomonile tiedjei
TGATCTGGTGGAGATCGTTTCGGGACATCGCGGAGAACCCGTGGGCAAGTCGATCGAACCGCACGTTCGGATCGAGGTGAGGGGTCTGGGCGTGTTCGCCGCGGAGTCGCTTTTTCCCGGGGGAACCGTGCCTTCCTGCCCGATAGGGCTCATCGTGGACCTGGATCGATACGAGGCGGTGCGCGATGCCGGGCGCATGGCTCCTGAGACGCGCACGGAACTTCTTCTCGGAACCGAGATACCGGCGGTCCGTATCCCGTTGACCTCAGACGCGGATGCTGCGCTGCTCATTGAACTTCTGGCAACACGTTTCAAAGAACACCCATGAAAAGGCAAATTGTCATAATAACCGGAATGTCTGGCTCGGGCAAGTCCACTGCGGCCGATACGCTCGAGGACATGGGGTTTTTCTGCGTGGACAACATTCCTGTGGATCTCTTGCCCAAACTTCTGGAGCTGACCGAGTCTCGCGCAACGGATCCGGACAGGCTCGCGCTGGTAATGGACCTCCGTCAGCGGGAGTTCTTCCCCCGCTATACATCGGTTCTGGGGGGGCTAGAGTTGACCGGGACTCCTGTTCAGATCCTGTTCCTGAACTCAAGGGACGAGGTGATAGTCCGGCGCTACAGCGAGACCAGACGGCAACACCCTCTGGCGTTTCGGGGAAGCGTGCTTGACGGAATAAGACGGGAGCGTGAGGGGCTTCGTGACATCCGAGAGATAGCAGATTGGGTGATAGATACGTCGGACATGACGGTGCACGATTTGCGCAAAGAGATCAAGAGGATATTCGGCACAGGGGAAAGCGGCAGCCTGAGGATCGTCGTGAACTCGTTCGGGTTCGGCAGGGGCGTTCCGGTGGAATCGGACCTGGTGCTCGATGTCCGTTTTCTCCCCAACCCGTACTTCGTGGAGAAGCTAAAGCAAAAAGATGGCCGCACAAGCGAGGTAGCAGAGTGGATAGAATCCCACGAGACTACCAGGCAGTTTTATGGCAAGATCGAGGACATGCTGATTTTTCTTTTGCCTCTTTACATTCGTGAGGGGAAGCAGTACCTTACCATTTCAGTCGGGTGTACCGGCGGACGGCACCGGTCGGCGGCCGTTGCCGAGCACATTGCCCGAGTGCTCGCTGAGCATGGGTATGAGCAAGTAGAATTGCGACATCGCGAGCTGGAAGGCCGGCGTACTGAGTAGTGGCATGCCTCCGTGGGCACAAGCCTCTGTGATGGTGGATCATGATAGGCATTCTCGTGTTGACGCACGGCAGTCTTGGGGACCAGTTCATTGAGAGCGCGCGGATGATTGGCCTGAACTCGGAGGAATCCGTAACGGCGTTGTGCGTGGATCCGTCGGACTCTCCGGAACAACTGAAGGACAGGCTGGCAACGGCCATCAAGAGGGCGAATTCGGGCCGCGGAGTACTTATTCTCACGGATCTGTTCGGAGGCACACCTACGAACCTGTCCATCTCATTCCTCGCGGAAGGTAAGGTTGAAGTTGTGACCGGTCTTAATCTTCCCATGCTCATTAAGGCGATTAACTCCCGAGAAATTAATGACTTGAGTGACCTTGCCAGGCTCACTGCCGAGGCCGGCAAAGAGGCGATCTTTCTCGCGGGTACCGCTATGCCGGCGAGGCGCCCAAAGCGCGACAGAAGATAGTTCTCACCTCGTTCGCACGGTGCAGAGATCAGGGGACGGTGATGCCGATCGTTCTGGTCAGAGTTGATGACAGACTCATTCACGGACAGATTCTCGAGGCATGGCTCCCGTTGACCGCTGCAGAGGAATTGCTGATTCCCAACGATGCTGTGGCTGAAGACCGAGTTCAGCAGATGATTCTGCGCGCCGCGGTGCCCAGGTCCGTTTCGGTGAGATTCGAGGCCGTTGAGAGGATGGCCGACCTGTTCGTGAGCGGTTGCCTCGGGGAACTTAGGCAGATGGTGATTGTGGACCGTCCCCGGGACGCTCTGAGGCTGAAACGCTCCGGTGTCCATTTCGAGCGCCTTAATGTCGGTAATCTCATGACGGACCAGGCTGGAGTGAGGCTGAGCCGAACCGTGAGCGTGAGAGAGTCCTGCCTGGAGGATCTGTGCCGGATTCTCGACGAAGGTGTCCGGGTGGAGCTGCAGACCGTGCCGTACGAGAGACCCGTGCAATTCTGGCGGGCTTTGCTGGCCGGCGACGCCAACACATACAGGAGAGTTCTTGCCGGACGCACTGCGGCCGCGTGGAGGCACGAGCAGGTCTAGGTGCTTGGCAAGAATCCACCGGAGAGACCTGATTTTGCACGACGCGGCCTCCCCGGCCCCTCGATATCCGCAACATGCCTCCCGCTGATGGGTTAGCTTTTCCCGGACGGTTCATTCACCCATGGTTCACGAAGCTCTTCTGGCAAGCATTGCAGGCGGCCTCATCTGGCTTGATAGATTCCAGGCGCTCCAAATTATGATCTCACGTCCCATAGTCTGCGCTCCCCTCACTGCCTGGCTGCTTGGGGACGTGGGGGCGGGCGTTCCTGTGGGGCTGCTTTATGAACTGCTCTGGCTGAGGTATCCCCCTGTGGGGGGCTATATACCGCCTGACACTACCTTGGCCTCGATTGCTGCTGCGGCGGTTGCCGCGATCGTCCGATCAGGAGCCGGCGTGCCTGCCATTTCACTGGCTTTGGCCTGCTTTCTTGTCCTGCTGCCGGTCTGCTATGTGGGCAGGGCGCTTGATGCCTTGCTCAGGGCGGCTTTGGGCAGGTTCGCACGGAAGTCTGAGCGCATGATCGAGCAAGGACTCATCCGGCCTGTCAGGCGCCAGTTTCTTGCGGGTTTGTGCTTGGGGTTTTCCATTGCTTTCGCGGCACTCTTTCCCCTTGTGATTATCGGGACTCTCCTCATGAGTGCCTTCGTCCCACTGCTGACGCCGGCTCTAGACGGGGCTCTGGGGATTGCTTTCTATGTCGTCCCCATCGTGGGAATGGCCGACCTGATGGTGCGTCTGGACGACAAAGAGAGCCGAGCGCTGTTCATACTGGGATTTGCAGTGGTTCTGGCCGCCGGTTTGGTCTATCGGCGCCTCGGTTCGCTTCCATGAATCCGCAACACCCTCTTCGATGGGAACCCATGATTCCGGAAGACCTTGATGAGATAATGTCCATCGAGCTATCTTCCTTCCCTTCACCTTGGTCCAGGGAGATCTTCCTCAAGGAGATGCAGAATCGTTGCGCCCGGACGGTTGTTCTTAAAGAGGGGGACAGGATTGTGGGGTACGCCTGCTTCTGGGAAGTACTGGACGAAGCGCACATTCAGACCATCGCCGTGCATTGTGAGCGAAGAGGAATAGGTTACGGCAAACTGATCATGCAACACGTCGAAACCAGGTGCTTGCAGGACGGATTGAAGAGAATTATCCTGGAAGTGGGCAGACGCAACCGCGTGGCTCGGAATTTGTACAAACGGTCCGGGTTCAAGTCCATCGGGTTCAGAAAGCGCTACTATACAAAAATCAACGACGATGCCGTGGTGATGGAAAAATGGCTCAGTTCCGATCAGGTCAAATCGGAGGCGGCAACCGAGGCCGATCAGGCGCAATAGGTCCGTCAAGGCCTTCAATGCTGTTGGTCCTGAGTCTCCTTGTGCTTGCAGCCGTTTCGATGCCATGGGGCCCGCCGGCACACGGGAGTGGGGAATCGGACTTCGCTGCACAGCGGGAGGACATGGTCCGAACCCAGCTCAAAGGCCTATTCCGGAAGGCCATACAGGACCGCTCGGTGATTCAGGCCATGCTCAAGGTCCCCAGACACTTGTTCATTCCTGCCGGCAACAGGGATTGGGCCTATGCGGACAGTCCAGTGCCCATCGGGTACGGCCAGACCATTTCCCAGCCGTACATAGTCGCACTGATGACTGAAGCTTTGAAACTCCAACCCGGCATGAAAGTCCTGGAAGTGGGAACCGGCTCCGGGTACCAGGCTGCGGTCCTGGCCGAAATCACGCCCAACGTGTATACCATCGAGATCATTAAGGCTCTGTACCAACGGGCTGAGGCGACGCTCAAGAAATTTGGCTACGAAACGGTCGTTGTCCGCCAGGGAGACGGCTATTTCGGAATAGAGGAATTTGCCCCTTACGACGCAATCATTGTCACCTGCGCGGCCCAGCACGTGCCGCCTCCGCTGTTCGACCAGTTGAAAACCGGCGGCAGAATGGTGATTCCGGTCGGAGGGAGCTTCGAGACTCAGCGGCTGCTCTTGGTCACCAAGGACGAGGAGGGCAAGCGGAGGTCCGAGACTCTGGAGCTTGTGCGATTCGTGCCTCTGGTACGGTCGGTGCGGGAATAGACGCCACGCTGGAGCCCTGATAGTCTTCACGCGGGAAAAAGGGGGGTCTGCACTACTTGTCCAGAAATGGAAATCCCCGTATTGACCGCGGCGTTTTACCCGCGGTGTTTGTCGTCTCGTTTGCCGTGATCGCCTGGCAACTGGGCCTTATGCGGTGTCTTCTTATCGCGAGATACCATCACTTCTCGTTTCTTGTCATCAGTTGTGCTCTTCTGGGATTCGGTGCGAGCGGTACTGCGCTCACTCTCATGAAGGGCAGACTTGAGCGCCACGCC
Organism: Desulfomonile tiedjei; assembly: GCA_020722215.1. Classification (GTDB taxonomy): domain Bacteria; phylum Desulfobacterota; class Desulfomonilia; order Desulfomonilales; family Desulfomonilaceae; genus DYLG01. The sequence continues at coordinate 4,608 of DYLG01000139.1, forward strand.
GGCCCTGTCTTCATGTGGGGCGTGCTTCTCTTCGCAATCTCAATGCCGATCTGTTTTCGTGTGGGAGAAGCCCTTCCGGTCAGCGTTCAGTTTTCACCTGTTGTGTTGCTGCCCGCCCTCGGCTGGTGGTGTGCTTTCTGGCTGCTCCATCTGATACCTTTTTTCCTGGCGGGAATGCTCATCGGTCTCGCGTTGATCACGGCCGGCGATCGGGTGAACCTGGTTTACGCGTGCAATCTGGTGGGGAGTGCTGCCGGCGCCCTGGGCGGCATATTCTTCATGGCGTGGGTGCCGCCGGAGGGCCTTGTGGTCCCTTGTTCGCTGCTGGTGCTGGTCTCAGGATTGTTGCTCGTACCGGGTGCGTCGTTCCGGGATGGGTTGGCCTATTCGTCGTCGTTGCTTATCGCGGTTGCCCTGCTCGTCGGAGCGCAGGTCGCGGGCGTCGAGCGGATATTCCCTCTCGGCATAGATCAGTACAAGACTCTGGCGCATGTTCAGCGGCTCCTGACACAGGGAGGGGCGGAGGAGTCCGTTTCGCTGTACGGCCGAAGGGGAAAAATCCAGATCTTCTCCGGCCCGCACTTCCACACGGTCCTGTCTCTCGGGCCGGCAGTGACTCCTTCTCGCATGGACATGGTGATCAGAGACGGATTCCACGCGGGGACCATCCCGATCATTGACCGCGACCCGGAAGCGGATTTCCTGAGAAACATGCTTTCAGCGCTTCCGTACAAGCTCATTGCTCCTCAGAAGGTTCTCATACTCGGTGAGAGCGGAGCAATATATGTTCGGCTTGCACGGTTGAGCGCCGCGAGGTCCATTGTGCTTGTCCAACCGGATGAGAACATCATTCTGGCACTCAGACAGCATCCGACGAGACCGCTGGATGACCCGAGAGTGCAGGTGGTCAGAGCCGAGCCCAGGGCATTTCTCGATCAGAACAAGGATACGTTCGACATAATCCAAATGGCCGCTCTGGAAGGGTTTGCTCCGGGCTCCAGCGGAATCGGAGGCCTGAGAGAGGACTACCTGGGAACAGTGGAAGGATTCTCCAGGTGTCTGGACGCTCTTACGGAAAGGGGTCTTGCCTGCGTTGTTCGAGGAATTCAGGACCCGCCGCGAGACAACATCAAGATCGCAGCCACATGGATTGCGGCCATGGAGCGCAACCACATACCGGAATTGGGCCAATGTCTGCTAATGGCTCGGGACGAACTCGCTTTTGTAACGGTTGCGGCCAGGTCACCGCTGAGTCCTGATCTGACCGCGCAGTTTCTCCGAGTGTGTAATGAGATGTCCTGGGACGCGGAATGGTTTCCCGCGGTGCGGCCCGAACAGACCAACAGGGTGCACATCCTGCCCGGCCCGCCCGGTGAAGAGATATCCTGGTACAACTATGCCATGACCAGGCTGCTCTCGCCGGAGCGGGAGGGTTTCCTGGCAAGCTGGATCTGCAATGTGCGGCCTGCAGTTGATGATCAACCGTTCTTCCACGACTTCTTCCGCTGGGCCTCCGTTGACCGACCCAGGGAGGCGTTTGGTCCTCTATGGCCGGCTCGGGCTGAAATGGGCTTTCTGGTGCTTGTTCTGGCCTTGGCTTGGACCGGGGCAGTTGCGGCGGTCCTCTTGCCTATGCCCCTGTTGCTCTCCCGACGTCACAGGGCCGCGATGCGTCCCGGATTGACTTTTTGGGTCACAGTCTATTTCGGGGCGCTGGGGACCGGATTCATGTTTCTCGAGATGAGCCTGATCCAGATGTTCACAAGGTTCCTCGGGGACCCTATCCTTGCGGCAGCGCTTGTGGTAGCCGGTTTTCTTTTTTTTGCAGGAGTGGGGAGCGCGATTCAACCGCGGCTAACTAGCCGGATTCCGGCGGGAATTCTTCTCGTTGCCGTGGTTATAGCAGGGGTCGTGGTCTGCTATTCGTTTCTGTTGCCTGTGGTTTTCCAGGCAACAGCCATGACTTCCGAGACTTGGAAAGTGATCTGGGGTCTGGTGCTGCTTGCCCCGCCCGCGATTCTTATGGGTAATCCCTTTCCCTGGGGCTTGTCCGTTCTCCACAGGAGAACCCCCGAGTCAGTACCCTTTGCCTGGGCGGTGAACGGCTTCACTTCAGTGACTGCGACATCCCTCGCGGTGATTCTTGCCATGGCGTACGGGTTCAAGACGTTGCTTGGTGTATCGGCCTTTGTCTACGTTCTGGCCGGTTTGGCGTCGGCCCGGTTCGAGCGAAGCCCGCGTCCTGCGGGAAGGTTACGCATCGACAACGGTCCGTCCAATGAGCGGCAAGATGCCGGTCCTACTGTCAGAGGCCATTGACCGGGTCTCTCAACCGATCGGAATGCGGGACGGCAGTTGCGCCGTCGTGTGCTAAGGCCGTCGCCCAAGACCGAATATCCGGGCGATCCGTTTCAGCGCGGTCTTGCATGCCGTTCCAAGCCTCCAGAACTCTCGCCTCAAGAGACCGCGTGACCGCAGGATCAGCCGCTTTTTTACCGCAGGTGCAGCATCCCCCCGCGCCTTTTCCAGGCGAGCTTGGAGTTTGCGGATTTTCTTGCGCGATTCCATGAGCTTGTTTCTCGTTCGCGCGATCTTTTCCGCTTGCTTGAGCGTCTGGGCGTAAGACCGCATTATGCCGTGAAGACGATAGGCATCATAAAGACTCAAGTGCCCGACGGAGGTTCTGGCGAGTCGCTGCTGGGCAGGAAATTTGGGCGAGGCTCTCAGAAGAGAGTCTTTTCGCACTCTGTACAAGAATAGCGGACGTGGAACAATGCCGATTTTTCCTCTCAGGGCGGTAATTTTCAAGAACAGGGCCCTATCCTCAACAGGTGACAAATCGGCTGCATCCCAGCCTCCGATGCGCTTCAGCTCCGCGACGCGGTATGCGCCCATTGCGTCTCCGAACACGTTCTCCAACTGGCCGAGAATCAAGGTCTGGCCCACGGGATTGTTGCGGGGTCTGTCGGGGACGTAGTCCTCCCAGGAAGTCCCCTCGTCGAATCGTTCCTTGTAACAGGTGACGGCCCACTTGTCGGGATTCATCAGAAGATATCTCACGGTGAGAAAAAGATAGTCATTCTTCATGACGTTGTCCGCGTCGTAAGGAACAACATACTCCGTGGTCACGTGTTCGAGGCCCGAGTTGCGGGCTGCCGCGAGTCCCATGTTCTTTTCGTGCTCAACGATTTTGAACGGCACTTTCAGGCTCCGGTCTAACACATCTCTAAGCCTGTCCGAATAGCCTGGTTCCGAGCCGTCATTTACGAATACCGCATACGCCGGGGGCAGTGTCTGGTTGTTGAGCCCGTAGATCATGTCTTCCATGTACCTGAAATCAGCATTGAAACATGGAACAATAACCGATACTTGTTCCGAACGCGGTTCAGCAAGCCGAATGACCTTCTCCGAATCGGGGGGCTTGTACCCGGAAGCAAACCGAGCGTTGATGCTCTGCCATGCCTGCACGCATTCGTTCCGCAGATCTGACACGAGGGTTCGTCTGGAATCCGCATCAAGACCGATCGCCCATGCGAGTCGATCCGCCAGGGCCCTGTAAGTGGGCGGACACAGAAAGTGTTCGTGAAACCTGGGGGGAATCGTCTCCGCGACCGCCCTCCCGTCCAAGGCAATCAGTTGGCAACTCGCATTAACGGCTTCGAGAATGAGATACGAGCCATAGTGCTCATCAAAGTAACAAACGAGCAAGGCATTGGGGGCAAGCTCTCTGAGCAGGGCAATCATGTCCTGCCCGAGGATTTTGCACTCCTCTACCGAAACGTGCGGTATCAAATCGGCAAGCCAATCATCTTCTGTGGTCCGCGAGGATTCGTCACTCCCCAGCACCAACAGCCGGCGCATCCTTGTCGCACAGGAATGCCGGGCGAGGCCTTTCAGCGCCAGGGTGAACTCCTTGAAATTGTTTGAGTCCTTTTTCCCGATGAAGACCAACGTATCGATAACCTCGATCCGGGCGGACGCTCTTTCCTCGAAAAAGAACGGATATGGCCGGACCGTGCACTTCGCAAGATCGATTTCATATCCCCACGCCAGATAGCGATCCCGCAAGAACTCGGACGGGAACCTCACAAGGTCGGCATTCTCGACTGACACTTTCTCCTGAAGCAAGAGCCGCTGGTCTTCCAGCCCTCGCCATCGTTGCGAAACCATCTCCCTATACATGGAACCGCCGTGACACACCACTTCAAGCCGTGTCCCAGATGGGAGCAGTCCTGCGGCTTTTGCCTGGCCCAATCGGCGCCCGACTCCGAGATAGTCCTGATACTCGATGTGAGAGATGCCGTCATAGAAGAACAAGATTTGCTCGACGCACTGCAAAACGACATCCGCATTTGCGGTCTGGCCCTTGCTCACAAGAAGGCTCTGCCACGAATCCGACTGCAACAGGATTCCAGGGTGGAGAAGCCCTTTGTTCAGGGGAATATCCGTATCGAGCGTCCTGTCTGGTGCTCGTCCCACAAAAAGTGTCAGAATCGGTTCGCCCGCTGCACGTTCGAGAATACGCTCGTATGACCCGATGTCTCCTGTTTCATCGTCTCTTGCATGCTCGGTGGTGATTCGGAGAATGCGCCTCTGGGGCGGCAAACCGCTGGATTGTAGAAAAACGACATAGGAATCGTCGGAGCAAGAAAGCTCAAGCAGATTGCCGCACAGACAAGCGTCGGACTCGTCTCTTGCCGTGTGGCCTGAACGCTCGATTTTCAGGCCGCAGGACAGAGCGAGCCTGCACAATTCCTCGAAATTCCATTCCCGGAAACAGCTTTGGTCCGGCGGCATGGAGTTGAACCCCTCTCCATGTGCCCTTTCCCGGTCAATGCTCAACAGGAGCAACCGATTAGATGGGTTTTTCCGCAGCAGCCTCCGTAAGGGTCTCAAGAGAGGTCTGGGATCCGAGAGACGTTCCAGAATGCCCCACAATGCCACCATCTGGGGTTCGTCGTCGTTGAACGGTGCCAGAGCGCGTTCCGCGTCGTCAATTGACACGAAACCACTCCCGGACCAATTCCATGAAGGATACTCGGATACGGCAGAGGCAAGCAGCCAGGGGAAACAGATCCCATGAAGGCCTACCCCCGGCTCGTCGGTCCATCCCGTAATACGGAATGTTCCGCCCAATATGTGCAGGACTCTCCTATGCCCGAATGTTCTGACCAACGACAACGCGTACGAGCATGCGTCAGGGAACGAGGCCGAAGGTTCGGTAATGTCTCCGCCCAGTCGTGTGACGGTACGAGCCCTTGAGGATGACCCGAAGTTGCCGCCCGGATCAGTGATCCTCACGTCCGATTTCAATGAAACCGGCTCGATCCATCGGATCCGCTGGTACGAATAGCCTGTCAAGCCATCTCCCTTGAAGCGTTGGTTCGTTTCGGTCCTTGCGTTGATCGCGTAGGCCCACGATCTGCGCGGAGGATACCACTGGACATACCGGGCAATACTCATCTCCGCGACGCTCTTCGAAGTGCCGATTATACTTGAACCGCTGCGTATGCACAAGAAGAGTATTCGTTTCCTCATGCGAAAAACACTTGTGTCGCCGGACAATAACGTATATATGCTCGGGCGGCGATTGGTTACCTTGCATCAACCACTTGTCATCAGGGGTAATTCTCCATGAAGATTTTTTCCGTTTTGGCCCTGGCCGTGATCCTGGCATTGGCATTCCTTGGGGGGTGCAGCTCTTTGCGTCCCGGCATGTTCGTCAAGGCTGAATATGATGCGGAGGCCAAGGCTTCTGTCCAGCCAGCCGCTGTGGAAAATGAGGAGGAAGGATGGGCGTCGAGATACATTCCGGGCTGGAAGAGAGTGTCCGCTCTCATCCCGCCGCCCACTGAGGCACGAAAGGAATGGGATCGCACCTACTCACGAGAGGGCAATCCGTGGTTTGAAAGGTCTCAGGATTATTAGTGTTGGGGTCAGGCTTGACATATTTGGATTTGAGGCTGTAACCGACTAAGAATGGCACGGAGAGCACGCATTCACCATCCGGGCGCTGTTT
>DYLG01000140.1 GCA_020722215.1 Desulfomonile tiedjei
AAAGTGGCACTGCATAAGGGGACAGACACGATGTTTGGAGCGCTCGAATTCCTGCCGCCCGGACCAAATAGGGTGACAGGCTCGATATTCGCGATATTTCCGTGCTTCTGCCGGTTGGGCGTAGAATGGGAGTCGCACCGTCCTCTAGAATAGAAGGACAGACACGGAATCGGGAACCGGTTGGTGTGCGAGTCCGCGGGATAATATTAATTGAAACAGAACAATGTATGGGTGGTATGGCGCTGGGCTAGCGGGATTGCTGAGACTTCTTTTCCAGGGCTTGTTTGAGGTTGTCTTGAGCAGGTGCGAACTCTGGTTGCAATCGCAACACCTCACGATATTGAACGATTGCTTCATCCCATTTGCCCTGAGCCATATAAACTCCTGCGAGGTTGAATCTGGCCTGCCAATAGTTTGTGTCGAGCGAAGACGCTTTAGCAAAAGCCTCGGTGGCTTGCGGGATTAGCCCTAGCTCGCGGAGGGTAATCCCGAGGCTATTGTAAGCAACCGCGTAATCTGGTAGCACGGCAATTGCGGCGTTGAAATGAAGGAGAGCTTCGTTCAGGTTGCCCTCGCGTAACAAGAGGTTTCCGAGGTTATTGTGGGCTTCTGCATAGTCGGGGAAAATCTCTAAGGCGCGCCGATAAGCTGAGATGGCGTCATCCGTACGGCCGAGTCGGCTAAGCACAATACCGAGATTGTAATAGACGTCTTCATCTTCGGGCAGCAAGATTTTAGCTTCTTCATATGCCTTTAATGCTTCGTCATACCTGTTTTGGCGGAGCAGTTCATTGCCCTTGTTGATCAATTCAGCACCTTTTTCTTTGGCGGACTTTTCTGGTGGTTGCGGGTAGGTATTGGTTGAGGCGTTCTTACCTGTTGGCAGCCTGGATGATTGCATTGTCGTGGGTCTGTAGACCCGGGCGGGCAAGAACAGAAGGAGCGTCATTCCGCCGGCGAGCAATGCACCGATTACCGGGCCAACCCATGTTTTGGGCTTTCCTTTGTCTGACTTCAGCCGAGCGTTCTGGGACTTAGCTTTTGGGTGTGAAGAATGTTTCCTTGGCATTTGGGTCTTGGTAGAGTCACCTAAGAGTTACGGGGATTGCTGCCCATTTTGCTCATTTTTTGCACTCCAAGAAGATGCCGTTTGTTTGTTTTGCAATGAAAGACGCGACGTGGCCGTCGAAATACACAAGATTAGCACGGCCTCTGGGATGTTTGTTCATGTGTTTGTAACCGATGTCATAGAATCCCTCGGATGTCTTGCCGAGGTAGATGACAGCGGGGTGGTTTAATTCATACGAAACATCCACTGTGCCCAGAGTCTGGGCTGGATTTGGGACAGTGGTGAGCCTGGCTGTTTTGGGGCTCGTGACGTCGGGTGGGAAACTGGCGAGAGTGTATTGGCTCATGGCGTAACTGATCTTCCAAGGATTTGAGAATCCCGGATAGTTTTTGTAACTTCGCCAATGATTTTCGAGCATGCGGGCTGGGCAACGGAACACGACCTTCGCGAAGTCGCTGTTTTCAGTTGTTGTACCGGATTGGAACTTGTAACGGAGGACATACGGTACGAGGAGAGTTTGGAAGTTGTTCGAATCGGCACTATCAAACGGTGCGTAATACCACCAAGCAAATGGTAGCTGGTCGTTGTTATCATCCGCGTACATGAAAGTGGCAATACCGATCTGCTTCAAGTTGCTTTTGCATTGGGTGGACTGGGCTTCGAGCTTGGCACGCGATAGAGCTGGTAGAAGCATCCCAGCGAGAATAGCGATGATTGCAATCACGACGAGCAATTCGATGAGCGTGAACGCAGAGCTTGAGGATGTCTGTCCTATCACAGCACGGGGACTCGGCAGGCGGGGTCTCCGTTTTCTCACAAACTTAGACTCACGATATTTGCCAGGCATTTGGACCGGTTACCATGCTTTTGACCAGTCCACCATGAAGTTTAGATTCTCCTGGGTCAAGCTTTTCGGGCTGTCTTTCTCCTTCGAGTTTGCCTTCAAACTGAGGGGTGGAGGCTCACTGCTTGTCCGTTGCCATGGATGATGAGGGGAGTGTCCGGAGAACGGTCGACGAGCGTTGCTGGAGTTTATCCGATCTTGAACTCATACGAGGATTAACCTGCGGGACGCTCATCGTTGAGTGGATTTTCAAGGGCGCATGAATTGATCTGTCTGATAGATTGGTGGAGCCGAGGGGATTCGAACCCCTGACCCCCACAATGCCATTGTGGTGCTCTACCAACTGAGCTACGACCCCAATTACAAACAGGGATGACATTGTACAGCACTCTTGCGGCATGTCAAAGCGTTTCCGGCCTCGAGTGCAGAGGCATCGTGAAACACACAATTGTGCCACCAGAGGTCTTAGATCTGATTGAGAAAGTGCCGCCGAGGTCTTCTATTCGATGCCGCATGTTGGAAAGGCCATGGCGGCTTTTGGCTACGACCTCGTTGAGACTTGGGATTCCACAACCGTTATCTTCGATCTCGATGATAAAAGAGAGCGGCGTTATCTGAAGACGGAAATGCGCTTCGCTGGCCTTGGAATGGCGAACTATATTCGTAACTGCTTCTTTGGCCGCCATGAACACGTTGTGTCGGAGGTCTGGCGGGACGGGGATTGGTTCGATAACCGAGGGCATTTCGATTCTACAGCGGACGCCTGTGACGGCGAGGTATTCCTGCGTATATTTACACAAATAATTCGCGAGGCTATCGAGTGTGTCGTTGGCTGGATTCACCGCCCAAACGATCTCGTCGAGGACGCGGGTTGTTTCGCGGGCGGTATGTGAGATTTGTTTTGCGTGTGCGCTGACTTCTTCTGGTTGGTCCCTGTCGGATTCAATCAATTCGCCCAAGAAAGCAACCTGGGTAAGGCTCGCACCGAGTTGATCGTGAAGGTCACGCGCGATGCGAGCGCGTTCTTGTTCGAGGGCATTTTTGTGGCGAAGCGTATCGAGCTGGCGCTGGAGACGTTGAGTGGAAAGGTAATGGACCGTACCTGATACCAGAGCCAGCAGAACAAGTGTGCTTGTACCAATAAACCACCATGTTCGCCAAAAAGGGGGTCTGACGATGACTGCTAACGCAGTGCCGGTCTCGTTCCACAGGCCGTCTTCATTGCACGCTGTGACGTGGAACTCGTATTTGCCCGGCGGCAAACGCATATAAATTGCGGAGCGCGTCGCCGCGGGTTCAGTCCAGTTTTTGTCGTGGCCTTCCAGTCGGTACCGAAACAACGCGCGATCTGGGGCGCCGAGGTTGAGGCTGGTAAACCGGAATTCAAGGCGTTCACGCCCGGGGGGGACAACGACTGCGAATGGTAGTTTAGGGAACACTCCGGGGACGAGCTGTGAATGTCCATCGACCAACACATCCTGTATGATAACAGGGGGCGGGTATGGGTTTGGCATCAGTTCATCGGGAACAGTGGTGGCGATGCCTTTGACTGTTGTAAACCAGAGACGCCCGTCACTGGCGCGGCACGCTCCTGGCTGGGTACCGATAATACACTCGCGGGTTGGCAACCCGTCGGGTTTTGCGTAGGTCCGACACTGGATTTTTTTCAGGCGACCTGCTGCGAAGTCGTTCAATTGATTTTTCGGGATACGCATGATTCCTGCGCTTGAGCAGAGCCAGAGATTGGATGAATTGTCCTCAACAATTGGGCCGATGCTGTTGGCGGACAGTCCGTCACGCGTTGTGTAGCGCGTACAATGGCCTTGATCGAGTCTGCCGAGGCCGCTGCCAAATGTACCGATCCATAATACGTTTGCCTGGTCAATGTAGATTGACGAAATATCGTCGCTTGGCAGCCCTTCAGTTCGTCTGAACGCCTCGAAAGCACCGTCCTTGAACCTATTAAGGCCGCCGCCAACAGTGCCAATCCAGAGATTCCCCATGGTATCGTCAGCTATAGCGCGCACCTCGGCTGCAGATAGCCCATCTCTGGTTGTGTATAGGCGCCAGTGCCCGTCCTTCCAGCACCCAAGTCCGTTATCCGTGCCGGCCCAGATTCGCCCTTGTCGGTCTTGGTGAACAGCGAGGACAGCCCGCGAGAGGAGTTCCGAACCCGGGGCAGGGATAAACCTGTCGGACTGCAAAAGGAACAACCCGCCGCCCCACGTTCCTGCCCAGACTCTCTGATCACGATCTACGATTACTGACCACACGTGTGAGTTGGTTAGTCCTTGAGCATATCCAAAAAACTGCAGTTCATTGCCGCACCAGCGCGTAACACCGCCACCGTTAAAACCGATCCATATGCACCCCTGAGCGTCTTCGGCGACAGAGGTAGCGGTAGGCACTGAGAGGTCGGAAAGAGATGCGGGCTGATCAAAAGCGCGGCGTCGAACGCGGTTAAGCCCACCGCCGTCAGTGCCAACCCAAAGATTGCCTTCGCGGTCTATGCAAACGGAAAGAACTACATTTTGCGAGAGACCCTGCGTGGTTGAGATGCGAGAAAATGCGCCGTCGGCTCCGAGCCAGAAAACGCCTGCCCCCAGCGTTCCAACCACAAGGCGGTTCTGGGTATCTTCGCAAGCTGCCGCAACTGGTACGCGACTCCATGGGTAAGGCCCGTAATCTCGCTCGAGGACGCGGTTGCGCCAGAACTGGACGCGGCCGTCTGCCAGACGCCAGAGGCCTCCAGCGCGGCTGGCGAGCAGCAGGTCCAATTTAGCAACCGCAGTTTCCTGTTCAACAACTGGTTCAAGGCCGGCTGCTGTTGAATGTGGCTGAATTGCGGCGAGCCGGGTGTCAGTCCCAACCCAGACGGGACCATTGCGCTCTGCGGCAATAGTACGACTACTGACGGGCGTATCGAGCCCGAACACAAACGGTGTAAACCGATCTTTTTCTGCGCGCCATAGCTGACCGTCGGCCAGATACAGCCAAACCGCGCCGGTGGAATCTGCGCAGGCGGCGGCAAGTCGTTTATCGGAAGCGCCCTGACCAAGGCCGAGGCTTTTGATCTGGCCGTTCGCGTCGATGAGAACAACGCCCGCCGTCTTGGTACCAACCCAGAGGTTGCCGGCCGGATCTTCAAACAAAGATACGATTTGGCTGCTGCCGAGTTCTGGCAGATTGTTTTCATCGAAGACTTCGAATTGCAGACCGTCGAACCTGACCAATCCGTTGAGCGTGCCAAACCAAAGACGCCCGTCTCTCGATTGAACAATCGCCGTTACTGAGTTCTGTGGCAGCCCGCGGTCAGTATCCCAGCTCTCGATCTGGTAAGACGTCGATGTTTTCGTTTGAGCCCCGGCGGCCATGCATGAGTGCAGCGCCTGCGCATAGCCGACAAAAAGCAAGAACAGCACATGCCGCACCAGCAGTGTCATACGCAATTCTTTTGAGGAACTGTCACTCATGTAAAGGCGTTTCGTGCTGGCATTTTGCAGGCGGGCCTGTCAAAATGCAGCCTGATATGGTCAAGTGACCAGCTCGGCGTTGGTCTTTCGCATCCGGTTCGACGCTGCGCGTTCCAAAGAGTTCGATGGACCGTGCCACGCTGGGCCGGGAGGGTACAACTGGTCTGAACAAGACTGAGCTCGATGTCCGAGCCGGTGCAAGGCAAATGATCCGATCGCCGTTTGGCGATCTCAAAACGTTGTGGTGCATCATACGCCGAAATTGAAAGGCAACAGAATGAGAACTCTAACTAAAACAACTGGAATTCCGGCTTGCACTTTGTGTGCGATGAACAGGCGCAGGTTCATAGGGCGTTGTGCTTTGGCAGCAAGCGCGACGGGACTGTTGATGGCGCCTGAATTGACGGCTGCTGGCACGCCAACGAGACGAAAGCGGATTAGAATCGTTTATTCACTTCACGCCGAAAAACAGCCGGGACCAGACTGGCCCAACAAAGGATTCGATTTCGGGCCGGTCATGAATCGCATAAACGAAACACTGAGACGGCGTTGCCCACAATTTGACTTTATTAGTTCACTCGCCAATGGCCCGGACGAGGCCAAAAAGATCATCGAGAACGACAAAACGGCGTCGGTCGATGGTTACATAGTGTATCAGTTGAACTGTTGGAATCGTGTGGTCCAAACGATCGCAACTACGGGCAAACCGGTTTTGTATGCTGATTTTCAATTTGGCGGCAGCGGTGGTTTCCTGGTTTACACGGCAGGGTTCCTGAGAAACAACGCCAGCAACGTCGGTTTTATTGCTTCATCGCGCATCGGCGATCTCATCGAAGCAGTGAAATGCTTTGAGTCGGTTGGACCTGGCGACAACTTCGCTGCCGCAGTAGCCGAAACGCGTATGCGTCGCACTCGAAAGCCGGGCAGCCTTGGTTCCAAGCCCGACCCAGTAAAGTGTCTACCTGCCGGTGAATGTTTGCAAAGACTCAAGGAAGCAAAGATACTTGCCGTTCGTGGACAGGAATCAGGTCCTGCCGGCGAGATTCTTGGTATTCCGATAGTGCATGTTCCGTTTGCCGAGCTTAATGACGCATGGAAAGCGGCTGATAAAGACGAAGCGAGTGCTGTTGCTGATAAGTGGCAGAAAACTGCAAGGCGGATTTTGGAAGTGTCTCGAGAAACCCTTGAACAATCAGCCGCAATGTATCTAGCCGAAAAAGCCGTGCTCAAGAAATACGGTGCAAATGCGATCTCGATAAACTGTCTCGGCGGATTCTACGGCGGGCACATTCATGCTTATCCGTGTCTTGGCTTCCATGAACTGAACAATCAGGGACTCATAGGCGGTTGCGAATGCGATGTGCGTTCGGCAGCAAGCATGGTGCTGCTAACGACACTCACGCAGGGCCGACCGGGTTACATTTCAGACCCGGTGTTGGACACTGCCAAACGCCAGATCATTTATGCGCACTGCGTCGCATCTAACCGTGTGTTTGGACCAAACGGCCCGGCGAATCCAATCGAAATACTGACGCACTCGGAAGATCGGCAGGGCGCCAGCGTGAGGTCTCTGATGCCAACAGGATACATGACCACAAGCATACAATTAGAACAAAGCCGCAAAGAGATCCTCATGCACCGCGCTAGGACCGTCGGAAATGACCCGGACGACAGGGCATGTCGGACCAAGCTGTGTGCCGAACCGGTTGGCGATTTTGAAAGGCTCTTCACCATGTGGGATATCTGGGGCTGGCACCGTGTGACATGCTACGGCGATCTCAAAGACCAAATATATGCGATTGCCGACGCCGCCGGTTGGAAGGTTGTTGAAGAAGCTTAGCAAACACCACTCTCAAACCAACCCTGATCGGCTTCAGAGGTCGGTACCGAGGCCCCAAGCCACGGGATTATGTGTTTATGATGGTGCGGGGTTTGCGCACGAGATTGGAATTGCATGACGGGATGTTGTCTGCAGGGCCAACGGCGAGAAACTCGCACGCGTTTCAGTTGTCCAAGCTCATCTGTGCCAAACTCGAGTGAAGTCTGCCTTATCACAACTTGGGCGTCGCACAGCGCCGCCGCCTGTGTCGTGGCTGATGAGCACCTCACTGGCAAGGCCAGGGCTCATCAGTCTTGCGGCGGGCTTTACTGACAATCCTACCCTTCCGGTCGATGAGGTGCGCGGCCTATTGGATGAATTGCTCTCCGACAGGCTCGCGGGTGAACAAGCTCTGCAGTATGGTTCAACACAGGGATTGCCAGCTCTCATCGAACTCACCGCAGCTCGAATTGAACATTTGGAACAAAAGTCCGGTAACAGCAACGCCGAAAAGAAGAGATTTGCCGGTCGACTGGTGATTACACATGGCTCGCAACAACTACTGTATCTTGTGACCGAGGTTCTGTGTGATGCTGGGGATATTGTGCTTGTGGAAGACCCGACCTATTTCGTCTACCTTGGCATTGTCCAGAGCCACGGGCTTCATTGCCGCGGTCTCAGACTCGAACCGGATGGTATCGATCTGGCTTCTCTCGACAGGACGCTGACGAATCTGAGGAAGACCGGGGTGCTGCCGCGTCTCAAGCTGCTGTACGTTGTGACCTATCACCAAAACCCAACAGGCACCACAACAGCTTTTACTAAGAAACGAGCGGCGCTGGACATGCTGCGGTACTACGAAAAATGGGCTGGCCACCCAATTTACTTTTTCGAAGACGCTGCCTATCGCGAGCTCGGATTCGAGGAAGAAACTGAGCCCTCAGTTCTACAGCTAATTGAAGCAGCAGAACGCATCATTTACGCCGGCACCTATAGCAAGCCATTCGCGACAGGCGTACGTGTCGGATATGGATTGCTACCCGAATCCGTCCGCGAGGCTGTCATCCGTGTCAAAGGCAATCACGATTTTGGCACTGCAAACTTTCTCCAACATTTGCTCGCCCGCGCTATTTCATCAGGCGTGTATGATGTTCATCTCAAATCGCTGAGACGTCGTTATGCTGAGAAAGCCAACTGCATGATCTCAGCCATTCGCAGTTCTTTCTCAGAAGTTGTTGAATGGCGAAAACCGAACGGCGGAATGTACATGTGGGTTTCCTTGCCAAGAAAAATCAAAACCGGTTTGCGCTCCAGCTTTTTCGCGCGCGCACTTGAGCATGACGTGTTGTATGTGCCGGGACAAATCTGCTACGCGACAGATCCAGGTCGGCCACGACCAAATCATGAGATGCGACTTAGTTACGGCAATGCAACGCCAAATGAAATCAAAGAAGGCATTGCGAGGCTTGGTCGGGTGATCGGCGAATACCTCTGCTAAGGGTTGCCGCGCCGGTTGTCAGTCCGGCCCGGGGTTTCCAATGGACACACGAGTTTCCCAGAGAAACGACATCACTAGTAAGTCGTCCTGCCGGTCCAGCTGGAAGCCCGGTAGCACGAAGTCGACTCCGTTGTTAGATTGCTACGGTATTTTGAAGCCGCCCGGGAGCGCGGCGGTGCCCGCTGTGCTCTCGTGGAGAATCTGCGCAACGGTCGCAAGCCACCTGAGCATTCGACATTTTTGCGAGCAAGAGGTTCGGTCACAGATTGCGAGTTCCTGCTTTTCGGAAGCAGCAGAGGCGATGCAAACAGTGCTGCTCCACAGAGCGATTTCTCTGCAACGAACGCAAGTCTCGCCGTGGGAAAGGCTGGTCGCCGCAGCGCTGTGGCGTGTCTTGTGCTTTGTTTTGTGCTGGTGGATCGTCAATCTCAATCCCTGCACCGGCCAAACAAATTCGACGCCGGCCAACGTCTCCCAACTTCGACAACACCTGGGGAGACATATTTCTCAACCCCGGTTCGCACATGCGCGGTGGGGAATATGCATCGTATCGCTCGACACTGGTGCCACGCTGTTTTCGCATGATGAGCACAAGCTTTTCATCCCAGCGTCCAACGCCAAATTGTTCACGAGCGCACTTGCTCTCGACCGGTTTGGAGGGGATTTCCGTGTAAGAACTTCGCTTTATTCCGCCAACCTACCGGACAAAGATGGGGTTTTGAGAGGAGACCTTATCGTATACGGACGTGGTGATCCATCATTTGCAGCGCAATGGCACAACAACGACCTGGGCATGGCATTCAAGGTGTTCGCCCAGATCTGTAGTCGCTCAGGAATCGGCGAGATTCATGGAGGTATTGTCGCTGACGAGAGCTTCTTCGTTGGACCCCGCCTTGGGTTTGGGTGGGAATGGGATGACCTGCAGTACTATTATGGCGCGGAAGTGTCAGCACTGAGTGTGAATGATAACGCCGTCGAAGTCTACGTTCGACCTGCAAGTAGCCCCGGGTTACCACTGCACGTCACCATAACACCCGAGGTCCCGTTCATGACTGTGGACAACTCCGGCATCACGTCCGTCACAAAAGAGCTTGCAAATGTCCTCATAACCCGGCCTTTGATGAGCGACGCGGTCCAAATCAATGGTAGCCTGCCAGCAAATCACACCGGCAAGGTGGAAAGAATCTCTGTGCACCGTCCGGCCCGCTGGTTCGGCCAATGTGTTAAGAAAGCCCTCGAAGAGCACGGCATAAAAGTGACCGGCCCCGTACGGGTGGTTGACACAAAGACCCCGCGCGGTACTCGACTTGACTTAAGCTCGCTTCATGAGCTTGGTTCTGCGTTGTCGCCCCCGATGCGTGAACTGGTCAGGAGAATGATGAAACCGTCGCAAAACTTGCACGCTCAGTTGCTCCTGTTGCAGGTTGGCGCTGCTGACACCGAATTGAACGATGCAGTTCATAAGAAACAGCCCTCAAGAGCGGCCTCCCCTAAATCCGCTGTTTCTCCACCGCTGCGAATCCCTCTCGCAGACGAAAGCACTGAAGCCGCCGGGTTGAGAGCGCTAAGAAGATTCCTTGAAAAAGCCGGTATTTCTATTGACGAGGTCCATCTGGTAGAAGGTTCGGGGCTTTCACGACACAACCTGGTAACGCCTGCGGCTGTGGTTGCCTTGCTGCGTTTTATGGACAAGCATGCGGCGGCGAGAGACTTTCGCGAGAGCATGCCGATCGCCGGTGTGGATGGCACTCTTCGTAACAGAATGAATCGGACACCTGCCGCCGGCAATGTTAGGGCCAAGACCGGCAGCTTGAGTCGGGTTGATGCCCTATCAGGTTATGTCACGACCGCTGCCGGCGAACGGCTGGCCTTTTCCCT
>DYLG01000141.1 GCA_020722215.1 Desulfomonile tiedjei
AAGGCTCGTCAATTCTGACTGAGGCGGGCCCCTCTGTCAAGATAAAAAATATGGCAGCCGGCAGCCATTCATCTCCAGTGGGAAAATCGGTAATGCGGTGCTGGGAGGCGCCTGCCAAGCGAAGTCAGGCTTGCCGCTCGCGGCGAAGCAGGCGCCACCCCGCCGCCTGGGACTGAGGAGTCACAGGCCGCCAACCTCCAGAATCTGGGCTGCACGCAACTGAGTGGTTGCAACAATAAGATCCTTTGCCTTGCTATTGCCTGCTTCTCTTGAAAGCAACGAAGCCCAGGAGCATCGGCATTTGAACAAGTGGGCCGGCAATAGCATTCACGAGCGCTGACTCCGGGCCGAAAGCCGAAAACGCAAGTGCAAGGGAAACAGCCTTGTTCTTGGCCGTTGCTGCAATCGTCAAGGCAACGGCATCTTCGTAACGGACACGAAAAAGCCTCCCCAGCAAGCTGAGGAGGCTCTCTCGATCCGAGATTTCGAAATCACAGCAAGTGGTTGCCGGCATGATCCGCGTTTCAGGGATGGGACCATGTCTATCTGGCTGTTTCGGTCAGTAGTGTCCAACGACTGCGACGTACACGCCCCTGCCCCCGTGAACGGGGCAGACATTGGCCTCGAGGTATGCAGTGATGGGGAACAACGGGCACGTGTTTCCCGGAATAAGAAACTTGGGGAGCTGCACTCCAAGAATGTCGGACCGGCCCATGCCGTATTGCCTCGCCAGGAGAGGCTCTCCCTGAACGGGCAATCTGGGGTCTATGGGGATCTTGATGTTGCGGACGGTTCGCGTTCGCTCGCATACCACGATTACGTTCTGCACGTTTCTCGCCCGTTCATCCGGCGTGGCCCCTTGAATGAACCGTTCCCCATACCCGCACTGCGGGCACGAAACCTCGATGATTTCGGCCTGAGCGTTTGCCCACCCGGGGATGCCGGCCACCATAAGCACGCAAAAGAGAAAATTCTTCAAGCGAGCGCTCTGTCCAAGGCGGACTCTGCCGCAAGTGGGCTGCGCTGTCGCCTTCATGCATTCCAGGCGACTGGGCTGGTTTTCTCGTGCCTGCTTGGGTTTGGGTGAAGACAATATGGAACGAAACGACATGCCTTTCTCGCCTCCGTCTGGCGTTGTTGCGGGCCACGACCACCGCCACTGCCTAATGGGAACCGAGACAAAAATCAAGCTTTTTGTGCGGAAATTATGCTAACATGGGGTTACAATGGGATATTCTTGACTGACGACCAGTTCAGCGATTCGTTGATTCCCTCACCCCGGCTCTCTTCCACACGGTAAGGGAGCAAGCGGATTTGCCATGTCGAAAAATGCTGGGCAACTGTAAACCGGTGTCCTAGAAACAGACACAAGGTGGGGATCATTTCGCGAATTCCGGCCAGTCGGCTCGGACCCGCTCTGTCACGTATTCGTGGAAGCTCACGATCTCTTTGAGCGTTTCCGCCGGCGCGCACGGAATTGCATTCAAACAGTTCATGACTATTGCCGCGATTCGGTCAAACGGGATTTTCCCTCCCAGAAAAAGGTCAACTGCCACCTCGTCCGCAGCGTTGAGCACAATGGGTGCTGAGCCGCCTGCTGCCAGGGCGTCGTACGCGGCTTTCAACAAAGGGAACTTGACCATGTCCGGCTCATGGAAGGTGAGAGCCCCCAGCAGCGGAAAACTCACAGCTTCGGCGCCGGAGTCGATCCGGTCGGGGTATGCCAGTGCATAGCTGATGGGAATCCTCATGTCTGTTGCCCCAAGTTGAGCAAGAACGGACCCGTCGTCGAATTCCACCATGGAATGGCAAATGCTTTGAGGATGGATTACCACCTCGATTCGTTCCGGGGGTACGTCAAAGAGCCACCTGGCTTCGACGACTTCCAGGCCTTTGTTCATGAGCGTGGCAGAGTCTAAGGTGACCTTTGGGCCCATCTTCCAACGGGGATGTTTCAGAGCCTCCGCAGGAGTCACGTAAGCCATCTCCGGCGCAGGCATGTCTCGGAACGGCCCGCCTGACGCAGTAAGAATAATCCGCTTCACATGAGATTTGCGGTGGCCTTCCAGGCACTGGAATATGGCCGATTGCTCGGAATCCACAGGCAGCAGTGCTATGCCCTCTTGCCTCACTGTGTCCATGAACAGGCGGCCAGCCATGACCAGGACTTCCTTTGTGGCCAAGGCCAGGTCTTTTCCAGCTTCCACGGCTGCAAACGCGGGGACAAGGCCCGCACTGCCGGGGAGTCCGCCCACAACCAGGTCGATGTCTTCTGCTACGGTGCATCGTCTGAGCCCCTCATCGGAATGGCCTATCCACAGCGGCCTATTGTGGCCGGCAAGCCTCGTCTTCAGTTCGCGCGCGACCTTCTCCGTGGAACATGAGACAAGCGATGGGGAAAACTCGCGGACCTGCCTCTCCAGAAGTTCTACGTTCGCGCCGGCTGCAAGGGCCGAAACACTGAAGCGGTCGGGATGAAGGCGCACAACATCCAAGGCCTGGATCCCAATGGAGCCGGTTGATCCGAGAATGGAGATGTTCTTCATTTTATTGCCGAATTCGTCGCCAAGACAATGAAGTAGAAGGCGGTGGGAAAGGCGAGTACGAGACTGTCGGCACGATCCATGACTCCGCCGTGTCCCGGCATGATCCCTCCGAAATCTTTGATCCCCAGACGCCTCTTGATCATTGATGCGCACAGGTCGCCCAGGGGACCGAGCACAGCCAGCAACAGGGTCAAAGGCAGCATCACAGCCCATGAGGGCATTTCCGGCACGACAAGCTTGACCACGGCCATGCCGATAAGATTGCCCGCCAACCCGCCTGCAAACCCTTCGAGCGTCTTGGAAGGGCTAAGAGTCTTCGAAAACCTGTGCCTTCCGTAATACTTGCCCGCGAGATAGGCGCCGGTGTCTCCCAGACACACTACAAGCAGCACGTAGAAAATCCACGCGATCCCCTCCTCGAACCGCCTGATAAGGATTGCATGACACAGCGGAACCATCACGTAGGTCAAGGCGAGCGTCATTTGGCAAGCTGATTCTATGGTATTGGCAATTCTGTGATAGAGAAACAGGTGGAGGAGGATTACCGCCAAGGGAAGCAAGGCCATGGCTGCCATGGCTGCGAATTGGGGAAGATAACAGAATACCGGGACAAGGCCAAGACCGAGAAGGAGCGTGATTTCCTTCTGTGGAGAGGCTTTCAGCGCGGGAAGCGCCCTGGCCATTTCCCAAAGACCGACCAGCCCGAACGCGGCCACAAGAATCCCTATGCCGGCAATTCCACCGATGAGAAAGATAGGTACGATTATCGCAATGACCACCGCAGCGGTGATCAAACGATCCCGCAGCATCAGGGGTCTCCTGGTTCTCGTTCGATCTGTTCGGAGGTCTTTCCGAATCTTCTTTGCCGAGACCTGAACTCCTCCAGAGCTGCTTCTAGTGCGGCTTCGTCGAAGTCGGGCCACAGAATGGGCGTGAAATACAGTTCAGCATAAGCGCACTGCCACAGGAGGAAATTGCTGATCCGCGTTTCTCCTCCTGTGCGTATCAGGAGATCCGGGTCGCCCAGCTCCGCTGTGGCGAGAAAGCTTGACAAAGCGTCCTCAGTGAATGCGTCCTCGTCGATGGTCCCTTCCGTAAAGGCCTTTGCAAGACTCTTGGCGGCATTGAGGATGTCCTGTCTCCCTCCGTAGGAAAGGGCGATATTGAGGGTCATGGACTTGTTTTGGGCGGTCTTCCGCCTCGCCTGCTCTATCTTGGCAATCAGCGGTTCCGGAAGGCGTTGGACGTCCCCTATGGTCGTGAACCGGATGTCGTTGGAATGTATCTCTTCGAGCTGTGAATCCAGGTACTCCGAGAGAAGTCTCATCAATCCGGAAACCTCGGATTTGGGCCTCTGCCAGTTTTCAGTGGAAAAGGCGTACAAGGTGAGGACCTTTATTCCTCTGCGCCGGCAGAACTCCACAGCCCTACGGACAGCCTTAGCGCCCTGCCGGTGGCCTTCGAGCCGAGGCAGAAACCGGCGTCGCGCCCAGCGGCCGTTGCCGTCCATAATGATGGCCACGTGCCGCGGTAAGGCAACATCTCGTTCAGAGGACGAATCCAAAAGGTTCTCCAGGCGGTGACACGCATCCGCTGCCTGCAACGAGTTTATGCAGGCGCCAACATTCCAATCATTGCCGCCAATGGGGTTGCCGAAAAATCCCCCGTTTCCGCCTTGCTGAAGGGGTGAGGAGACATTGTGCGGTTTGTTTGAGCATGAACCGCTGTGAATGACGCACTGGTCCGGAGCCATGGCCGGGCGGATCAGATTTCCATGATTTCCTTTTCCTTGTCCGCAGCCACAGCGTCGAGCCTGGCCGTGAACTCGTCCGTAATTTTCTGGACTTGCTCCTGGCCCCTGTGCAAATCATCTTCAGTTATCTCTTTTCCCTTTTTCATTTCCTTGAGCATTTCGTTGGCTTCTCGCCTGTGATTGCGGACCTGAACCTTGAACTCCTCCGCCATTTTCTTGACGATCTTGACCAGTTCTCTCCGCCTTTCCTCCGTGAGCGGCGGGAGAACAATCCTGATCAGCTTACCGTCGTTGGAAGGAGTGAGACCGAGTTCCGACTTGAGAATCGCCCTTTCGATATCTTGCAGCGCCTGGCTGTCCCAAGGTTGAATCAGTATTTGTCGCGCCTCGGGAATGGACAAGGTGGCAAGCTGGTTGATGGGCGTCGGACTGCCATAGTAGTCGACCATGATTCCGTCCAGCAATGCCAGAGAAGCCCTACCAGTGCGGATGCGTTTCAGCTCCTTCGCCAGAGCGTCTACGCTCTTTTCCATGTCGGACTTCGTCTCGCTCAGAACGTCGTCTATCATCTTTCCCTCTCCAAGATTACCTCAAGGACCCGGGACCGGCAAGCCGGCCGGCCCCTTCAAGGGTCCGAAACATGCCCGTCGCAGTACACGAGTGTTCCCACCTTTTCCCCTGCCAGAGCCCTGGCCATGTTCCCGTCTTCGTGGAGGTTGAGTACTATGGCAGGGATGTCATTCCTGGCAAGGATGTCTGCTGCTGCGGCATCTATGACGGCGAGTCGTCGCTCCAGAAGTTCCCGAGCGTGTATGGATTCCAGAAAGACTGCATCCGGGTATTTCTTCGGGTCCTTGTCGAACACGCCTCGGACCTGGGTGCACTTGATGAGGACGTCGGCCTGGATCTCCACAGCGCGCAGAGCAGCCGCCGAATCCGTAGTGAAGCATGGATTGCCCGTGCCTCCGGCGAATATGACCACCGCTCCTCTTTGAATATGATGCAGAGCCTTCTCTCTCTGAAAGGTCTCCACAAACCGCCCAACCGGAAAAGCCGACAGAACCGGAGAGTTAAGCCCCGCTGCCTCAAGCGCGCCTCGCAGAGCCATGGCGTTGAGCACGGTGGCCACCATGCCCATTTCGTCACCTACGAGATGCTGCACTCCGATCGACGCGGCGTCCGCTCCTCGCAGAATGTTGCCGCCGCCGACTACCAAACCCAGCTCATTTCCCTGCCGGACGGCCTGCCCTATTTGGCCGGCTATCCAGCGGACCGTCTCAAGATCGAGGCCGTATCCTCGCGGGCCGGCCAGGGCTTCTCCGGATATCTTGAGCAGCGCTCTGCGGTAATGCAGGGTCATTCCGGGAGTTCTCAGCTCTCGCCCAACTGCAGGCGAACGAACCTACCCACAGTGATGTTTTCTCCAAGCTGGGCGATCTTATCCTTGATCAGTTGACTCACCGTAATGTCCGTGTCCTTGACGAAGGGCTGTTCAAGGAGGCAGACCTCGGAGTAGAACTTCTTCATCTTGCCTTCGGCAATCTTTTCGAGGATCTTCTCGGGCTTGCCCGAATCCTTGGCCTGGGACATGTAAATCTCCTTTTCCTTGGCCAGGATTTCTTCAGGGATATCCTCAACGCTTACCCATCCGGGCGCGCTGGCTGCTATGTGCATGCATATGTCCTTGACGAGTTCGCCGAACTGTTCCGTTTTCGCAACGAAATCGCTCTCGCACTTGAGTTCCAAGAGGACACCGATCTTGCCGGTCATGTGGACATAAGATCCGATGCGGCCTTCCGACGTGGTGCGGCCTTCTCTCCTGGCGGCCTTGAGTGCTCCCTTCTTCCTTAAGTATTCCACGGCCTTGTCCAAGTCTCCATTTGTTTCGACCAGGGCCTTCTTGCAGTCCATCATTCCCAGGCCGGTCTTTTCTCTCAGTTCCTTAACCACGGCAGCTTTCACTTCCATAGGCTTATCTCCTATAGCCCGTGAAGCGCCAAGTCGGACCCGCGGTCCGCTTTGATCCGCTCCCGGGCGGGTTGATTCCAAGTTTGATCATTCAAGTATGGTCGACGGGGTGTCACCTCGAATCTTGCCGAGGACAAACGGGGGCATCTAGCTGCGCGCTGGCGACCTCGGCCGTCGGAAAACGCCCCCTCCGGATTTCTTGTGAACTATCGTCAGGCAACGCACCGGCGCAGGACAGGACCTGCACATTCGGAACGATTCCCCGGCAAGGGTGTCCAATGAAGGGATCCCAAAAAGGATCACCGACTCTACGTGTCATGTCAGGCCCGCAGGGAGGTCTCTTCTTCCGGTGGCTCGGGAGACTGGGCCAACTCGTGTTCCGGCAGCACTTGGGCCTGTTCGGATGCTTCCTTCTTTTCGTGGGCTATTTGGCCCACCTCAGAAGAGGCCCCTTCTTTTGCTTGAGGCGCCTCGGCTGCATCGTCTGCCTGGGCCGGCTCCTCTTCGGGCTCTTCCCCCTGATCCTCTTCAGGCTCCTCCATCAGTCTTTCCACGACCGCGGGGCGTACGACCTCGGTCACAGCGCCGGGTTCCCTCCGCCCTGCCTCGGGCTCTTCGGCCTGCTCCCGGAGCGACTGATCATAAAGTTCGCGGCCCTCGATGCACGCGTCGGCAATCTTTGCCGTGAAGAGGCGAATAGCTCGAATTGCATCGTCATTGCCCGGGATCACATAATCGATTTCGTCAGGATCGCAGTTGGAGTCCACCACTGCAACGACAGGGACCCCAAGTTTTCTCGCCTCCTTAACCGCTATGTTCTCATTCTTGGGATCGATGACGAACAATGCAGACGGGGGCTTTTTCATTTCCCGTATGCCGGCCAGGTTCCTGTTGAGTTTGTCGTATTTCCGGCTCAGATTTGCCACTTCCCTTTTGGTTAGGTTAGTTTCTTCAGCAGATTCGAGGATTGCCCCGATTTGGTTGAGCCGATCAATGCTCTTCCTAATGGTGGAGAAATTGGTGAGCATGCCGCCCAGCCAGCGCTGGTTCACCCAGAACTGGCCGCACCTGGAGGCCTCTTCGTATATTGAATCCTGGGCCTGTTTCTTGGTTCCCACAAACAGGACACTGCCGCCTGCGCCAACGGTTTCCTGGACAAAGGTGTAAGCTTTCTTGAACAGCCGGACCGTTTTCTGGAGGTCGATGATGTAGATACCGTTGCGTGCGCCGAAGAGATAGGGTTTCATCTTCGGGTTCCAGCGGCGGGTTTGGTGGCCGAAATGAACTCCGGCCTCGAGCAGTTGCTTCATTGTGATCAAGGACACTCTGTAATCTCCTTCTGCTGTCGGGTTTTTCCTCCATTGCTCCTTCGGCGTTGAATACGCGACCCGAACGTGGAGCGATGTGCGAGTTAATCCCTAATTATGACCGACTCGCGTTCCCATTGCAAGCGAAAAAAGCGGAGTGGAGTAACCCCTCAGTCTCCGGGGGGAGAGTCAGGAATGCGGTGCGGGGAGCGTTCCTGCGAAGCGAAGTCAGGCTTGCCGTTCGCAGCGGAGCAGGAACCTCCCCGCCGCCCTTGACTGAGGAGTTACGGAGTGCATGTATGTATTCACTCACAGGAGTCATACCATCTCTTCACATGGTGGCGCAGGCTTTCCAGCCTACTGGTTCTCCTCGGCTTGGACAAAGAAGGCCGGAAAGGCTACCCCACAAGAATGAATGCTTACCAAGTCCAACAGCGGGTCTCATTTCCGCCCACTCCCTGTCACTACTGACTAACGATCCAGCAACCTGCAGAATTTGTCCGCCTCATAAAGCATGAGAACCGCGGCGTCCATGAGATTGAGCAGGCCCTGCTCATGCATGGGATCCCTGGACGCGGGCCTTGCCGTAATCCGTTCCACAACGCGTTCTACCAAAGCGGCCAGACAGCCTGCCCGCAATTCCTCCCCGAGCTGCGCGGTCACCGACCGGATTGATTTCAGCGCTTCTTCAATAGAAGCATGCTCCTTGTTTTCAAGCAGCATCAAATCGACACCAAGTATCTCGTTCCAGGCCGGTGGTCCCCCCGTGCAGTCAGATCGCGGGATGGGGAGACTCTCGATTTCCTTTGCAGAGATGTAGTTGTTGCTGCTTGTTGTCTTGATCCGCCAGTTGAGGGCTCTTGAGTTCAGCAGTCCCAGCAAGTAATTCACCGGAACGCGAACATGGTCTACAGAGTTGGTCATGTCGCCCAGCATATGTCCTGGCGGGGCCACGGCAGCCTTCAGCCGCCGCGCTGTTGCCATGTTCACAACTCTCCCCACCACTATGCGGCAGCGCTCCCAGGGCCGATTCCTTCCTCGCTGCTCAGGGCCGATCCCTCTGCGCGGAAAGAGGGAGCCCTGATTCCGGTCACTTGCCACGGGGCTCTGCAATAGGGCAGGCAGAACCCAATCCAACCGTTTTCTGCCCGGGGCTGGGTGCACCAGCCGCAAGGCCATGATGTGCTCGCCCCTGATGAGAGGGATATTCGTCTGATCATAGGTTATGAACTCCCGGTCAACAGTGAGATTCACCTCTCCTTGATGCACCGAGGCAACGGGTAGGACCCCCTGGCCTCCGCAAAAAGGGGGATGGACGGACATTGCCTCGAGCAGTTGCATTTCCTTCTCGTCTCTCACAAGGGCAATGCGTGAGCCGGTCTTCTTGATCAGTTCGCGGGTTATGTTCGCTCCACCGGTCGCCGGAACCTTTCCTTTGCCGTTCCAGAATACAGGCCGGATGAAATCGGTCCTTGATCCTTTGCGAAGCACCAGGATCAATAGGGCCTGGGTGACTCTCCGAAAGATCCTTGCTTTCTCGGGAATGACGACCGCTTCCAGCACCTCGGATTCGTCCAGTACCATGTCCCGGAGTCTTTCCGCAGTTGAATCGGACAGCAAGGTCGCGGGCATGATGAATCCCAGCGCGGCCTTGTCACGCAACAGATCCAGGCCTCGCTCCAACATCAGGCGGTAGGTGTTCAGCTTGCCCTTACAGCTCCGGAACATCTTCCGGAAGTACGCCTGTTCCCTGTGCCTTTCCTCTATGCCGGACTCTCGAACGGAAACGATTTCGTACGGCGGATTTCCGACTACGGCATCAAATCCTCCCGACCCGCCTGAGAAGACTTCCGGGAACTCAAGACCCCAGTGAAAGATCTCTTTGTCGGCTGCCCATAGTGCAATCCCTTGTTGATCGGGAAGCTTTCCGCCGAAGTAGGCTCGGGCATGCTGCTCATCGAGAGATTCTCCAGTCTGAGACGAGCCCTTGTCGTAGATCGAGCCCATCAGTGCATTGCCCACGCGCAAGTGCAGGCCGACGTCCGGAAATACGTCAATTTCTCCGAACGCTCGTTTCAGAAGCATTGCCCGTGCTATGGCAACCGCGCATGGATCCAGGTCTACCCCGTACAGACAGTTCTCGACGAGATGGACTCGCACTGAGGTGACCGGGTCGAAACCGGTCTCGATTCCGAGGCGTTCGGCTCTGGCCAGGAAAGCGTGTGCGATCAGTTCAACCCTTGTCCTGCACGTCGGCTGTTCATTGCTGAGGACAATTTCCGAGATCACATCGAGAGCCTCTCCGAGAAACACCCCTGTTCCCACTGCGGGATCGAGCAGCCTCAGACTCAGCAGGTCCGACTTGTCCGAGAGAGCCAGCGCTGCCAGAGTGCTGTTGACGATGTGCCGCACCACCGGTTGAGGAGTGTAGAACACGCCCTGGTTTCTCTTGCCCTTGACGCTGGGAACCAGCTCCGGTTCTCCCTTTCGGTTGAACCGAACATTGAATCCCAGCAAGTATTCGTAGACCCCTCCAACATGCTCGGGGTCAAGACAAGGAAGTTCCTTGACGATCTCGCTGCCGAGGTCGGTCCGATTGCACAGGGCACGCTGCGTTTCAGCACCTGCCCGCGCAAGCATTGCCTCCACGAATAGCTCCAGGCCGCGACTCAACAGCCTGCCCGAGTCGACCGGGTGACCACAGTCCATCTCGCCGACGGTTTCCCGGATCAATTTTTCCAGTATGCTCTTGCACGCACGAGCTTCAAAGGGCATCGGCTCGTTTGGGTGGTTATTCCGACGTCGCATGAACTGGAGAGCGCTGAGACTTTGTGATAACATCGGTTCCTGCCACGCTGCGGCGAGAACCGTGGCGTCGGGAGAGGCTGCCTGTATCGGGCCGCCAGTCAGGTCAACGGTTGCCGTAAAGGCCGTTTGCAGAGACCGTCCCGTCCGACGCTTCGGAACTTTGGTTCAGGTGACTGTACACTTTCGGATCAT